>NZ_JAAQRC020000001.1:307500-615000 GCF_019216885.1 Methylobacterium sp. SyP6R | reverse complement strand
ATGTCGATGTCGGCCCGGGTGTAGCCGACCACCGTCGGCTTGCCGGTGGTGCCGGATGACGCGTGGATGCGCGACACCTGCTCGCGCGGCACCGCGAACATCCCGAATGGGTAGTTCGCCCGGAGATCCGCCTTGGCGGTGAAGGGGAAGCGGGCGAGGTCGGGGAGATCCTGGAAGTCGCGCGGGTGCACGCCGGCTGCGTCGAAGGCGGCACGGTAATGCGGCACGTTGGCGTAGGCGTGGTGCAGGGTCTCGCGCAGCTTCTCGCGCTGCCAGGCGGCGAGGTCGGCCCGCGAGGCGGTCTCGAACCGGTCGAGCTCGGCGGCCTCCGGGACCATGCGGGTGAGCTTGCGGGGGGCGATCTGGAGCATGGCGTTTCTCCCTGAAATATTTTTTGACTTTCCATTCGTAGATTACCCCGACCACCCCGCCCGCGACCTCATCCTGAGGTGTTGGCGATCGGAGATCGCACGCGATCGAAGATCGGCTGACCTCGAAGGAGGGCTCCAGAGATCACGGAGACTTCCGGAGCCCTCCTTCGAGGCTCCCTTCGGTCGCACCTCAGGATGAGGTTGCGGGTGGGACGAGGGTGTAACGGCGTTCAGCCAGGCTCCGACCGGGCAGACGGCACAGCCCCACCCTCCCCCGCCCGCACCGTCCCCGGCACGGTCCGCGAATGCCCGCGGAACTCCGCCACCACGTGGCCCTCCGCATCGGTCACCGTCACGTCGGTGATGCCGGAGCGCCCCTCGCGCACCCGCTCGACGGCCCGCGCCGTCAGCACCTCGCCGCGCTTCCCCGGCCGCAGGAAGGTGACGGCGCAGGCTTGCGCCACCGCCCGCTGATCGTAGGCGTTGCACGCGAAGGCGAAGGCCGAATCGGCCAGCGCGAAGATGAAGCCGCCGTGGCACGAGCCGTGGCCGTTCGTCATGTCGTCGCGCACCCGCATCGACAGGACCGCCTCGCCCGGGCCGACATGGTCGAGGCGCATGCCGAGTCCCTGGCTCGCCCGGTCCTCCGCCCACATCGCCGCCGCGCAGGCGCGGGCAATCTCCTCCGGGCTCACCGCTTGCGCCCGGTGAAGCGGGCGGGGCGCTTCTCCAGGAAGGCGGCCACGCCCTCGCGGTAATCCGGCGAGCGCCCGGCCTCGCCCTGCAACTCGCTCTCGACCTGGAGTTGGTGGTCGAGGTCGTTCGTCTCCGAGGCGTCGAGGGCGCGGCGGATCAAGGCGAGACCGTAGGTCGGCGCCTGCGCCAGTTGCGCGGCCAGCCGATGCGCCTCGGCCATCAGGTCGGCATCGTCGATCACCCGCCAGATCATGCCCCAGGCTTCCGCCTGCTCGGCGGTGATCGGCTCGGCCAGGAGCGCCATGCCGCGGGCCCGGGCCCGGCCGGCGAGGCGCGGCAGCAGCCAGGTGCCGCCGGCATCCGGGATCAGCCCGAGCTTGGCGAAGGCCTGGAGGAACTTGGCCGAGCGCGCGGCCAGCACGAGGTCGCCGTGAAAGGCGAGGCTGGCGCCCGCCCCCGCCGCCACGCCGTTGACGGCGCAGATCAGCGGCATCGGCAGGTCGCGGATCTGCTTGACCAGCGGGTTGTAGAATTCCGCGAGGGTCCGGGAGAGGTCCGGCACGACGTCGGGCGCGAAGTTGCGGGCCGAGAGGTCCTGGCCGGCGCAGAAGCCGCGCCCCGCCCCGGTGAGGATCAGCGCCCGGCACTCCGGATCGGCGGCGGCGGCGCCGAGCGCCTCGCGGAGGGCGAGGTGCAGCGGCTCGTTGAAGGCGTTGAGCCGGTCGGGCCGGTTGAGCACCAGCACGCGGTAACCCGCGTGGCGCTCCGTCAGTACCAAGGTCTCGCTCGTCTCGCTCATGTGGTTACGCCCTCCCCGTCCCGCCGTGTCGAGCCCTTCGGAGCCGCCGGCGCGATCTATTGACCAACCGGACGGTAAATTATAAACCCCGGGGAACGAAGTCAAACGCGGATGCCGTTAGCCGAACGCCAGGGTGGACGGCGGCCGCGGGGAATTGCAAAGCAACGATCCGCGGGCCCAACGAGGCGCGCGATGCCGGCGACCGGGCTCCAACCGGCGCGGCTCCGAATGGGAGGACATGACCATGAGGCGCATCGTCTGGGCGCTCGCCCTTATCGGCCCTCTTCTGGCCGGCACCGTTCTGGCCGGACCCGTGCTGGCACAGCCGATCAAGATCGGCGTCACCATCGCCAAGACCGGCCCGGCGGCCTCGCTGGGCATCCCGCAGGCCAACACCATGACGCTGCTGCCGACCGAGATCGGCGGCCAGAAGGTCGAGTGGATCGTCCTCGACGATGCCACCGACACCACCAAGGGCGTCGCCAACGCGCGCAAGCTCGCGAGCGATGACAAGGTCGACGCCATCGTCGGCTCCTCGGTGACGCCGGTCTCGCTCGCCATGGTCGAGGTCGCGGCCGAGGCCAAGGTGCCGATGATCAGCCTGGCGGCCTCGTCCAAGATCGTCGCTCCCATGGACGACAAGCGCCGCTGGGTGTTCAAGGCGCCGCAGAACGACGGCCTGATGGCCGAGGCGATCGCCACACACATGGCCAAGGCGGGGGTGAAGTCGGTCGGCTTCATCGGCTTCAACGACGCCTATGGCGACGGCTGGCTCGCCGAGATCACCCCGCGGCTCGAGGCCAAGGGCATCAAGCTCGCCGCGACCGAGCGCTACGCCCGCACCGATACCAGCGTCACCGGCCAGGTGCTGAAGGTGATGGCGGCGCGTCCCGACGCGGTGCTGATCGCCGGTTCGGGCACGCCCGCGGCGCTGCCGCAGAAGACGCTCAAGGAGCGCGGCTACGCCGGCAAGTACTACCAGACCCACGGCGTCGCCAATGCCGACTTCCTGCGCGTCGGCGGCAAGGACCTGGAAGGCACGGTGCTGCCCGCCGGCCCGCTGCTCGTCGCCGAGCAGCTTCCCGAATCGAACCCGGTGCGCAAGGTCGCCCTCGACTACACCAGGGCCTACGAGGCGAAATTCGGGGCGGGCTCGCTCGCGACCTTCGGCGGCCACGCCTACGATGCCGAGGTGCTGCTGGCGAACGCGATCCCGGTGGCGCTCAAGACCGCCAAGCCGGGTACCCCTGAGTTCCGTTCGGCGCTCCGCGACGCGATCGAGGGCTTGAAGGACGTCGTCTACACCAACGGCGTCGTCAACATGACCCCTACCGACCATGTCGGCCAGGACGACCGCGCCCGCGTGATGGTGACGATCGAGAACGGCAAGTGGAAGCTGTTGTCGGCGACGAATTGACGGGTAGGGCCGCGCCAATCGCGCCGGCAACGATCCCTTCCTCCACCTCATCCTGAGGTGTCAGTCCATCGCAGATGGACTGACCTCGAAGGAGGGCTCCAGACATCTCTGCGATCACTGGAGCCCTCCTTCGAGGCTCGTTTCACTCGCACCTCAGGATGAGGTCGCGTGTGGGATAGACATAAAAATTCGACATCTCCCACGACGCCCAGGATACCATTCCGTGGACGCCACGATCCTCCTTCTCCTCCTCCAGGACGGCGTCGTGAACGGCGCGATCTACGCGCTGATCGCCCTGTCGCTGGTCCTGGTCTTCACCGTCACCCGGGTGATCCTGATCCCGCAGGGCGAGTTCGTCGCCTACGGGGCGCTGACGCTGGCGAGCCTGGAGGCCGGCACCCTGCCGGGCACCGTGCCGCTGCTCCTCGGCCTCGGCGGCCTCGCCTTCCTGGCCGATTGCGCGGAGGGCCGCCACACCCTCGACCGGCGGACGTTGCTGCGCCTCGCGCTCCGGGACCTTGCGCTCCCGGCCCTCGTCGCCGCCGCGGCCTGGATCCTGGCGCCGATGAAGCCGGGGCTCCTCGTCGAGATCCTGGTGACGCTGGCCATCGTGACCCCGATGGGCGGCTTCATGCACGCGGTGGCGTTCCGGCCGCTCGCCCATGCCTCGGTGCTGGTGCTGCTGATCGCCTCGGTCGGCGTCCATCTGGCGCTGACGGGCCTCGGCCTCGTCTTCTTCGGCGCGGAGGGCTCGCGCACCCCGCCGCTGTCGGAGGCCTCGTTCCCGGCCGGGCCCCTGCTCATCAGCGGGCAGTCGCTGTGGATGATCGGCCTGACGCTGGCGATCATCGTCGGGCTGTGGCTGTTCTTCTCGCGCACGCTGCTCGGCAAGGCGCTGATCGCCACCGCGGTCAACCGGCTCGGGGCCCGGCTGATGGGCATCGCGCCCTCGCTCGCCGGCCGGCTCAGCTTCTCGGTCGCGGCCTTCATCGGGGCGCTCTCGGGCGTGCTGATCGCGCCGCTGACCACGGTCTATTACGACACCGGCTTCCTCATCGGCCTCAAGGGCTTCGTCGCGGCGATCATCGGCGGGCTCGCGAGCTATCCGGCGGCGGCGGCCGCGGCGATCCTCGTCGGCATCATCGAATCCGTCGCCTCGTTCGAGGCCAGCGCCTTCAAGGAGGTGATCGTGTTCATGGCGATCATCCCGGTCCTGCTCTGGCGCTCCCTGCGCTCGGCCCCGATCGAGGACGAAGAGTAAGATGCCCGCCCGCCTCACGCCCACCGGCATTCTGGCCGGCCTGACTGCGCTGGCCGTCGTCGCCCTGCCGTTCCTGCCCGGCGTGCCGCCGTTCTGGCTCACGCTGCTCACCTATGCCGGCCTCTCGGCGATCGTGGTCACCGGCCTCGTCGTGCTCACCGGGGTCGCGGGCATCACCTCCTTCGGGCAGGCGATGTTCGTCGGCATCAGCGCCTACGCGACAGCGCTCCTGACCACCCAAGGAGGGCTGTCGCCCTGGCTGTCGCTGCCGGTGGCGCTGCTGCTGTCGGGCATCGCCGCCTGGGTCATCGGCGCGATCACCCTGCGCCTGTCGGGCCATTACCTGCCGCTCGGCACGATCGCCTGGAACATCTCGTTCTTCTACGTGCTCGGCAACACCGACGCGCTCGGCCGCTACGACGGCCTGACCGGCCTGCCACCGATCACGATCCTCGGCTATCCCGTCCTCGGCGGGGGCGAGGCGCTGCTCCTCACCTGGGGGTTCCTCGGGATCTGCCTCTGGCTCACCCACCGCCTGCTGCGCTCGCGCACCGGCCGGGCGATCCGGGCGCTGAAGGGCGGGGTCGTCGCGGCGGAATCCTTCGGGGTCGACACGGCGCGGGTGAAGATCGTCGCCTTCGTCTATGCGGCGGTGCTGGCGGCGCTCTCGGGCTGGCTCTACGCCCATATCCAGCGCGCCATCAACCCGACGCCGTTCGGCATCAATGCCGGCATCGAGTACCTGCTGATGGCGGTGATCGGCGGGGCCGGCTCGATCGGCGGCGGCGTGTTCGGCGCCGTGCTGGTGACGGTGCTGAAGGACCAGCTCCAGAACGTGCTGCCGCTGGTCTTCGGCAGTCAGGGCAACTTCGAGGCGATCGTGTTCGGGGTGCTGCTGGTGCTGATGCTCCAGCGCGCACCCGACGGGTTGTGGCCGCTGATCGTCCGCCGCACGGTCTCGGGGCCGCCGGATCGCGGGCCGGCCGCGGAGCCCCTGGCGCCGCGCCCGGCCGCCGCCGCCGGCACGGTCCTGCTGGAGGCCGCGAACCTCAGAAAAACCTTCGGCGGCCTCGTCGCGGTCAACGACATCGGCTTTTCGGTCGAGGCCGGCGAGGTGGTGGCACTGATCGGACCGAACGGGGCGGGCAAGAGCACCACCTTCAACCTCGTCACCGGCGTCGCGCGGCTGACCTCCGGGGCGGTCCGGCTCGGGGGCCGCGAGGTGACCGGCCTGCCGGCCCGGCGCATCGCCCGGCTCGGCTGCGCCCGCACCTTCCAGCACGTCAAGCTCGTCGCCGGCATGTCGGTGATCGAGAACGTGGCGCTGGGCGCTCACCTGCGCGGCTCCGCCGGTCCGGTCCGCGGCGCGCTCGGCCTCGATGCGGCCGAAGAAGCCGCGCTCTTCGCCGAGGCCGAGAGCCAGCTCGCCCGGGTGGGGCTTTCCGCCTGCCGCGACCTGCCGGCGGGCAGCCTGGCGCTGGGCCAGCAGCGCATCGTCGAGATCGCCCGGGCGCTCTGCCTCGGCCCCCAGCTCCTCCTCCTCGACGAGCCGGCCGCCGGGCTTCGCCACCAGGAGAAGCAGGCGCTCGGCGACCTGCTGCGCCGCCTGCGCCAGGAAGGCCTCGGCATCCTGCTCGTCGAGCACGACATGGATTTCGTGATGGGGCTCGCCGACGGGCTGGTGGTGATGAATTTCGGCGCCAAGCTGTGCGAGGGCGCGCCCGCCACCGTGCGCCGCGATCCGGCGGTGGTCGAGGCCTATCTGGGGAGCGCCGCATGACGCAGGCCATGCTCGAAGCGGAGAACCTGTCGGTCGCCTACGGCAAGGTCGAGGCGGTGCGGGGCATCTCGCTCAGCGTCGCGCCCGGGCGGCTCGTCACGGTGCTGGGCGCCAACGGCGCCGGCAAGACCACGCTGCTGAACGCCCTGATGGGGGTGCTGCCGGCCCGCGGCCGCATCCTGTTCGAGGGGAGCGACCTGACGCGGCTGCCCGTCGAGGCGCGGGTGGCGCAGGGCCTGAGCCTGATCCCCGAGCGGCGCGAGCTGTTCGCCACGATGAGCGTCGAGGACAACCTGAAGCTCGGCGCCTTCCGGTTCCGCGGCAAAGGCGGCGGCGGCGACATCGGCGAGATGTACCGGCTCTTCCCCCGCCTCGCCGAGCGCCGGCGCCAGCACGCCGGCACGCTCTCGGGCGGCGAGCGCCAGATGCTCGCCATGGCCCGCGCCCTCATGGGCCGGCCGCGCCTGCTGATGCTCGACGAGCCGAGCCTCGGCCTCGCCCCGCTGATCGTCGCCGAGGTGATGCGCACGGTGGCGCGCCTGCGCGACGAAGGGGTGGCGATCCTCCTCGTCGAGCAGAACGCCCGCGCGGCGCTCCAGATCGCCGATCACGGCTACGTCCTCGACGGCGGCCGCGTCGTGCTCCAGGGCGACAGCCGCACGCTCCAGGGTGATGCCCGGGTGGTCGAGACCTATCTCGGCACGCTGGCGGTCGACGAGGCGCCGCAGGGGCGGGCTGCGGCAGGGCGTTGAGAGCGCCGCCCAACCGGGTTGCGACACGGGATACGACACAGTCGGTTGCGCAACCAGGAAGTGACGGCCGCCACGCATAACCCTCCCCCCTCTGCGGGGGAGGGTGGCCTTCGAAGTAGGCCGGGAGAGGGGCAGCGCGACGATGCCGGGTATGGCGCCCGTCATCATGGTCGCGACCTCTCCGGAAGCGTGGTTCCCCTCTCCCGCCCCACTCCGTGGGGCACCCTCCCCCGCAGAGGGGGGAGGGTTCAGGCGCGGCAGCCCTCGCCCGCGTCCTCGGTCATCGGGAGCGACCCGAAGGAAGCCCCGCCTCACGGCTCGCCCTGCCCCTCCTCCGCCTCACCCTCCGGCGGAGCCGGCGCCGGGCGAGGCGCCGGACCCGGCACCGGTGGGGCGGGCGGTCCCGCCGCCTTCACGACGGGCGCCGGCCGCCACGGCCGCGTCTCGCCTGGCCGCTTGGCCGTCTCGATCACCGCTCCCTCCGCCGTGAAGCGCAAGGTCGTCGCCCCGTGCGCGGCGAGAAATATCCGGTCGAGGACGTGCTTGGCGGCGCAACCCGGCGGCGCCTCCAGGCGCGAGATCACCACGGTCGCCCGGGCGCAATCCTCCGGGAAGGCGCGCTTGTCGCGCACCAGCGCCACGCTCACGCCGCCGGGCCCGTGGCCGACGCAGCCGAGCTTGTCGCAGCGGGCGCCGGCACTCAGTCCGGGGTCCTCGCGGGAGCGGCCGTCGCCGTCGGCCTTCAGCCATTGCTCGAGCCCGAAGGCGGGGGGCTTGCCCAACACCACGAGGCGGCCGTCGGCCCCGCGCAGGGCCGCGCCGCCGCCCTCGCGGTCGACATAGAGGTCCGGCCGCACCGGGCTCGCGGCGAGTGCGATGCCGAGAAGTCCGGGAATGAGGCCGAGCCAGCGTAGCCCTGAGACCGGCAGCACCAGCAGCAGCAACGCCACCGTCATCAGCCCGAGCGCGCCCGGGCCGAAGGCCGGCAGCACGAGGGTGGCGCGATCGAAGCCCTCGATCCAGGCCGAGATGTCGATCATCCCGCGCACGGCCAGCCCCATCGTCCACCAGACCGGCCGGTCGAGGGCGAAGGGGGTGGCCAGGATGCCGAGCACGGCTGCCGGCATCACCACCAGCGAGACGAGCGGCAGGGTCAGGGCGTTGCCGACGAGGCCGAAGGGCTGGACGGTCTGGAAGTGGTAGGTGGCGAAGGGTGCGGTAGCGATCTGCGCGACGAGCGTGGTGGCGAGCGTGCCGATCACCGTGGCGAGGCACCAGGCGAGCGCCCGGGTGATCGGCCCGGCGCCTTCCGGGTTCCAGAGCCGTCCGTCGATCAGCCGGGCGCAGGCGATGAGCCCGGCCACCGCCCCGAACGACATCTGGAAGCTCGGGCCCAGGAGACCTTCCGGCTCGCGGGCGAGCGAGATCAGCGCCGCCAGCGCCAGGTTGCGCAGGCTGAGCGCCGGCCGGTCGACCAAGATCGCGCCCAGCATCACCAGGGTCATCACCAGCGAGCGCTCGGCGGCGAGGTCCCAGCCCGAGAAGGCGCAGTAGCCGGTGACCCCGACCATCGCGAAGGCGGCGGCGATCTTCTTGATCGGCCAGGAGAGCGCCAGCCCCGGGCCTAAGGCGAGGAGCGCCCGGGCGAGCCAGAACACCACGCCGGCGGCCAGCACCATGTGGAGACCGGAGATCGAAACGACGTGGTAGATCCCGGCCGCCCGCAGGGCGTCGTTGGTGGGCTGGTCGATGAGGCCGCGCTTGCCGGTGACGAGGGCCGCCGCCACCGCCCCCGCCTGCCCCCCGTTCGACTCGGCGATGCGGCGGGTGAGCGCGTTGCGCGCCTCGTCGAGGCCGGCGGCGAGGCGCAGGGAGAGCGGCGCCGGCTCGGGCGGCGGTTTGATGGCCGCTTGCCCGAGCAGCGAGCCGACGGCGCCGATCCCGCGAAAGTAGGCGTCGCGGGCGAAATCATAGCCGCCCGGCCGCGCCGGCTCCGGCGGGGGCAGCAGCCGCGCCTTGGCCTCGATGTAGTCGCCGGGCTTGATGCCGTCGGCGCGGCGATAGGAGACCCGCACCCGGGTCGGGCGCTCAGGTGCCGCCATCTCGCCGAGCCGCGTGACCCGCACCACCAGCCGCGCCCCCTCCTCGCGCTCCTCCAGCGCCTCGACGAAGCCGTGGAGCGGCGCGATCACCGTGCGGGCGAGCACCGGCGCGGCGACGCTCATCGTGCGTGTGGCCGCGGCGGCGAAGCCGAGGGACAGGAAGGCGGCGGCGAGCAGGATGGCCGGCGCCACCGCCCGCGCCCGGCAGGCGAAGGCGGCCCCGGCGAGCGCGAGGCCGACACCGAACGGGGCGGCGAGAAAAACCGGGCCGTCCGCCACGGTGAGGAACAGGAGCGCCCCGGCCCCGAAGGCCACCGCCAGCCAGGGGAACAGCCGGCGCTGGGCGGCCTCCGCGGCGAGGCTGCCCGAGACCCAGCCGCCGAGCGCCGGCAGCAAGAGAACGGGCGCCGGCAGCGCGCGGAAACCGCGCACCACGACTCCCGTCCCTGCCCTCGGCCCCGCCATTCCGCGCCCCGCAAGCGACGAGACGGCCCGGACAACGGTTTCTTAACGGCTCGTCTCGCGCATGCTACAGGACCCGGCGCCGGCGGGTCGACTCACCCGACTCTGCCCTAACGGCCCCGGCCACACCGTTTTTTCGCTCTCACCCGGTTCTCGAAGCGCATGTCCTCCGTCGTCACCCGCTTTGCCCCGTCGCCCACGGGCTTCCTCCACATCGGCGGGGGTCGCACGGCGTTGTTCAACTGGCTCTATGCCCGGCGCCATGGCGGCCGGATGCTGCTGCGCATCGAGGATACCGACCGCGAGCGCTCCACGGACGCCGCCATCGAGGCGATTCTCGACGGGCTCAACTGGCTCGGCCTCGATTGGGACGGCGACGTGGTCTACCAGTTCGCCCGGGCGGGCCGCCACCGCGAGGTGGCCGAGGGGCTGCTCGCCTCCGGCCGGGCCTATTACTGCTACGCCACGCCCGAGGAACTGACCGAGATGCGCGAGGCCGCCCGCCGCGAGGGCCGGCCGATCCGCTACGACGGCCGCTGGCGCGACCGCGATCCGTCCGAGGCGCCGGCCGGCGTCAAGCCGGTGATCCGCCTGCGCGCGCCGACCGAGGGCGAGACCGTGGTCGAGGATGCGGTGCAGGGCCGGGTCGTCTGGCAGAACAAGGACCTCGACGACCTCGTCCTGCTGCGCTCGGACGGCACGCCGACCTACATGCTGGCGGTGGTGGTGGACGACCACGACATGGGCGTGACCCACATCATCCGCGGCGACGACCACCTGACCAACGGCGCGCGCCAGACCCAGATCTATCAGGCGCTCGGCTGGGACGTGCCGAACATGTCGCACATCCCGCTGATCCACGGGCCGGACGGGGCCAAGCTCTCGAAGCGCCACGGCGCGCTCGGGGTCGATGCCTATCGCGACCTCGGCTACCTGCCGGTGGCGCTCCGCAACTACCTCGTGCGCCTCGGCTGGAGCCACGGCGACCAGGAGATCTTTTCGACGCAGGAAATGATCGCCGCCTTCGACCTCGCCCAGGTCGGGCGCTCGCCGGCCCGGTTCGACTTCGCCAAGCTCGAGAGCCTGAACGGACACTACATCCGCTCCTCCACCGACGAGGCGCTGGTCGCGGCGATCGAGGCGATCCTGCCGACGCAAGGGGCGCGCTGGGGCCTCTCGGCGCCGCTGCCTGCGGAGACCCGCCAGAAGTTCATCGCCGCGATGCCGGGGCTGAAGGAGCGGGCCAAGACCCTGATCGAGCTCGTCGACAGCGCCTATTACCTCTACGCGCCGCGCCCGCTCGCCCTCGACGAGAAGGCGACCGGGCTGCTGGGCAACGGGGGCCGCGAGCGGCTGGCCGGGGCGCTCACCCATCTCGAGGCCCTGACCGAGTGGTCCGCCGCCTCGACCGAGGGTGCGGTGCGGCAATTCGCCGAGAGCGCCGGGGTCAAGCTCGGGCAGGTCGCCCAGCCCCTGCGGGCCGCGCTCACCGGCCGGACCACCTCGCCGCCGCTCTTCGATGTGATGGCGGTGCTCGGCCGCGAGGAGAGCCTGGAGCGCCTGCGCGAGCAGGCGGCGGCCTGAGGCAGCGGTCTGAAGCGGACGGACGTTCGCTGCCGGACATGCAACCGGGCCGCGCACCCCCGCGAATCCGCATTCGCGGGGGTGATCCTACAACCCCTGAACAGAAACTGAATTCTGTCACCAGGGCGGGGAGCTGCGGTTGATGCCGGTGCGGCGATCCGCTAACCGGAAACCCGAGTGAGCAACCGCAGCAAAGTCGCCGCCCTGCACCGGGGGCCGCGGTCGGAACGGCGCCGACGCTCAGTCACGTTGATGGAAAGGGTCCGCAACCCCATGAGCCTCCCCACCAGCACCCTCACGGTGAACGGCCGCGCGATTGAGATGCCCACCAAGACCGGCACGATCGGTCCGAGCGTCATCGACATCAGCAAGCTCTACGCGCAGACCGGCCAGTTCACCTACGACCCGGGCTTCACCTCGACCGCCTCCTGCGAATCGAAGATCACCTACATCGACGGTGACGAGGGCGTGCTCCTGTACCGGGGCTACCCGATCGAGCAGCTGGCCGAGCACGGCGACTTCCTCGAGACCTGCTACCTGCTGCTGTACGGCGAGCTGCCGACCGCGGCCCAGAAGGCCGATTTCGATTACCGCGTCACGCGCCACACGATGGTGCATGACCAGATGAACCGGTTCTTCCAGGGCTTCCGCCGCGACGCCCACCCGATGGCCGTCATGGTCGCCTCGGTCGGCGCGCTCTCGGCCTTCTACCACGACTCGACCGACATCACGGACGAGAAGCAGCGCATGGTCGCCTCCATGCGCATGATCGCCAAGATGCCGACGCTCGCGGCGATGGCGTACAAGTACACGATCGGCCAGCCCTTCGTGTATCCGAAGAACGACCTCGACTACACCTCGAACTTCCTGCGGATGTGCTTCGCGGTGCCGTGCGAGGAGTACCAGCCGAACCCCGTGCTGTCGCGGGCGCTCGACCGGATCTTCATCCTGCACGCCGACCATGAGCAGAACGCCTCGACCTCGACGGTTCGTCTCGCCGGCTCCTCGGGCGCCAACCCCTTCGCCTGCATCGCCGCCGGCATCGCCTGCCTGTGGGGGCCCGCCCATGGCGGCGCCAACGAGGCGGCGCTGAAGATGCTGGCCGAGATCGGCACCCCTGAGCGCGTCGGCGAGTACGTCGCCAAGGCCAAGGACAAGAACGATCCGTTCCGCCTGATGGGCTTCGGTCACCGGGTCTACAAGAACTACGACCCGCGCGCCCGCATCATGCAGAAGACCACCCACGAGGTGCTGAGCGAGCTCGGCATCAAGGACGATCCGCTGCTCGACGTCGCGATGGAGCTGGAGCAGATCGCCCTCAAGGACGAGTACTTCATCGAGAAGAAGCTCTACCCGAACATCGACTTCTACTCGGGCATCACGCTCAAGGCGATGGGCTTCCCGACCTCGATGTTCACGGTGCTGTTCGCGCTCGCCCGCACCGTCGGCTGGATCAGCCAGTGGGCCGAGATGATCGAGGACCCGTCCCAGAAGATCGGCCGTCCGCGCCAGCTCTATACCGGCGCCCCGAAGCGCGATTACGTGACGGTGGCTCAGCGCGGCTAAGTGTCCGTCAACGGGAAATGAGAACGGGCGGCACGCGAGTGCCGCCCGTTTCTTTTTGTGCTTTGGAAAGAGCTCGGCGTCGAGAGTTGAAGCGCCTCCCCTCCCCCTTGTGGGGAGGGGTAAGGGGGTGGGGGTGGTGCCGGATAGAGCGAGGTGGTGCCTCCTGCACCACCCCCACGCGGGATCTTCGATCCCCATGGCCCCTCCCCACAAGGGGGAGGGGAAGTGTTCTAGGCCGGCACCTTCCCGCCCAGCTCGTCCTCGATATGCGCCCGCACGATCGCGTCGAAATCGGGCTCGGCCTTGAAGCCCAGCTCCAGCGCCCGCCGGGCATCGAAGGTGCGGGGCCAGCCGGCGACGATGCGCTCGATGGTGGGATCGGGCTCGCGGCGGATACGGGCCACCGCCGCGTCACCGGCGGCGCGGCGCAGGGCCTCGATCTGCTCGGCGACGGTGGCACCGACGCCCGGCATGGTCAGGTTGCGGCGATCCCCCAGTCGCTTGGTGTCGATCGTCGCGGCGTGGATGAGGAAGCCGACCGCCGAGCGCGGCGAGGCGTGCCAGTGGCGGACCTGGTCGGAGACCGGCAGCACCGCCTCCTGGCCGGCGAGCGGCTCGCGGATGATGCCGGAGAAGAAGCCCGACGCCGCCTTGTTGGGCTTGCCCGGCCGCACGCAGATGGTGGGGAGCCGAATGCCGACGCCGTCGAAGATGCCGCGGCGCGAGTAATCGGAGAGCAAGAGCTCGCCGATCGCCTTCTGGGTGCCGTAGCTGGTGAGCGGCGCCGTCAGGTACTCGTCGGGGATCGGGTCGGGCATCGGCGCGCCGAAGACGGCCACCGACGAGGTGAAGACGAAGCGGGGCTTGTAGCCCTCGCCGATCGCCCGCACGGCATCGTAGAGGCGGCGGGTGCCGTCGAGGTTGATCCGGTAGCCCTTGTCGAAATCGGCCTCGGCCTCGCCCGACACGATGGCGGCGAGGTGGAAGATCACGTCCGGGCGGCCGGCGACCAGGCGCTCGGCCTCGCCGGGATCGGAGAAGTCGGAGGCCGAGAGCGAGACCGGGATTTTTGTGCCGGCCGGCGCCTCGGGCGGCACCACGTCGTGCAGGGTCAGGCGCGAGATCGTCTCGCCGCCCAAGGAGCCGTCCTTGACCAGCCGGTCGAGGAGCTTGCGCCCGACCATGCCGGCGGCGCCGAGGATGAGGATATGCATCGAAGCGTCTCCCTCAGAGCGTGAAGCCGCCATCGGCGACGTGGGTCTGGCCGGTGGTGAAGCGGGATTCGTCCGAGGCGAGGTAGACGGCGAGCGCCCCCATCTCCTCCGCCGTGCCGAGTCGGCCCATCGGCTGGCGGTCGATGAAGGCCTGGCGGGCGGCCTCGACCGAAGTCTTGTTCATCTCAGCCAAGGCCGCGATGCGCTCGTCGAGGGAGGGCGACTGGATCGTGCCGGGGCAGATCGCGTTCGCCCGCACGCCGCTGCGGATGAAGTCCCGCGCCACCGCCTTGGTGAGACCGACCACCGCCGCCTTCGAGGCGCCGTAGACGTAGCGGTTCGGCGCGGTGGCGTCCGCCCCGACCGCCGAGGCGATGTTGACGATCGAGCCGTTGCCGCGCTCCAGCATGCCGGGCAGGAAGGCCCGGATGGTGCGGTGCATCGAGCGCACGTTGAGGTCGAAGGCCAGATCCCACTCGGCGTCGGTGCAATCGAGGATGGTGCCGTGATGGACGAAGCCGGCGGCGTTCACCAGCACGTCGACCGGACCGGCGCCCTTCGCGAACTCCGCCACCGCCGCGTCCGAACGGACATCGAGGGACGCGGCCTGCGCCCCCTTCAGGCTCTCGAGCTTCCCCGCGTCGAGATCGGTCGCCAGCACCTCGGCGCCCTCGGCGAGGAAGGCCGCCGCGATGGCGCGTCCGATCCCCTGGCCCGCCGCCGTCACGACCGCGCGCTTGCCCGTCAGCCGTCCCGCCATGTGTATCCTCCCGTTCGTCGCGCCCCGCTCGGCGGCGGGGCTTGTTCGTGAAACCGTGTCGCCGTCAGGCGAGGGTCTTCGTCATGTGGACCAGGCGCCGGTCCGGCAGGTCCTCGACCCGCTCGGTGGCGTAGCCCCGCCGCGCGTACCAGTCGATGTTCCGCACGAGCTTGTCCCCGGTGTAGAGCCGCAACTCCGACAGGTCGAGGTCCCGCGCCCGCGCCTCGGCCGCCGCCAGCAGGGCGTTGCCGAGGCCGGTGCCCTGGTGCGCCGGATCGACCGACACGCTCCAGATCATCAGGTGATCGGGATGCGGATCGAGCACCAGGGCCCCGGCGAGCGCCCCGTCCTGGTCGGCGAGCCAGACCTCGTAGCGCGCCAGCACCTCGGCGGCCGGGGTGAGGAGCGGGACCGGCTCGACGCCGAGGAGCGGGCGGTTCGGCGCGTAGGCCGCCTCCTGAAGGCCTGCGAGGGCGGCCTCGTCGGGGGTCGTCGCCCGGCGCAAGGCTTCGCCCGGGATCGACGCGCTCGTCAGCGCGCCGAGGCGCAGGGACTGGCCGCCGTCGAGGTTGGCGGGATCGAGCCAGCGGTCGAAGCCCTGGCGGGTCTGCGGCCACTCGGCATCGAGCATCGAGAACCAGGTCGTGTCCCGGTTGCGGCCCTTGACGATCATGCCCTGGCGAAACAGCCCCTCGTAGGAGAAGCCGAGGCGCTGCGCCGCGCTCCGGGACGGGGCGTTGAGGGCGTTGCACTTCCACTCGTAGCGGCGATAGCCGAGATCGAAGACGTAACCGGCCAGAAGCCGCATCGCCTCGGTGGCGCCGGGCGTGCGCTGCAAGGCCGGGGTGTAGAGGATGTTGCCGACCTCGATCACCCGGTTCGCCCGGTCGATCCGCATCAGCGCGGCGTGGCCGATCGCCTTGCCCGACCGCGCATCCAGGATGGCGTAGAACAGGGGATCGCTCGAGGCCGCGCAAACCGCGAGATGGGCCTGGAAACTCGCATGATCGTCGAACGGGCCGGCGGGCATGTATTGCCACAGGGCTTCCTTGCCTGGCCCGACCGCGCCCTCGGCGAGGTCGGCGCCGTGCGCCGCCGCATCGAGCGGCACGATCGAGACGTGGCGCCCGTCGAGGCGGATTTTCTCGGGCCCGGGCGCCGGGCCGGTCGTGGCGACGGGATGGCCGATCGGCAGGCCGGTGACGGGATCGCGATCGGGATTCATGCGCCGCTCCGCTCCTTCAGGTCCCGGTTCTTGAGATCTTGGCGGAAGAATCCGTTGATCTCGGAGAAACCGACCGAGCCGTCGAAGCCGCCGAAGCTGCCCTCGTCGTGGATGCGCCGCGCCGCACGGATGAAGCCGGTCCAGGCCGCCCGCGCCAGCGACGAGCCGACGCTGATCCTGCGCACGCCCAAGCCTTCGAGATCGGCGACCTTGAGGCCCGGATTGGTGCTCATCAGGATGTTGACCGGCACCGGCGCCAGGGCCTCGACCAGGGTGCGGATGTCCTCGCGCCGCTTCGGGCCCGGCACATAGACCACGTCGGCCCCGGCCTCGGCATAGGCCTGGAGCCGGCGGATCGCCTCGGGCAGGGGCTCGGGATGGCCGGTGAGGTAGCATTCGGCCCGGCCGGTCAGCACCACGCCGGTGCCGGAGGCATCGATTGCGGCCTTCGCGGCGCGGATGCGCTCGGCGCCCTCCCGGATGTCGTAGAGCGGCCGGCTCGGGTCGCCCGTGGCATCCTCGATCGACAGGCCGGCGACGCCGGTCGCCACGCAGGCCGCGACGTTGCGGGCGACGCCCTCGGGATCGTGGGCGTAGCCGGATTCGAAATCGGCGTTCACCGGCAGGTCGGTGGCGGCGGCGATCTCGGCGATGTGGGCCAGCATCGCGTCGAGGGGCACCGCCCAGTCGGTGTCCGGCAGGGCGCGGGTGAAGGCGAAGCCCGAGCTGGTGGTGGCGAGCGCCGGAAAACCCATCGCCGCGAGGTAGCGGGCGGTGCCGATGTCCCAAGGGTTCGGCATCACGAAGCAGCCGCTCTCGTGGAGCCGCCGGAAGGCGGCGCGGGCTGCGGCGGGGTCGGTCATCGGACAAGTCTCGCGGGAATCGGGGCGCCAGCCTTTCATAGGGCGCCGCCCGCTGTAAACCGGCGCCGTTGCGCTCAGGCGCGCAGCATCCGCGCCAGATCCTCCGACAGGCCCACGCTCTCCGTCGGCGGCAGGGTCGGCCGGGCGCCCGCGATCCCGGCCGCGGCGATCACCGCCCGTGCCCCGGCCTCGACCGAGCAGATCACCGGCACGGCGACCTGCGGCTGCACCCGCTCGGCCAGGCCGGCCAAAGCCGCGCCGCCGAGCACCACCACGTCGGCCCCGTCGATCTCGGCGCAGTCGCGGCAGGCGGCCGCGAGGCGGCCCAACGCCGCGTCGGGGTCGCGGGCGATCTCGCCGCCGGTCGGTGCCACGGTGCGGATGCCGGCGAGGCGCTCGGAGAGGCCGAGCATCGCCGCGAACTCGATCAGCATCGGCTTCCACAGGACGCCGCCGGTGACGATGCCGATGCGGCGCCCCCGGGTGCAGGCGAGGTGCAGGGCGCCCTCCGCCATGCCGACGACCGGCACCGGCGAGACTTCCTTGAGGGCGAGCAGGCCCGGATCGCCGAAGCAGGCGAGATAGACCGCGTCGCACCCGGCGACGTTGGCCGCCAGGGCGTCGAGGGCGGCGTGGCCGGCGATGGCCGCGGCGGCGCGGCTCGCGATGTAGCGGGCGCCGAAGCGGCCCGTCACCGGCACGATCTCGGCGGGGATCAGGCGCCGGACATGTGCGGCCGCCTGCTCGGTGACGGCGGCCGTGGTGTTGGGGTTGATGAGCAGGATGCGCACGATCAGGTTTCCCCGCAGGTTTCCCGGCGCATCCCGCGTATCATACGCTTTCCGATTGATCGCTTCGCGATACGGAAAGCGGCCTCGCTCAGGCGCCGCGCGGGCTGATGATACGAAATCCGGAAGTCATCTTCCGGATTTCGTATCACAGGGCTACTTCTCGACGAAGGCCTTCTCGATGACGTAGTGGCCGGCCTCGCCGTGGTTGCCCTCGATGTAGCCGGCACCGGCGAGCAGGTCGCGGGTGTCGCGGATCATGTCGGGGCTGCCGCAGAGCATGAAGCGGTCGGCCTCCTTGGTCATCATCGGCAGGCCGATGTCGGAGAAGAGCTTGCCGGAGGTCATCAGGTCGGTGATGCGGCCGCGGTTGCGGAACGGCTCGCGGGTCACGGTCGGGTAGTAGATCAGCTGGTCGCGGACCATCTCGCCGATCAGCTCGTGCTGCGGCAGCGTCTCGGTGATCGTCTCGCCGTAGGCGAGCTCCTGGACCTGGCGGCAGCCATGGACCAGGATCACCTTCTCGAAGCGCTCGTAGGTCTCCGGATCCTTGATGATCGCCAGGAACGGCGCGAGGCCGGTGCCGGTGCCGAGCAGGTAGAGGTGCCGGCCGGGCATCAGGTTGTCGAGCACCAGGGTGCCGGTGGCCTTGCGGCTGACCACGATCGGGTCGCCGACCTTGAGGTGCTGAAGCTTCGAGGTGAGCGGGCCGTTGGCCACCTTGATGGAGAAGAACTCCAGCTCGTCCTCGTAATTGGCGCTCACCACGCTGTAGGCGCGCAGCAGGGGCTTGGCGCCCTCGCCCTTGAGGCCGATCATCGTGAACTCGCCGTTGCGGAAGCGGAACGACGGGTCGCGGGTGGTGCGGAAGCTGAAGAGCGAGTCCGTCCAGTGATGGACGGACAGGACGCGCTCCTCGTTGAAGTTGCTCATCGTGCCAGGAATCCTGAAGGCGCTCGACGGGTCGCGAGGTTCTCGGTTTGGGATGCTCATCTCGCAGGTGCGGCATCGCCGTCAAGGCGTCGCCGCACAGGCGAGGTCTGCGTGCGAGGTCTGTGTAACCGTCAAGCCGCAGGGACAACCGGCTGTTCTTCGCAATGCTTCCAGTGCGCCGCCGGTCCGGTGGCCTGCACCGCGCCCGGCCTGTCGCCATGACGGACCCCCAAACTCCCCACCCCTCTCGTGCGACGAGGGCGGCATGATCGAAGCGGGGACGATCCGGAACGAGCCCAGAAAACGAGCCCAGCAACAAGTCGCAATTGGGATCCCGAGATCGATCCGGGCTGGTCGCTCGTCGCCGAAACGCTGGATTGCGCGGCGCGTGCCGTGAAGGGGGAAACGCCGCACCTGCCGACGGTGCTCGGCGGCATCTCGCCGACCGACCCGACCTTCATCCGGATGCTCGACGGTCGCGGCGCCCTCGACCACGTCGACGCGGTGGCTTTGCACGGCTTCCCGCTCGACTGGAACCTGTGGCAGACCGACGAGTGGCCGGACAAGTTCGCCGAGATCCGCGCGCGGTAACTTCCAGGCCGATCTGGGTCACCGAGGTCGGCGTCTCGACCTTCGGGGCCGAGGAGGTGCAGGTCGTCCGGATCGACCGTACCGCCGAGCTGCTGGCCGGACAGGCGCCGCGGATCCACCGGTCCGGCCTCTACGACCCGCCGCAGGCCTTGGGCGCCACCACACGGCACCGGGAGGCGGAGGGCTCCTCCTATGATCGGCATTTCTATATGGGTTGCTGCGCGAGGACGGCACGCCCAAGCCGGCGCACGAGCATTTCGCCCGCCACACCCCGGCGCGCGGCCCGTGCCGGTGGTTCCGTGACCAGGATCACCGGCTCGACGAGGCGGAGGCCTGATGCGGCGGCTCGGGGTGACGTATCTCCGCACCGGCCCGTCCCGGGCCGATTGTTTCGGCCCGATGCCCTCGAGTGGTTCGACCGGCGGATGGATGCCCTGGCGGAGTTCGACGTGACCGTGACCTTCTGCTTCACCCCCGAGCACCGGGGTATCGCCCCCCACCACACCAGCCCGCCGCAGGTGAGGGAGGAATCCGCGGGATTCTGCGCCGCGATGGTCCGGCGCTATGCCGGGACGATCCGGCCCGGGCCGGCCCTCGGGCCGCAAGCAGCGATCTGACCGCGATGGCGATCGCCCCGACCTCGCCGGCCGCCGAAAGGTTCCTGGCAGCCCTCGCCGATCCGGCCTGCGGGCCGGTGGCGGCACACGCCGCCGCGCTCGTGGTCGCTCATCCGGACGACGAGAGCATCGGCTGCGGCGCGCAGCTGCCGCGCCTTGCCGGCCTCACGGTGATCCACGTCACCGACGGCGCGCCCCGCGACGGGCGAGACGCCGCGCGCCGCGGTTTTTCGGACCCTGCCGCCTACGCGGCGGCCCGCGCCCGGGAGCTCGATGCGGCACTGAGCCTTGCAGGCGTCGAACGGGCGCGGCGCATCGCGCTGGGGCATCCCGACCGGGGTGTGGCGGAGATCATCGCGCCGCTCGCCCGGCAGCTGGCCGGGATTTTCAGCGCATGCGGGATCACGGTGGCGCTGACCCACGCCTACGAGGGCGGCCACCCGGACCACGACGCGGTGGCGCTCTCCCTGCGGGGTGCCCGGCGGCTTCTCGGGCCGGAGCGCCTCGCGGTGATCGAGATGCCGTTCTACCATGCCGGCCCGGACGGGTTCGATGCCGGCAGCGTCTTGGCCACCGAATTCTCGGCCACCGAATTCTCGGCCACCGGATTCTTGGCCACCGAGTTCTTGGCCACCGAACCGCCGCGGCGGGCGATCGCGCTCCATCTCGACCCTGAGGATTGCGCCTTCAAGGCCGCCCTGTTCGCCGCCCATGCGAGCCAGGCCGCGACCCTGAACCGGGTCCCGATCGCCCTCGAGCGCTTCCGCGAGGCGCCGGACGACCGGTTCGGGATCCTGCCGAATGGCGGGCGGCTCCTCTACGGGGAATCGGGACTCGACGGGGCGCGGTTCCGGGCGCTCGCCGAGGCGGCGGAGCGGGAGATCGCCGGCATCGGCTGACCGCCCGCCGGCGCGGCAAACGTCAGGACGACATCGTCCGCTCCAGCTCGCCGTCGGTCCGCTCCGCCTCGCTCCCCTCGCCGAAGCCGAGCTCGTCGAACACCGCCGCGGCCGCGCGGATCATCGCCTGCACGGAGGGCAGTTCGCGGATCTGCGGGCTCGCGGTGCGCTGCAGGTCGAGGATGCCGGCGGCGAGGCGCAGGGCCTGGATCTCGGCCCGGGCCGCCTGGGAAAGGTGGGACTGCGACGGGGTGCAGCGGGTCGCGGGCGCCATGGTGCGTGCCTGATCGGGGGTGGACGAAGTGGATGGATGGGCCGGTGCGCGACGGGCGCGGGACCGATGGGGCAAGGTGACGCCGGCCGTCACGACCAGTGCTCCTCCCGACGCTGCTCCTCCGGGATGTGGCCGGAGGGCGGGTAGGTGCGGCCGACATGCCAGAGCGCGAGGCGGATCAGATCGAGGGCGACCGGGTCCTCGCAATCCGCGGCGCTCCGATAGGCCTCGATCAGGTGCTCGGCCAGGCGGTCGGCCGGGCTTTGCGGACTGGCCGGTGGCCGCACGAGGCGGGCAACCGGAGTGGGGAGACGGGTGTCGCCGTAACGCGCCATCGCTGACGACCTCACACTGATGATACCGACCCGGGATGCCGATGCACCGGGCCGTCGGACCATCTCGAATTTTCAATGCCCAGACAGAGACTTGGCAATAAGTCGCGACTTGGCAAGAATTCGAGACTTGGGAAGAATTCAAGACTTGGCAAAAATTCGAGACCGGACGAGAATTCGAGGCCGGAAGCGAGGGTCGTTGTCGAAGACCCTCGGCATGACGGGCGGGACACGATCCGGTCCGGCGGAGTGGACGGCCGGGGATGGGCCGGTACGGAGACGGTGACGCCGCAGGTCGCCCGGGTTTCTCCCGGCGCCTCCTCGGTCATGGCGGTCGTGATGGCGCGGAGCGAGACGCCCGCCCCGGCGGCGGGATGGTCGAGGACGACCGCTCCCATCGACGCACGGCCCTGCGACGACATCTGATTGTCGGTCGACATCCGTCATCTCAAGCCGACAGGGTGCGGTCGGATGCAGGGTGGTCGTAGGCGGGAACGAGATCCTTCGCCCGGACCAGGGACGGCGCGTCGATCCCGTAGACGGCGCGGGTCGCCTGCAGAGCCTCCTGCGTCATCTCGATCGTGAAGGCGCAGATCGACAGTCCCTCATGGGCGAGGGGCAGGCCCAGAGGCCGCGGGCGCCAGCCGAGGGCCGAGACCTTCGGGATCCAGTAAGCCTCGGCGACCACGTTCATGCGCGGGATGTGCCGATCGAGACAATACTCCACCATGCCCGCCGCGACGATGCCGGCCACCCGCGACAGCCGCTTGTCCTCCCGGTAGCGGGGGGCGACGAAGAAGCGGGTCCATTCCCAGATCTCCGCCGACCGCTCGAAGCCGCGCTCCTCGGCCAGTTGCGGGAACACCTCGCTCAGCAGCGTCGGCCCGAGGGACGGCAGCAGGCGCGTGCCTCCCGCGACCTCGCCATCCGCCCCGATCGCCAGGAGATACACGGTGCTGTCGGTATCGAACTGATCGATCTCGCGGCCGTCGACCGCGCGCAGGGCACTCCACTTCTGCTCATCCATGTAAATCTTCTTACGAAGAACATGATGTTGATCGATGGCATCAGCGTAAGCGCTGCGGTTCGTTCGATCGATGACGTGAAGCCGGATCATGCGGGTATCTCTCTCGCTCTGGCAGCATTCGCGCAGACGAGAGGGTGTCCCGGTATCCCGAAAAATAGTGATGGAAGGGCTGACTTTTACGGCGCACCGATCGCTAGAGCATTTTCCGACGAAGTGGATGCCGGTTCGTCGCAGAAAATGCGGCAACATCAAAGACCTAGAGAGCTTCGCGATTGCAACGCGATCGTGAAGTGCTCTAGGCCGTTCGGATTATATCATGATGCCAGGGTCACGGCGGTCCGCGCACCCGCCAAGACTTGACGCGAAATGGCTCGGCGAGCGACGTGTCGGCCGGCGTTGCGCCTGCGGACCGTCCCGCATGGGCGGCGGGTCGTGGCTGCACAGATGACGGGATGCGCCGCCCGCTCGGTCGCCGGGCAAGATCCGGCGGGCGCCGAAGCCGTTCGCGTACACGGGCGGCCGGACATCCGCTCCCGACCGGACATCGACGTGCCACGCCGGGCACCGAAGGGGACGTTACGCCCCCGGCCGCGCCGGAGGACGCCCGCCGCACTGGCGCCGCCGCAGCGATCGACGATGGCGGCCGGGAGTTTCGCCAAAGGCATCAAGCCGGGGCGCAGGGCGCAACATTGCCTGAAGTATTTTTAGACAAAATGGATAACATTTCGTCGGAACATACTATCGCAAAATAGATAAACCAAGGAACCGTCCGATCGCAACGTGATCGGGCAGCGCTTTAGAGCGTGATCTCACGCCGCCGCAAGGCCTCGACCACAGTGTGGGTCGTGTTGCGTGTGCCGATCTTCACGCGGGCGTTCTTGAGATGCGTGTTGACGGTCTGGTTGGAAATACCCAAAATGTCGGCGACTTCTTCGGATGTGTGGCCGAGCGCTGCCCACGACAGCACGTCGCGCTCGCGGGCGCTGAGCAGCCGTCCGGTCGGCTTTCGCCGCTGGGCCGTGGTCCGTTCCGCCGCCCCCCAGGCGTAGAGCCCGAGCATGTGGACGCCGCGGCGGACACGCGGGGGCAACTCGACCTGCCGCCCTGCCAGGGACACGACCGCCTGGAAGCCCATCGCGTCGTGGATCGGCACGCAGAATCCGACCGCCATGCCGTGGTCGGTCGCCTCGTCCATGACGCGGCGGGCGCGCGGCAGGATTTCCGGCTCGTAATGCACTTCGGTCCAGGTGAACGGCTCGATAGTCCGGTAGCAATGTCGGACCACCGGGTCGTAGCGGTAATGGCCGACCCGATCGTAATGCGACAGCCAGCCCTTAGGCCAGATGCTGAGCAGGACGTTAGGTCCCAGTCGCTCGCTCGGCTGCGGCAACCGCGTGATCGTGAAGTACGTGAAGCCGCAATCCTTGACGAGATCGAGCACGCGCTGCTGCACGTCGAGCGGATCCGACATCTCGTCGAAGCCGTCGATCAGGTCGAATGATTGGCGAATGAACGCGTCACCAGCGTCCGACATGACCCACCCCTGAACCCCGCACCCGCGCGCGAAGCGACCTCGTCCACCGTGCGATCGCCGCCGGCCCTGGTCCAGTATTAGAATCCTACCAGCAAAGATCAATGTGTGCGCCGGCCCATATAACACCCAAAGGACCTGACGCCCGGGACCGGCCGATGGACCGCTCCTCGCGCTGTCGTCGTCCCGGTGCGAGCCGCACCCGGCGTTGCCTCGGGGACCGTTCCGCACTATCGGAAGCCGGAAAGAAGCCCTCCGCTGCCGAAGGTCTGGCCGATGAAAGCGCGCGTCACCGTTACCCTGAAGACCGGCGTCCTCGACCCCCAGGGCAAGGCGATCGAGGGGGCGCTGCGCTCGCTCGGGATCACCGGCATCGCCGGAGTGCGCCAGGGCAAGTTCTTCGAGGTCGAGGTCGAGGCCGCCGACGAGGCCGCCGCCGAGGCGACCGTGAAGGCGGCCTGCGACCGGCTGCTCGCCAACACCGTGGTCGAGAACTACCGCGTCGAGATCGCCCGATGAAGGCCGCAATCGTCGTCTTCCCGGGCTCGAACCGCGAGCGGGACGTCGCGCGGGCCCTGCGCCTTTCGGGCGCCGAGGTGGTGACCGTCTGGCACACCGAGACCGAATTGCCCGCCGGCACCGACCTCGCGGTCCTGCCCGGCGGCTTCTCCTACGGCGATTACCTGCGCTGCGGCGCCATCGCCGGGCGGGCTCACGCCATGGACGCGGTGCGGGCGCACGCCGCCCGCGGCGGGCTCGTGCTCGGCATCTGCAACGGCTTCCAGATCCTGTGCGAGTCCGGCCTGCTGCCGGGCGTGCTGATGCGCAACGTCAACCGCCGCTTCCTCTGCCACCGGCAGACCCTGCGGGTCGAGCGCACCGACACCGCCTTCACGAAGGCCTACACGCAGCACCAGGTGATCGACGTC
The DNA here is from genome assembly GCF_019216885.1 of Methylobacterium sp. SyP6R. Taxonomy (NCBI): domain Bacteria; kingdom Pseudomonadati; phylum Pseudomonadota; class Alphaproteobacteria; order Hyphomicrobiales; family Methylobacteriaceae; genus Methylobacterium; species Methylobacterium synurae. The sequence goes on along the minus strand of NZ_JAAQRC020000001.1, from coordinate 590,227 downwards.
TGCATCGCGCATGGCGAGGGCAACTACTTCGCCGATCCCGAGACCCTGGCGCGGATCGAGGGCGAGGGAAGGGTGGCGTTCCGCTACTGTGACGCGGCCGGCGGGCTCACGGTCGAGGCCAACCGCAACGGCTCGCTCAATTCCATCGCCGGCATCTATTCCGAGAGCCGCAACGTCCTCGGGCTGATGCCGCACCCGGAGAATTTCGTGGAAGGCCTGGTCGGCGGCACCGACGGGCGCGGGCTGTTCGAGAGCCTGGCCAAGGCGGCGTGAGGGGAGCTTTTCGGCTGCTCGCCCCATCCATCCCACTCTCGACCTCATCCTGAGGTGCCCACGCAGTGGGCCTCGAAGGAGGGCTCCAGCTAGCTCAGAGACTTCTGGAGCCCTCCTTCGAGGTCAGTCGATCTTCGATCGACTGACACCTCAGGATGAGGTGGGCGGAGTGGGATGAATAACGATTACGAGGCGGGCCTTGCAGCCCGCCTTTTTCGTCAGTGCCCGTCGAACTCGATCAGGGTCCGCACCGGCAGGTCGAGGGCGCGCAGGCGGTCGGCGCCGCCGAGTTCCGGCAGGTCGATGACGAAGCAGGCCGCCACCACCTCGGCGCCGATCCGGCGCAGCAATTCCACCGCCGCCGTGGCGGTGCCGCCGGTGGCGATCAGGTCGTCGACGAGGATCACCCGGTCGCCGGGCTTCACCGCGTCGGAATGGATCTCCATCTCGTCGGTGCCGTATTCGAGCGCGTAGGCAATCGAGACCGTGGTGTGGGGCAGCTTGCCCTTCTTGCGGATCGGCACGAAGCCCGAGGAGAGCTGGTGGGCGATGGCGCCGCCGAGGATGAAGCCCCGCGCCTCGATGCCGGCGACCTGGTCGATCCGGCCGCCCGCGTAAGGGTGCACCAGCTCGTCGACCGCGCGCCGGAAGGCGCGGGCGTCGCCGAGCAGGGTGGTGATGTCGCGAAACATGATGCCGGGCTTCGGATAGTCCGGGATCGAGCGGATCGCGTCCTTGAGAGCGGACGTGGTGCGCGGGTCCATGGCGTAGGGCCTTTTTTCGAGAGTTCGGCGGGGAAGGCCCGGGGCCGGTCGGGAACCGGCCCGGGCGGCTGCCGTCAGCCGCCGACCTTGCGCAGGATGGCGACCAGCTCGCGCTGGAGCACCTCGTTGCCGCAGGCGACCGAGCGGGCGGTCATCGGGTCGGCGCCGCCATCGGCGCTGCTGGCGAAGCCCCCGGCCTCGCGCACCAGGAGCAGGCCGGCGGCCATGTCCCAGGTCTGGAGGTCGCGCTCCCAGTACAGGTCGGCCCGGCCGCAGGCGACCGCCGCGAGGTCGAGGGCGGCCGAGCCGGTCTGGCGCACGCCGCCGGTCACCGCCATCACGGCGGCGAGTTCCTTGAGCAGGCGCGGATGGCTGCCGCGGCCGAGATAGGGCGAGCCGTAGAGCGCCAGGCTGTCGGCGAGGTCCTGCCGGCCGGCGACCCGCAGGCGCTTGTTGTTGAGGAACGCGCCCTTGCCGCGCTCGGCGATGTAGAGCTCGTCCTTGATGGGCTCGTAGATCACCGCGGCCACCATCGTGCCCTCGCGCTCGAGGCCGACCGAGATGCAGAAATGCGGCACGCCGTGCAGGAAGTTGGTGGTGCCGTCGAGGGGGTCGACGTGCCAGGTATGGGTCTTGTCCTGGCCCTCGATGACCCCGCTCTCCTCCATGATCAGGCCGTAGCCCGGCCGGGCCTTCATCAGAGCCTCGCGCAGGGTCGCCTCGGCCTTGCGGTCGGCGGCGGTGACGAAGTCGCCCGGGCCCTTTCGCGAGACCTGCAGGTTCTCGATCTCGCCGAAATCGCGCTTGAGCCCGCGCGCCGCCTTGCGCACGGCATCGACCATCACGGTCATCAGGGGGGAGACGATCATCGGGCGGCGGCTCCCGGAATGCGGGTCGGGGTCATAGGTGGTCCTTGATGGCGGGCGCGGTTGCCCTGCACGACGAATGCAAACGGAATGCGGCCCGCACCTCGCGGCACGGGCAGCGTCACTGATGGATGCCTCTAAGCCGCATCGCGCGGCATGTCACATCGGTTCGTGGAGAAAATCCGGCCTGCGTCTCACACGGGGGCCGTCGCCTCGCCGAACAGGAGGTCCAGCCGCGCCGGCAGCCCGTGGCGACGCCGGACCACGTCCCGCGTCGCCCGATCGACCGCGACCTCGTCGGCGTGCAGGAGCAGCAGCGCCATCAGCCCTTGCGTCAGCGCCGCCCGGCAATCGAAGGCGAGACCCGCATCGATCGCGGCCAGCCGGTCGAGGGAGTGGTCGATGGGATCGTCGCGATCCGGCCCGTCCTCGCGCCCCGGGGCGCGCGCGAATTCCGCCACCCGGGCCCGCCCGACGGCGGGATCGGCCAAAGCCGCCGCCTGGTTGTAGAGCACGGCCTTGAGGAGGGCGGGCACGCGGTCATCCGCCAGCGCCCGCTCGGTGACCGCGAGGCAGCGGGACAGGTCCATCCGCGCGCCCTCGATCAGGCGGGCTTTCCGGCGCGCCTCGGCCGTCATCCGGACGAGCTCCCGGGCCGACAGAGCCGCGAGCGCGAGGATCGCGATAATAATGGCCGTTTCTTGCATGATCAGCACCGGGGCGCGGATGTCCGGGGTGAAAGATAGGGACGAAGGGCGGGTTTGTCGCGGTTACAGCGATTTCCTGGCCTTCTCGATCATGCGCTTCCCGCCCCGCTGCGCCTCGATCTCAAGCTCGGCCTTCTTGGTACGCAACGCGATCAGCGCATCCACGTAGTTGCGCAGCAGCCAGAGCAGGCAAAATCCACAACCCGCAGCAACCGTCCAGGCCGGAGGCGCGCCGACCGCCAATGCCCCGAACGTTCCAAGGATCGCCAGGGCGAAGACAAGGTCGTCCGGGCCGAACCGCTTCAGGCCTTTGACCGCCTCGGTCAGTGCACGTTCCACGATGCCCTCCGGTAGATGGACATCACCCGCTCACGGCCCCGCCCGGTCCGCCGCCAGCCGCTCGGCCCGGGCCTTCTCCTCCGCGTTGAGCCCGGACACCGCCTGGGTGAGCCAGGCATCCGACAGCCCCTGCGCCCGGGCGGCGATGTCCCAGGCGGCGGCCTCGACGAGGTTCTTCTGCACGCCGCGGCCGCTGGCGTAGAGCCGGGCGACCCGGTTCTGGGCCACGGCGTTGCCCCGGAAGGCGGCGTGGCGGAAGTAGCGGGCGGCGCGGGTCTCGTCCTTCGGCACGCCCTCGCCGTTGAACAGCAGGATCGAGAACTCGACCTCGCCGGCGAGATCGCCGTTATCGGCCGCGCGGCGGAACCAGCCGGCGGCCTTGGTCGTGTCCTTGGGCACGCCGCGGCCCTGGAGGTAGAGCACGCCGAGCGCGTGCTGGGCCGGGGCCAGCTCCTGGTGGGCGGCCTGGCGCAGCAGCTCGACGGCGCGGGTCAGGTCGGCGGGCGTTCCGGTGCCGAGGAGGATCAGGGCGAGGTTGTAGCTCGCCGTGGCATCGGCCCGGGCGGCGGCCTTCTCCAGGAGGGCGCGGCCCGCGGCCTGGTCCTTGGGCACGCCGCGGCCCTCGATCTGCATCATGCCGAGGGTGGCGGCGGCATGGGGATCGCCGAGATTGGCGGCCAGTCGGTACCACTCGGCGGCCCGCGCGGGATCCTGGCGGACGCCGAGGCCCTGGCTGTAGAGTTCCGCCAGCAGGGTCATGGCGGGAAAGTCGGTCTTGTTCTTCTCCAGCCGCTTCGTCGCCTCGCGGAACGCCGTGACGTAGAAGCCGCGCTGATAGGCGCCGTAGGCGAGATCCGCATTCGGGTCGTTCGAGGGCGCGGGCGGCAGCGAGGCCGCGCCCGGCAGGGTCTGGTTCGACTTCGACGCGCCGAAGGTGTTGGTGGTCGCGCCGAAATTCGGCGGGACGACGCCCGGCTTGACGCCTCCCGGTGTGGCGGATTCGGCCGGAGCCGGGACCGAGCGGGCCCCGGCCGGCCCGGCCGCGAGGCCGAAAGCCCCGAGAAGCGCGAGAGTCGCGAGGCGGGAATTCCGCATTCTCACCCCTCCCCGCCCGCGGGGCGGTTCCGGATCGCGGCCTGCGCCTCGGCCACCGCGGCCTCGCCCCCCTCCCCGGCCCAGAGGGCGGGATCGAGGCCGATGAACTCGGCCCCCGTGGCGACGAGGTCCGGCACGTCCTCGAGGTTGCGGGCGAGCGCGATGCAGGGCGTCTCGAAGATCTCGACCCACCAGGTCAGCCGCGCCAGGAGGTCGTCGTGGGCAAGCTTCGACTCGTCGCCGAACAGGACGTAATCGGCGCCGGCCTCGCCGGCCTCCATGGCGGCGTGCTTGCTGCGCAGGCGCCCGACCCCGAGGATGCGGCCGTCGCGCAGGCGCTCGCGGAGCGCACGCAGCGGGCCGTCGCTCTCCTCGTCCTCCGCCTCGTCGCCGTCGGCCTCCGCGGGGATGTCGGCGTCCGGCTGATCCTCCGCCCCGTAATTCGCCGGGACGTGGACGCCGTCGGCGCCGCTGCGGGAGGCCACGGTGGCCAGATCGATGCCGCCGCCGCCGGCCAGCACCAGGGCGGCGCCGGCCTCCTGCACCGCCGGCGCCACCGCCTTGACGGCGTTGACCAGCGCCCGCTCGTCGCCGGGCGGCAGGCGCAGGATCACCGCGGCGACGTCGCCGGCCGCGACCGCGCGCGCCAGCCTGTCCTTCAGGTCCGGGCCGGCCTCGGGGGCGGTGAGGAGGATCAGGCGGGTCTGGGGATCGGCCATCGGGGTCTTCGAGCCTTCGGGACGGACAGGGGCGCAAAACGCGCGGGGCGGACGGCCCCCCGGCCGCCCGCCCTGCTGCATGGTCAATGGGGCGGCGATGCGGCGCGAGATCACCCGCGCCGCAAGGGCCTTACTCCGCGGCGGCCTTCGACGGGGCGAAGGACGGGTCGAGCTTGCCGGCGGCGTAGCGCTTGGCCATCTCGGACAGCGCGACCGGACGGATCTTGCCGGCGTTGCCCGCCGTGCCGAACTCCTCGAAGCGCTGCTTGCACAGCTTCGTCATCGCGTCCATCGCCGGCTTCAGGTACTTGCGCGGGTCGAACTCGGCCTTGTTCTCCATCAGGATCTTGCGGATCTGGCCGGTCATCGCCATCCGGTTGTCGGTGTCGATGTTGATCTTGCGCACGCCGTGCTTGATGCCGCGCTGGATCTCCTCGACCGGCACGCCCCAGGTCGGCTTCATCTCGCCGCCATACTGGTTGATGATGTCCTGGAGGTCCTGCGGGACCGACGAGGAGCCGTGCATCACCAGGTGGGTGTTGGGCAGGCGGCGGTGGATCTCCTCGATCACGTTCATCGCCAGCACCGCGCCGTCGGGCTTGCGGGTGAACTTGTAGGCGCCGTGCGAGGTGCCCATGGCGACGGCGAGCGCGTCGACCTTGGTGGCCGCCACGAATTTTTCCGCCTCGGCCGGGTCGGTGAGCAGCTGGTCGTGCGACAGGACGCCTTCGGCGCCGTGGCCGTCCTCGGCCTCGCCCTCGCCGCTCTCGAGCGAGCCGAGCACGCCGAGCTCGCCCTCGACCGAGCAGCCGGCCCAGTGCGCCATCTCGGTCACCTTGCGGGTGATCTCGACGTTGTAGTTGTAATCCGCCGGAGTCTTGCCGTCGGCCTTCAGCGACCCGTCCATCATCACCGAGGTGAAGCCGTACTGGATCGCAGTGGCGCAGGTCGCCTCGTTGTTCCCGTGATCCAGGTGCATGCAGACCGGGATGTGGGGATAGATCTCGACGAGGCCGTCGATCAGCTTGGCCAGCACGACGTCGTTGGCATAAGACCGCGCGCCGCGGCTCGCCTGCAGGATCACCGGCGAATCGGTGGCGTCGGCCGCCGCCATGATGGCGAGGCCCTGCTCCATGTTGTTGATGTTGAAGGCCGGCACCCCGTAGCCGTGCTCGGCGGCGTGGTCGAGGAGTTGCCTAAGCGTGATGCGCGCCATGTCGAAATCCTCCGAGACTGTCACTGTTGCTGGATTATAGCGGAAGGGTCGGCCGGCGTCCTAACGCGGCCGACCTGAACGAAAACCCTCAAGCTTGCCGGCGCAGGGCGTCGACGCCCGGGAGCGGCTTGCCCTCGAGCCATTCGAGGAAGGCGCCGCCGGCCGTCGAGATGTAGGTGAAGTCCGCCGACACGCCGGCATGGTTGAGCGCCGCCACCGTATCGCCGCCGCCCGCCACCGAGACGAGCTTGCCGGCCTTGGTGCGCGCCGCCGCGTGGCGGGCCGCCGCCACCGTGCCCTGGTCGAAGGGTGCGATCTCGAAGGCGCCGACGGGGCCGTTCCACACCAGGGTCCTGGCGTCGTCGATCGCCGCCGCGATCCGGTCGACCGACAGGCTGCCGATGTCGAGGATCATGCCGGTGTCAGGGATAGCGTCGACCCCGTAGGTGTGGTGGGGGGCGCCTGCCTTGAACTCCTCGGCCACCACGCCGTCGACCGGCAGGATGATGGCGCAGTTGTTCTCGCGTGCCGCCTCGATGATGGCTTGGGCGGTGGCGGCCAGATCCCGCTCGCACAGCGACTTGCCGACGCCGAGGCCGGCGGCGTGCAGGAAGGTGTTGGCCATGCCGCCACCGATCACCAGGGCATCGACCTTGGCGACGAGGTTCTTGAGCAGGTCGATCTTGGTCGAGACCTTGGAGCCGCCGACGATCGCCACCACCGGCCGGGCCGGGGCCTCGAGGCCCTTGGTCAGCGCGTCCAGTTCGGCCTGCATCAGGCGGCCGGCATAGGCCGGCAGCACGTGGGCGAGGCCTTCCGTCGAGGCATGGGCCCGGTGGGCGGCCGAGAACGCCTCGTTGACGTAGACGTCGCCGTTTGCGGCCAGCGCCTCGACGAAGGCCTTGTCGTTCTTCTCCTCGCCGGCGTGGAAGCGGGTATTCTCCAGCATCAGGACGTCGCCGTCCTTCAGGCTCGCGACCGCCGCGGCGGCCGTCTCGCCGATGCAATCCTCCGCGAAGGCGACCGGGCGGCCGAGTTCCCTGGCGGTCGCCTCGGCGATCGGGCGCAGGGATTCGGCGGCGACCGGCTTGCCCTTCGGGCGGCCGAAATGGGCCAGCAGAACCACCTTCGCGCCGGCCTCGACGAGTTCGTTAAGCGTCGGCAGCACGCGCGTGATGCGGGTGGAATCGGTGACGCGGCCCTGGTCCATCGGCACGTTGAAGTCGACGCGGACGAGGACGCGCTTGCCCTTCAGGTCGCCGGCATCGTCGAGGGTACGGAACTGGGTCATCGGCGGGGGCACCTTGCGGGATAAGGGGAAGGGCGCGGGGATCAGCGCGGCGGGATCAGGCCCTGGAGGTTGAGGCGCTGCGCCACCAGGGTCAGCGCCACCGTCAGCACGGCCGTGACGATCGCGGTGACGATCAGGGCGCCGGCACCCGGCAGGCGGCGGGTGCGGTCGGCAATCGCCCGGACCTCGTTGCGCAGGGCGGCGAGGTCGGACTGGCGGGCGGCCTCGTTCATGCGGGCGCCGGCCGCCTCGACCCGGTCCTCGACGCGGGCGAGCAGGGCCTCGGAGCGGGCATACTTGTCCTCGATCCGCGAGGCCTTGTCCTCGATGCGGGCGAGCTGGTCGGCGACGCCGGGAGGCAGCGCGACCGGCTGGGGCTGCGCGGAGACCGGAACGGAAGGAGTGGCCGGCGGGACGTGCGCCGGGACGGCGGACACCGTGGTCGGCACTGGGGCGGCCGGGCTCGGCACCTGTCCCTGGAGCAGGGCGGTGTCGGCGGCGTTCGCGGGGCGGGGGGCGGGCACGGCGTCGGTCATCGGCGGATCCTCGGGGGCGAATCCTGGGGCAAGGCGGGCGGCCCCGCGACGGGGCCGCCCGAAAACGAAGGCCGGCGCCCGAGGGAGCCGGCCCGTCGCGTCGGCCGCGATCAGATGAGCTTGGCCATCGCGATGGCGGTGTCGGCCATGCGGTTCGAGAAGCCCCACTCGTTGTCGTACCAGGTCAGCACGCGCACGAAGGTGCCGTCCATGACCTTGGTCTGGTCGATGTGGAAGGTCGAGGAGTGGGGATCGTGGTTGAAGTCGATCGAGACGTTCGGGGCCTCGGTGAAACCGAGCACGCCCTTGAGCGGGCCGTTCGCCGCGGCCTTGATCGCCTCGTTGATCTCGGCGACCGAGGTGGCGCGCTTGGAATTGAACTTGAAGTCGACGACCGAGACGTTCGGGGTCGGCACGCGGATCGAGGTGCCGTCGAGGCGGCCGTTCAGCTCCGGCAGAACCAGGCCGACGGCCTTGGCGGCGCCGGTCGTGGTCGGGATCATCGACAGGGCCGCGGCGCGGGCCCGGTAGAGGTCCTTGTGCATCTGGTCCAGCGACGGCTGGTCGTTGGTGTAGGAGTGGATCGTGGTCATGAAGCCGCGCTCGATGCCGACGGCGTCGTTGAGCACCTTGGCGACCGGAGCCAGGCAGTTGGTGGTGCAGGAAGCGTTGGAGACCACCAGGTGGTCGGCCGTCAGCTTGTCGTGGTTGACGCCGTAGACGACCGTGAGGTCGGCGCCGTCCGCGGGAGCCGAGACGAGGACGCGCTTGGCGCCGGCATCGAGGTGGAGCTTCGCCTTGTCCTTCGAGGTGAAGATGCCGGTGCATTCCATCGCGATGTCGACGCCGAGCTCGCGGTGGGGCAGCTCGGCCGGATTCTTGATCGCGGTGACGCGGATGCGCTGCCCGTCGACCACGATGTGGTCGCCTTCGACCGAGACGGTGCCGGGGAACTTGCCGTGGACCGAGTCGAAGCGCAGCAGGTGGGCGTTGGTCTCGACCGGGCCGAGATCGTTGATGGCCACGACCTCGATGTCGGTGCGGCCGGCTTCCTTGATGGCGCGCAGGACGTTGCGGCCGATGCGTCCGAAGCCGTTGATGGCGACCTTGACCGTCATGTGTTCTCTCCCGTGGACTCGGTGTGGCGGAGGCGGTGGGGGCGGCGACGCCCCGGAGCGGAACGGGCCGCACGGATCGGTCCGGCGCGGCGCGTCTCGACGCTGACGAAGGGCCGGCGCTCGCCGGCGCGGCCTGCTGCTCTCCTGGTCCCGCACGCACCGGCCGTCCCGGCGGGGACGGCACTGGCGGGGAGCACGGGAGGCGTCACGGCAGCTCGTATTTCTGTCAATCCGCCGGCGACAGCCGCCCGGCGGGGGCGCGGGCTTCCTAACATGGTGCCGGGGCGTGTCAAACCCGAGCGGGGCTTTGGGGAAAACCATCCCGTCGACGGCCTCGATCCTGCGGCATCGCGCGGTTTTCGAGTCGGATGAAACGGCGTTCACGCCCGTGCGCGCAAGCGGCCGTCATCCTCCCGCCACGATGACGCCGGCGATGATCGGGCCCGGACATCGTCGAGAAGACACTTAACCATGCTCGCGCAACGGGGAGGAGACGATCGGAACCGTAACGAAGATGGCAATCGCCGGCGCGTATGCCGTGAGGCCTAGGTGACGGCAGCGATGCAGATCGATCTTCACACCCTCTATTGCCTGATTGTGGGAACGGTGCTGGTCGCCGCCGCGACGATGTTGTGGGAGCGCCAGGCCCACAAGCGGCGCGCGCGCGAGCTCGGAATCTGGACCGGCGCCTTCCTGGCCTTCGCGGCGGGCTTGGTCGTGTCGATCAACCGGGCCGCCCTGCCGGGTATCCTGGGCTCGGCGCTCGGCAACCTGCTGATCGTGTCCGGCTACCTGATGATCCTGCACGGCGTCGCCCTCCTCGACGGGCGGGCGCGGCTGCGCCTGCCGCTCGCCGTGCTCGCGGTGCTCGCTCTCCTGTGGGCGACGCTCGGGGTCCGCTTTCCCGTTGTCCTCTGGACCTATGTCGGCTCGCTGCCGATCGCGCTCGCCTGCGGTCTCACCGCCTGGCGGCTCCTGCGCAGCCGCACCGCCCGGGCCTTTCGTGCGCGGCGGCTCGCGATCGCGGTCGCGGGCGGGCACGCCCTATTCTACCTGGCTCGGGCCCTGGTGACGCCGGTCATCGTGGCCCTCTACGGCGACTGGCTGATGCCGGTCTTCGGCAAGATGACGATGTACGAGGGCGTGCTCTACTCCGTCGCCATGCCGATGGGGCTGATCGCGCTCGTGCGCGAGGAGGCGCAGGCGAGCGCCCTGGCGGCGGCCCGCACCGACTACCTCACCGGCCTCCAGAACCGCCACGGCTTCTTCGAGGACGGCGCGCGGCTCCTCGATCGACGGCCCGCGGCACTCCTCGCCTTCGACCTCGACCACTTCAAGGCGATCAACGACCGCCACGGCCATGCCGCCGGCGACGCGGTTCTGCGGCTCTTCGCCGACACGGCGCGGCGGGCGGCCGGGCCGGACGCGCTGGTCGCCCGGCTCGGCGGCGAGGAATTCGCCGCCCTGCTGCCGGGCTTCGACCTCGTTGCGGCGCGGCAGGTCGGCGAGGGCATCGCCCGCCGCTTCGCCGCTTCGTCCGTGCACCGCGACGGGCCCGGCATTCCGGCGACCGTCAGCGTCGGCCTGGCGGCCGGACGCGGCGACCTCACGGCCCTGCTCTCGGCCGCCGACCGCGCTCTCTACCGGGCCAAGGCGGCCGGGCGGAACCGGCTGGAGGTGGCGGCGGCCTGATTGTCCCCACCGTCCCCAGGATGGAGCCCCCCACGCCCGGCGGATCGGCACGACGATTGCGACGCGGGCCCCGGACCATTAGGGTTTCGGCCGGGTATCCCTGGTCTTTTCAGTCGGCGTTGTCGCGTCCGGCGTTTTTCGGAGGTGAGCATGACCGCAGCGGTGGAGGAGGCGTTGCGCCGCCTCGAAGCCTCGGTGTCGCTGCTCGAATCCGCGGTGACGCGCCGGCTCGACGCGGAGCGCAGCCACAGCGACCTCGAGACCGAGCTGGAGATCATGCGCGACGACCGGGCCCGGCTGGCGGCGGAACTCGACGGGGCGACGGCGCGCCTCGCCGAGATGCAATCGGTGACCGAGGAGGTCGATCACCGCCTCGGCCGCGCCATCGGCACCGTCGAGGGCGTGCTCGGCCGCAACGGCGAGCGGGGCGAGGGCTGAGGCCGCCGGACCTACCGGTGTCGGACTGGCGTTTCATGCGTTCGAGGAGGGGGCGATGCCTCAAGTGACGGTCACCATCGCCGGCAAGACCTACCGCATGGCCTGCGGCGAGGGCGAGGAGCGCCACCTCGAAGGGCTGGCCGCGAGCTTCGACGCCCGCATCGGCGACATGCGCAAGGCCTTCGGCGAGATCGGCGACATGCGCCTGCACGTGATGGCGGCGCTGACGCTCGCCGACGAGTTGGCGGAGACCAAGCGCCGGATGGAGGCGATGGAGCGCGAGACCGCGGCGTTGCGCGAATCCACCGATGCCGGCAGCGCCGAGCGGGAAGCCTCGGAGGCGCGGCTGGCCGAGACCGTGCAGCGCACGGCGGAGCGGATCGAGCGGCTGGCCAAGCGGCTCGGGTCGGTGCCGGGCGGGGCGCAGGGGGGGTGACGCATCTTTCGCGAAGTTCTGCCCGGCTGGTACCGACAGGGCTTGACATCGGAAGTTGCGAAGATGCGGGAGGGACGGTTGCCGCGCAGGCCACCCTCCCCCCTCTGCGGGGGAGGGTGGCCTGCGGAGCAGGCCGGGAGAGGGGACGCCGCTTCCGAAAAAGGCTAAATAGAAACTCGCTATCCAAGGTGGCACTCGCCGCCGCGGCTCGCGAAACGGTTTCATTCGCCAGGGACCGCGAAGCCGGTGAACAACTAAATAGAAACTGGCTCTACGGGTTTGATTTCGCACGCAAATCCAAGGCGCTCGATCTGCCGCACGAGCGCCTTGGCGCGGATGGTCGGGGCCGCCTTGCGGCCGTGATCAGGCCCGGGATCGACGTAAGCCGTGCCGGCCTTGAGCATGTGATAGATCGCGGTCAACATCGAAGCGGCGACCGCGCAGATCGCCTTCTTGGGGCCGCGCCGGCCGCGCAAGCGCTGGAACTGCGCCCTGATGTAGCTCGCCTTCTTGCGCACTCCGGCCCAGGCGGCCTGCACCAAGGCCGTCTTGAGCCAGGGCGCGCCCTTGCGCAGCCGCGTCGAGCGCCGCTTGCCCGCGCTCTCGTCGTTTCTCGGGCACAGCCCGGCCCAGGAGATCAGATGGCCGGCGGTCGGGAAGCGGCTCATGTCGGGGCCGATCTCGGAGAGGATCACCTGCGCGGTGAGGTCACTGATGCCCGGGATCGTCACCAGCAGCTTCACCGCTTCCCGGAAAGGGCCGAGGTCGCGCTCCACCTGCGCGTCGATCTCCGCGATCGCTCGCCCCAACCCGTCGTACTGGCGTAGATGCACACCGAGCAGGAAACGGTGGTGATCCCCGATCCGGCCCGTGAGCGCGGCCCGGATCGCCTCGGGCGCCGCCTTCACCCGCGGGCTGACCAGCGCCTGCAGCCCAGCCGGATCGCGCTCGCCCTTGACCAGCGCGTCGAGCACGGCGCGACCGGACTGGCCCATGATGTCGGTGAGCACCGAGGCGAGCTTGAGGTTGGCCTCCTCGAGGGTCTTCTGGATGCGCTGGACGTGGCTGGCCTGCTCGCGGACCAGTTGCTTGCGGGTGCGCAGCAGGTCGCGCATCGCCTGGGTCTGAGCCTCGGGCACGAAGCTGGCGCGGATCAGGCCGTGGGCGAGCAGGTCGGAGAGCCAAACCGCGTCGGCGACGTCGGTCTTGCGGCCGGGCACGTTCTTGACATGGGCGGCATTGGCCAGGATCAGGGTGCGGCTGTCGGCGTCGAGGACCTGCCAGACCGGGCGCCAGTAGATGCCGGTCGCCTCCATGGCGACATGGGTGCAGGCGTGCTCGTCGAGCCAGGCGGAGAGGTCGAGCAGAGCGGTCGTGGTGGTGGCAAACGTCCGCACCTCACGCTGAACCTCGCTGCTCTCGGCCAGACGGATGGCTGCGACGACGGTGTCCTTGTGAACATCGAGGGCGGCGCAGCGGGGGTAGAGGACCTTCATCACGATCTCCTTGCCGTCAGGCCGCCGGCGCAGGCTCCCGTGAGATCAAATCTAAATGACGCGCTCCGGGGCTGGCCCGAGGACCGGCCCGTGACGCAAGCGAGGGGACTGAAGAGGAGCCCGGATCCAACTGATACGCGGGGTCTGGCACACCAAAGACGAACCGATCTCTCCGCCGACGGCAAGTCCACTCTGCCATATGTTTCATCCGCAAGGGACCGCGAAGCCGGTGACGAACTGATACGAAATCCGGAAGATGACTTCCGGATTTCGTATCATCAGCCCGCGCGGCGCCTGCGCTTTCCGCATCGCGAAGCGATCAATCGGAAAGCGTATGAATCGTTCTGACGGGCGCTTCCTGGATCAGCGTCGCGCTGCCCCTCTCCCGGCTCACTTCGTTCGCCACCCTCCCCCGCAGAGGGGGGAGGGTTCATGCTCTCGGCCGTCGCTCCCGGGCGGCTGGACCTGCTATGCCGCTTGCGGCGTAACCCGCCAACGCAACTCCGGCTCCGCTCACGCCGCCCGCAGCGTCTCGATCTGCGCCAGCGCCGCCGCCCGGGCCGCCTCGATCCGGCGCTGGAGGTCCGGCAGGTCGGCGCCGGCGAGGCAGGCTTCCTCGATCTCGCGGCAGAGGTCGGACAGGCCGGTGAAGCCGAGCAGGCCGGCGGCCGAGATCATCGCGTGGGCATCGCGGGCAAAGCCCGCGCGGTCGCCGCTGCGGGCGCGGAAGCGCTGCTCCAGCTCCGCCGCCAGCATGCCCAGCAGGCCGTCGATCCGCTCCGGCCCCATCAGCGTGCGGGCCGCCGCGAAGGCGTCGATATCGACCAGCACCGGAACGGAGACCACGGCGCCGTCGGCCCGGTGCTGCGCGATGGCCGCGGCGAGCTCGGCGCGCTTGAACGGCTTGCCAACATGGCCGTCCATCCCGGCGGCCCGGAAGGTCTCGAGCTGGGCCGGCAGCACGTTGGCGGTCATCGCGACGATCGGCACGGTGCCGACCGGCCCGGGCATCGCCCGGATCACCTTCGTGGCGGTGATCCCGTCCATGCCGGGCATCTGCACGTCCATCAGCACGAGGTCGTAGGGGCGCGCCCGCACCGCCTCGATCGCCGCCGCGCCGTCGCCGGCGACGTCGACGCTGTGGCCGTCGGCCTCCAGCACCGCCCGGGCGAGATCCTGGTTGATCGGCACGTCCTCGACCAGCAGCAGGTGGGCCGGCCGCACCGGCTCGGGCCGCCCTTCCGCGGCTTCCGCCGCCGGCGCGGCGCAGGCCGGGAGCCTGACCCGGAACCAGAAGGTCGAGCCGGCGCCCGGCCGGCTCGCGACGCCGATCGTCCCGCCCATCAGCTCGACGAGGCCCTTGCAGATGGCGAGGCCGAGCCCGCTGCCGCCGTATTGCCGGCGGATCGAGCCGTCGACCTGGCTGAAGCGCTGGAACAGCCGGCCGTGCTGCTCGGGGGCGATGCCGATGCCGGTATCGGAGACCGAGAAGCGCAAGGTCCCGCCCTCGATCCCGCCCTCGGCCTCGACCCGTACCGCGACCCGGCCGGCGGGGGTGAACTTGACGGCGTTGTTGAGGAGGTTGAGCAGGATCTGGCGCAGGCGGTCGGGATCGCCCCGGACCCAATCCGGCACCGCGGCATCGAGGGAGACGTCGAGGACGAGGCCCTTGGGCTCGGACAGGCCGCGCACGATCGAGGCGGCGTTGTCGACCAGCGCCGCGGGGGCGAAGGGCACCTCGGCGAGCGCGATGCCGCCGGCCTCGATGCGCGAGAAGTCGAGGATGTCGTCGACGACGGTCAGCAGCGCCCCGCCCGCCGCGGCGATCCGGTCGACGTAGCGCCGGTGCCGGCCCGGCAGGGTGCGGTCGGCGAGCAGGAGGTCGGCATAGCCGATGACGCCGTTCAGCGGCGTGCGGATCTCGTGGCTCATCGAGGCCAGGAAGTCGGTCTTGGCCTGGCTCGCCCGCTCGGCGGTGATCCGCGCCTCTTCGAGGGCGCGCGCATGGCGCTGGCGCTCGCCGACGTCGCGGAAGGTCGCGATGATCGCGGGCTCGCCGGGCGCCGCGCCCGGGATGCGCCGGAACGCCCCCTCGACCCAGACCCAGGCCCCGGTGCGGTGGCGGGCCCGGCAGACCACGCTGACCTGCGGCTCGCCGGCGGCGAGGCGGCGGGCCTGGGTCACCAGCAGGGCCAGATCCTCGCGGTGGACGCCGTCGCGCAGGCGCATCGCCACGGCCTCCTCCGGCGTGTAGCCGAGGAGGCGCCGCACCGCCGGCGAGACGTAGCTGCGCCGTCCGTCGTCGTGGGCGAGCACGATCAGCTCGCTGGTATTCTCGGCGAGCAGCCGATAGCGCGCCTCGCCGGCCGAGAGCATGCCGGCGGCGCGGCGCGCCTCCGCCTCGAGGTCGCGGTGGCGCACCAGCGCCCGGGTCAGCCCGAAGCCGAGGCCGACGAGGACGGCGCTGATGCCGAGCACCACCGCGGCGTCCTGCTGCACGCCCTCGCGCCAGGCCGCCAGGGTCTCGTCCCTCGAGACGCCGGTGGTGACGAGGAGCGGCGCGCCGGAGACGCGCTGGAAGCTGCCGTAGCGCCGCACGCCGTCGATCGGCGAGGCGGTGCCGTCGAAGGTGCCGCCGGCGGCCCCCGCGGCGGCCCGCATCAGCGAGCCGCCGGCGACGCTGCGGCCGACCTTGTCCGGCACGTAGGGGTGGCGCACCAGGATCACGCCGTCGCTGCGCAGGAGCCCGATGGCGCCGTTGGGGCCGAGATCGAGCCGGCCGTAGAGCCGCTGCAACTCGGTGAGCGACAGGTCGGCCACCGCCACGAGCGGCGTCTCGCCCGGGCGCGGCACCACCAGCCGGGCGACGCTGACGAACCAGGAATCGGCCGGCCCGACCCGGGTCGGCTGCCCGATCGCCAGTTCGGACTGGCCCACCGCCAGGGCGGCGCGGACGAGATCGGCATCGTTGGGCCGGCCGGCGCTGCCGGCCCCGCCCTGGCCGAACAGGGGGCTGCCGGTGCTGCCGTCGAGCACCCGCACCGCCATCACCGCCGGGATATGGGCCATCAGGCCGGAGAGGAGCTGGCGGGTATAGGCCTGGTTCGCCCCGAAGGTGTGCGCGTCGACCCGGGCGGCGGCGGCGCTGAGCAGCATGTCGACGGAGGAGACGAGGCGGTTCGCTTCCTGGCCCAGCGCCTGGGCCACCGCCTCGGCGGTGCTGCGGGCGTCGCGGATCGTGCGCTCGTAGTCGCGGGTGTCGGTCCAGACCGTGACCGTGGCCAGCCCGAGGCAGGTCGTCAGCACGCCCACCCAGACGCCGCCGACGAGAGAGCGGTAGGACCGTTTCAGGTTCATCTCACCAACGCCCCGCGCGCGCCCGTCCGGGGGCCGCGAACGGCCTCCCGGGCGGGCCGCCCGACAGGCGTACGGGGCGGATCGCCCCGCCGCAAGGGGCTCCTGTCAGAGCATACCCCGCGGCGGTTCCCGGATCAGGCGGTCACGGTGCCTCGAAGCGGATCGGCTGGGCGCCCTTGAGCAGCGTCATGCGGCCGAGGTCGTAGACGTGCTCGATGCCGGTGGTGATGGTCAGGAAGTGGTTGCCGGCGAGTTGGCCGACCTTGCTGGCGAAATGCACGCCGCCATAGGCGAGCAGGATTTCGGTCTCGCTGATGCCGCCCGGATAGAGGATCATCTGGCCCGGGGCCGGGTAACTGGTGTGGTTCTCGTAGCCGACGCCGAAATCGAGATCGCCCAGCGGCATCCACACGCCCTCGCCGCTCCAGCGCACGTGGATGACCTCGCTCACGAAGGGCAGGGCCTTGAGGAAGGCCGCGCAGGTCTGGGGCGCCTTCTCGAGCTCGAGCCGGCCGACGAGGTCGAACGGGCCGGCCTTGATCTTCAGTTCCTTCACGGGGTCTCTCCTGGTCGAGGGGTAGGAAGTGGGACCGAGCCCGACGAAGCGAGAGCCGGGCCAGACGGATCAGGGACGCAGCGATTCCGGCCCTAGGTGCCGCAGCACGTCGACGAGCAGGCGCGTCGCCACGTCGACATCGGCCTCGGTCACGGATTCGGCCGGGGAATGGCTGAGCCCGCCGGCGCAGCGCACGAAGATCATGCCGATCGGGCACAGGCCGGCCAGAGCCAGGCCGTCATGGCCGGCGCCGCTCGCCAGGCGCAAGGGGGCGAGCCCCAAGCGCGCGATGCCGTCGGACAGGGCGTCCATCAGCCCGGGCGCGCAGGACGCCGCGGGCTCGTCGTAGCTGCCCTGCCGGCTCACCGTCACGCCACGGCGCGCGGCGATCGTCCCGAAGGCGGCGTCGAGGCGCGCGAGCGCGGCGTGGCGCACGGCGTCGCTCGGGCTGCGCAGGTCGAGGCTGAACCGGGTGAGCGCCGGGATGACGTTGACGGCGCCCCGCGGCACCTCGATCTGGCCCACCGTGGCGACGAGATCGGGGGTCCCGTTCGCCTCGGCCTCGATCGCCAGAACCATCTCGGCCGCCGCCGCCAGGGCGTCGCGGCGCAAGGCCATCGGCACCGTGCCGGCATGACCCGCCCGGCCCTCGACCGTGACGACGAGGCGGCTCGCCCCGGCAATCGCCGTGACGATGCCGACCGGCAGGCCTGCATCCTCCAGGACCGGGCCCTGCTCGATATGGACTTCCAGGTAGCCGAGCACCGAGGCCGGATCGCGGGCGAGGCCCGCCACGCCGTCGGGGTCGCAGCCGAAATCGCGCAGGGCCTGGGCCAGGCTGATCCCGTCGCGGTCGCGGGCCTCCAGGAAATCGGGCCGGACCAGCCCGGCGAGCGCCCGCGAGCCCGTGAGGGTGACGGGGAAGCGCACCCCCTCCTCGTCGCCGAAGGCCAGCACCTCGACCGCGAAGGGCAGGCGCTCGCCCGCCTCGTGCAGCGCCTTCACGGCGGAGATCGCCGTCACCACCCCGAGATTGCCGTCGTAGCGGCCGGCGTTGCGCACGGTGTCGATGTGGGAGCCGAGCAGCAGGGTCGGGGTGCCGGGCGTCGCCGCCTCGTAGCGGCCGACCACCGTCGCGGCGGCATCGAGCCGGACGCTCATGCCCGCCTCCTCCATCCAGGCCGCCACCTGCCGGGCGGCCTCGGCATGGGCGGGGGTGAGGTAGAGGCGGGTGAGCCCGTCCGGATCGGCGCTGAAGCGCGCGAGCGCGTCGAGGCGGGCCATCACCTCGGCGCCGAGGCAAGTGGCGAGGGATGGGTGGGGAAGCGGCCTGTCGTGCGGCATGGCGGTCAAGTCCGTTCAGCGGCGCGGGAGGTCAGTGACTCCGGGGTATGGCCGGGCCGTGGGGCTGTCCAGCCGCATCGTGCTCGACGGAGGCCAGGACGGCATCGGTCGAGGCCCGCCGCGTGCCCGGATCGCAGCCTCACCACTGGGACTCCCGCCCCTCGACGTCCAATATTCCGTTGCGTATGGTCCAGTCGTTTTTCGTCTGGATCGGCCCAGCCCCTCCCGTGGAATTGCGGCACCTGCGCTACTTCGTGGCGGTGGCGGACTCCTTGAGCTTCACCGGGGCGGCGGAGCGCCTGGGCGTCTCGCAACCGCCGCTGAGCCAGCAGATCCGCGACCTGGAGGCGGAGCTGGGCACGCCGCTCCTCTGGCGCACCAGCCGCAGCGTGGCGCTGACCCCCGCCGGCACCGCCTTCCTCGCCCGGGCGCGGCATATCCTGGCGGAGGTGGAGGAGGCCTGCGCCGAGGCCCGGGCGATCGGGGCCGGGCGCAGCGGCACCCTCGATGTCGGCCTCACCGGCTCGATCCTCGCCGGCCCCCTCGGGCGGCTGATCCGCCTCTTCGGCGAGCGCTACCCCGCCGTGCTGGTGCGTCTGCACGAGATGCCGCCGGGCGAGCAGCCGGCGGCGCTCCATGCCCACCGCACCGATCTCTGCTTCCTGCGCCGGCCGCCGGAGGATCCGTCGTTGCGGGTGGTGCGGGCCTGGCCCGAGGCGGTCGGCGTCGCCCTGCCGGCGGGGCACCCCCTGGCGGAGCGCGCCGCCATCGCCTTGGGCGACCTCTCCGACGAGCCCTTCGTCTCGCTGCGCCTGCGCGATTCGCGCTTCGCGACGTATCTGCAGGAGGCCTGCCTGTCGGCCGGCTTCGTGCCGCGGATCGTGCAGCAGGTGGTCGAATCGGCTTCGCTCGTGAACCTCGTGGCGGCGGGGCTCGGCGTCGCCCTGGTGCCGGCCTCGGCCGGCGCGCTGCCCCGGCCGGACATCGCCTACCGCCCGCTGGCCGGGCCGGCCCCGGTCGCCGACGTCTGCGCCCTCTACCGGGTGCCGGCCGGCGCCGTGACGGAGAATTTTTTGAACCTGATGCGCGACGCGCTCGGCCGGGCCGATCCGGACCGTGCCGGCTCGTAGGGTTTCTGAAATCTTCCACGCGCGATAATCAGGGCCGCCCCGCGGGTACCCGCGCGGGTTTGAAAAGCTCGAGTTTCAGGCGATCGAGGGTGCGCGCATCATGACCGAGAAGACCCGCGTCGCCGTCCTGTATGGCGGCAGATCCGGCGAGCACGAGGTCTCGCTGCGCTCCGCCGCCTCGGTGATCCGCCATCTCGACCGCGACCGCTTCGAGGTGATCCCGGTCAGCATCGACAAGGCCGGGCGCTGGCAGCGCCACGACCTGCGCCGGATCACCCAGACCGGGGACGAGAGCCTGTCGATCCCGGCCGAGAGCCCCGAGGTGCGGCTGGCGCAAGGCGCCGAGGGACGCGCCGCCTTGGTCGGGCTCGACGGCGCGCCGGCCCGCGCCGAGATCGACGTGGTGTTTCCGGTCCTGCACGGGCCGCTCTGCGAGGACGGCACGCTGCAGGGCCTGCTGGAGCTGACCGAGACGGCCTATGTCGGCTCGGGCGTGATGGCCTCGGCGGTCGGCATGGACAAGGACGTCACCAAGCGGCTCGCCGGCCTCGCCGGCATCCCGATCGCGCCCTATCGCGCCTTCACCCGGCGGGCTTACGAGCGCGGCGACATCTCCCTCGACGACATCGCCGCCGGCCTGACGCTCCCGGTCTTCGTCAAGCCCTGCAACATGGGTTCCAGCGTCGGCATCCATAAGGTGAAAGACTGGGCCGACCTGCCCGCGGCTTTGGCCGACGCCTTCCGGTACGACGTCAAGGTGCTGGTCGAGCAGGGCATCGACGCCCGCGAGATCGAGGTGGCGGTGCTCGACGGCGATCCACCCTTCGTCAGCGTGGCGAGCGAGCTGAACCCGCAAGCCCATCACGACTTCTACTCCTACGCCGCCAAGTACCTCGACCCCGAGGGCGCCAGCGTCGACCTGCCGGCCAACATCGGCGCTGAGCAGATGGAGCGGGTGCGCGCCCTGGCCTTGCGCGCCTTCGAGGCGCTCGAATGCAGCGGGATGGCCCGCGTCGACTTCTTCCTCGACCGAAAGGGTGGCGATTTCTACCTCAACGAGGTCAACACCCTGCCGGGCTTCACCTCGATCAGCATGTACCCGCAGATGATGGAGGCCTCCGGCGTGCCCTATCCGGAGTTGCTGACGCGTCTGGTCGACCTGGCGCTGGAGCGGCACCGGACGCGGCAGGGCTTGAAGCGCGAATTCGTGGGGTAGCGGCTCTCTTCTCTCCGCGGGGCGAGCCCGGCTGGGGGCGGTTGCGCCGCCCTCCGCATCCCGACCCGCGGCAAACACGATTCGCGCCCTTGTCCCGCCGGTTCCGGTCTCGCCCGGGATCGGCGGAACCCGCGTCGTCCCACTGTGACGGCACGACTGGACGGCGCTTGCGTCGACCGCTCCCACCAAGGGAGCCTTTTGTCGTCTCGCTCGACAGTCCTGACGCTCTCGGCGTCATCCCGGGTCTGCGAAAGCGGAACCCGGGATCCATCGCTGCAGACGGTACGGTATCGGGCGGAAAGCGAAGGGCCCTTCTCTTGAACGGTCCGAGATTCCGGATCGTCCTTCGCGCCCCTCGGGTCAGGGTTCCGCGGCGCAGCCGCGGAACGACGGGCGATGTCGACTGAGCGAGATCCTGTCTGATCTGATCGCAGAGTGGGTCCAGCCGCACAGCCGCTCGCAGGCTTCGCCCGCCAGCCCGGTGTGCCAGCCCTGGCCCTGGCCCTGGTCGAAGCTGTCCCATCGGGAACATTCGGCAATGCATCTCGGGAAAATGCGGCAATCGAATTGCTGATCTTACCGATAGATCGACAGGACTCAGATGTCCGTGTCTCGATGAGATCGTAGCAATAAAACCACAGACCTCGAGAAACCTCTGGATATGCCTGCAAGACCGGGTGTTGCTGCGGCTTGCGACGTGCTTACCCTGCGGGCGTCGCCGCAACGGCTGCCGGCAAGCATCGCGCGGCCGCGCCATACCATCGCGTGAATGCTCATTCGCGCGATTCGCGTGGCCTATACAGCAATCATCTTGAATAAGCCGGGGAGGTTCATCCGATGCCTGTTTTCAACAACACCATGTACGGTGCGGGATTCGTCGCCACGGATGACGGAGCACCGTCGGCCGGCTTCGGCCTCGACGACGTGTCGACCTCGACCATCACGGTGACCGGTACGGTCGCCAAGGTCGGCGACACCGTCCAGGCGACCGGCATCTTCCCGGCCGAGAGCGCGTCCACCACCAAGACGCTCTACGCGACTCAGTACGATTCGCAGAGCATGATCCAGTTCACCGATAATCCGGGCGCCCCCACGACGCGCTACGTCTTCTCGAACACGGCGCTCGCCAAGCGCCAACGCGTCAGCTTCGACGACAACAACAGCCCGACCGACTACACGCCGCCGGTCTGCTTCGTCACCGGCACGCGCATCCGCGCGATGCGCGACGGCACCGAGGCCGAGACCGCCGTCGAGGACCTGCGGGTCGGCGACAGCGCGGTGACCGCCTCCGGCGCCCTGCGGCCGATCGTCTGGATCGGGCACCGCGCCATCGACGGCGCCGGCAAGGCCCTGCACCACGACCAGCAGCCGATCCATGTCCGCGCCGGCGCCTTCGGGGCGGGCCTGCCCACCCGGGATCTGCGCCTCTCGCCCGGCCACCCGGTCCTCGTCGGCATGGATGCGGACGGCGCGGGCGGCCATCTCGTGCCGATCATGTGCCTGATCAACGGCACCAGCATCGCCCGCGAGCCGG
Organism: Methylobacterium sp. SyP6R; assembly: GCF_019216885.1. Classification (NCBI taxonomy): domain Bacteria; kingdom Pseudomonadati; phylum Pseudomonadota; class Alphaproteobacteria; order Hyphomicrobiales; family Methylobacteriaceae; genus Methylobacterium; species Methylobacterium synurae. The sequence goes on along the minus strand of NZ_JAAQRC020000001.1, from coordinate 568,104 downwards.
TCACGTCGGTCACCTACTGGCACGTCGAGTTGGACAGCCACGACATCCTGCTCGCCGAGGGGCTGCCCGCCGAGAGCTACCTCGACTGGGGCGACCGCCCGTTCTTCACCGAAGGCTCCGACCACGCCCTGCACAACCCGGACTTCGTCGTGCCGGGCCTCGCCGCCCGCTGCCGGCCGGTCGCCGTGGACGGTCCGGTGGTCGAGGCCGAGCGGGCCCGCCTCTCGGGCGTGTTCGCGGCGTCGCTCGGCGAAGCCTGCGCCTGGGACGAGGCCGAGCGCTTCACCTGGATCGCAGCCTGAAGACACAGATGTCGGGCCGGGCCGTGAAGGCCCGGCCCACCCTGTCAGGACACGGCCGCCTCCGCCCGGCCGGCCTGGAGCCGCGCGATCTCCCAGGGCGGAGCGATCTCCTCCCGTGTCGCGCAGAGCCCGGACCGGACCATGGCGCGCCCGGCGCCCGGGGCCGCGGTGAGGACCGCGAAGGGCACGCTGAGAAGGCTGCCGAGGGTGAGCGGCAGGCTCCAGGCGAGGAGCGCCGGCGCGATCACGGCGAGCGCCGCGCAGACGAGAACCCCGAACAGCGTGACGCCGCCGAGCGCCCGGAACGCCTCGCCCCAGCGCAGGCCCGTCGTGTCCCGCCCTTGCGCCGTCCAGAGCCCGGCCCGGCCGACGGCGAGCCCGATCATCACCCCGGTGAGCCGCACCGACGAGGCGCCGAGCAAGAGGAACGACGCCGCGATCTCGGCCGCCATCCCGGCGAGGAAGCGGACACCCCCGCCATGGGCCGCCCGGACCTCGCGATCCGCCAGCACGGCGGCGTAGCCGGCGAGCTTCGGAGCGAGCGAGAGCAGGAGCCAGGCGAGGGTGAGCGCGGCGGCCCCCGTCGCCGGGCCGTCCTGCGTCGCGGCGCGCCAGGGCAGCAGCAGGAGCGCCAGCGTCAGGGCCGGCGGGTTGAGGAACATCAGCACCGCCCAGGCGAGCTGGAACCGGCTCATCGGCTCGAGGCCCGGCATCGCCGGCAGGCGCAGGTATTGCAGGTTGCCGCGGCACCAGCGGGCATCGCGGGTGAGGTGGTCGAGGAGCGTCGGCGGATTGTCCTCGAAGCTGCCCTCCTCGATCGGCAGCACCCGGACCTCGTAGCCGGCCCGGCGCATCAGCACCGCCTCGACCTGGTCGTGCGACAGCACCGCGCCTCCGCCGCGCAGAGGGGGCAGCCGGCAATGGGCCGCGAAGGGGGCGATGCGCAGAACCGCGTTGTGGCCCCAGAACGGGCCGCATTCCGCCCCCCACCAGGCCGCGCCCAGCGTGTAGGGCAGCATGCCGTGGCGCATGCCGAACTGGAACAGCCGGGCAAAGGCGCTTGAAGCCGGCGCGCCGACCGCCAGGCTCTGCAGGATGCCGAGGCGCGGATGCGCCTGCATGATGCGCACGAGGCGCAGGATCGCCGGTCCCGTCATCAGGCTGTCGGCGTCCAGCGGCAGCATCAGGTCGGCGTCGCTGCCGGCGCAGAAGTCCTGGAGGTTGCCGGCCTTGTAGCCGGCATTGTCGCGCCGGCGGCGATACCGAATCCGGTCCGCCTCCGGGCCGGGCAGCCCGGCGCGCCAGGACGCGACCCACGCCTCCTCGGCCCGGATCACCTGCGGATCGTCGCTGTCGCTCAGCACGTGGTAGCGGAAAGCATCGCCGTGGCCGGTGCGCTCCAGGCTCTCGCGCACCAGGGCGAGACGCGACAGCGCCCGGGCCGGATCCTCGTTGCGCAGGGTCATCACCACGGCGGTGGAGACGTGGAGCGGCGCCTCCCCCTCCCCTGCCGCCGCGTGCGGCGCGGCGGCGAGCATGCCCGGGCGGCCCGCCCGCAGGAGCAGGAAGCCGATCGCGGCATTCCAGAATCCCAGCACCGTCCAGGGCAGGGTGGCGAGGCCACAGGCGAGGAGCGCGAGGTCGAGCCCGTCGATCCCGTCCCCGTCCTGCGCCAGCACCCCCCAGAGACCCGCCGCGAGGGCCAGGATCGTGGTGAGGTTGAGCCCGAGCACCAGGAGGCGACGGCGACGCAAGGTGACGCAGGCTTGCAGGCCCGTCGGCGTCGTGAGAGGAGCGCGGGCGGGCCCCTCCGCGAGGGTGACCACCGAGGAGTCGGTTTGCGGCATCGTCAGGCATCCGGGAGCGACACGGCGGACGCCGTGCGGGCGCTCTGGTATAGCGCAGCCGGCCAGGCGGAGCTGCGGCAAGAGCGCCTGCCCCCAGCCGGTCCGGACGAGGTGCGGGCACGTACCCTGTGGACGGCCCTGAGCCGCGGCACCGAACGTCTGGTCTTCGAGGGCCGGGTTCCGCAAGCGGTGGCGGAACGGATGCGGGCCCCGGGCCAGGGCGGCGAGTTCTCCTTTCCGGTCAAGTACGGCTATTGCGCCGTCGCCGAGACGGAGGACGGCGAGCGGATCTTCGCGCTCCAGCCGCACCAGGAAGCGTTCAATGCCCCGCGGGACAGCCTGTGCCCCCTGCCGGAGGGCCTGCCGCCGCGTCGCGCCGTGCTCGCCGCCAACATGGAGACGGCACTCAACGCCCTGTGGGATGCGGGCGCCGGGCCGGGGGACCGGATCGCGGTGGTCGGCGGCGGCGTGGTCGGGCTCCTCGTCGCCCATCTCTGCGCCGGCCTGCCGGGGGCGGAGGTCTGCCTGATCGACCGCGACCCCGCCCGGGCGGAGACGGCGCGGGCGCTCGGCCTCGCCTTCGCCCTGCCGGAGGCGGCGCCGCGGGAGGCCGACATCGTGTTCCATGCCAGCGCGAGCGCGGCCGGGCTGGACCTCGCTCTGTCGCTCGCGGGAGAAGAGGGGACGATCGTCGAATTGAGCTGGTACGGCACCGATACCGTCGCCGCGCCGCTCGGCCTCGCCTTCCATGCCCGGCGCCTGCGCCTGATCGCCAGCCAGGTCGGGGCGGTGGCGGCCTCGCGCCGCCCGCGCTGGAGCCACCGGCGCCGCCTCGCCAAGGCCCTCGCCCTGCTGCGCGATCCCCGCCTCGACGCCCTCGTCACCGAGGAGGTCGCCTTCGACGCCCTGCCCGCCGCCCTCCCCCGCCTGCTCGCGCCCGGCGCGCCGGGCCTGTGCACCGTGATCCGGTACTAGGGCACGTCACGATCGCACTGCAATCGCGACGTGCCGTAGTCTTTGTTTTGCCGCATTTTCTACGACGAACCGGCATCCACTTCGTCGGACAATGCTCTTGAAGGAGACCCCATGTACGCCATCGAGGTCCGCGACCACGTGATGATCGCCCACAGTTTCCGGGGCGAGCTGTTCGGGCCGGCGCAGGCCCTGCACGGGGCGACCTTCGTGGTCGACGTCGCGTTCTTCCGCGAGAGCCTGACCCCGGACGGGGTGGTGGTCGATATCGGCCGGGCGAGCGAGGCGCTGAAGACGATCCTGGCGCCCATCAACTACCGCAACCTGGACGACCTGCCGGAATTCGCAGGCAAGAACACCACCACCGAATTCCTGTGCGGGCACATCCACGGCGCGATGGCCGCCGCCGCCCGGGCCGGCGATCTCGGCCCCGGTGGCGAGGGCGTGAGCCGCATCCGGGTGACCCTGCACGAATCCCACCTGGCGCGGGCCTGGTTCGAGGCGCCGCTCGCCTGATGCGCCTCTGTCTCGCCGTCCCGGGCGACCTCTCGGCCCCGACCGGGGGCTACGCCTATGCCCGCGAAATCCTGGCGCATCTGCCGGCGCACGGCGTCGCGGCGACCCATCTGGCGCTGCCGGGCGGATTTCCGGCTCCGGGCCCCGACGATCTCGCCCGTACCGCGGTCCTCCTGGCGGCGGTACCGGCCGGGACGGGCCTCCTCGTCGACGGCCTCGCCTACGGGGCGCTGCCGCCGGATCTGATCCGCGCCGTCGGGCGCCCGGTCTCGGTGCTGGTGCATCACCCCCTCGGCTACGAGACCGGCCTGTCGCCGGAGCGGGCGGCGGCCCTGGTCGCGAGCGAGCGGGCGGTGCTGGCGCTCGCAGACCGTGTCGTCGCGACGAGCCGCTACACCGCCCGGTTGCTCGCGGCCGAGTTCGGCGTGGATCACGCGCGGATCGCGATCGCCGAGCCCGGCACCGCCCCCGCCGCCCGGGTGGCGCCGCGGCCGGGCCCGCATGTCAGGCTGCTGGCCGTCGGCACCGTGACGCCGCGCAAGGGCTACGCCGTGCTGGTACAGGCCCTCGCCGCACTGATCGATCTCGACTGGTCGCTCACCATCGCCGGGAGCCTCGACCGGGCGCCCGCTTGCGCCGCCGCCCTGCGCGCGCAGATCGCCGCCTCGTGCCTCCGGGACCGCATCACGCTCGCGGGCACGGTGACGCCCGAGGCCCTGGAGCGGCTCTATCAAGAGGCCGACCTCGCGGTCTCGGCCTCGCTGTTCGAGGGCTACGGCATGGCGCTGGCCGAGGCCCTGGCCCGCGGCCTGCCCCTCGTCGCCACCACCGGGGGCGCCGCCGCCGAGACCGTGCCGGCCGGCGCCGGCCAGGCGGTGCCACCCGGTGACGCGCCTGCCCTGGCCGCGTCCTTGCGTGCGCTGATCGCCGATCCGGTCCGCCGCGCCGAGGCCGCCGCGGCGTCCTGGAATGCGGGGCGGCGACTGCCGGACTGGCCCGACACCGCGGCGGCGGTCGCCGCCGCCATGAGGACGTCATCGTGAGGACGACATGAGCGGCTTCAGCACCGACTGGCTCGCCCTGCGCGAGCCCGCCGACCACGCCGCCCGCGACGCAGGCCTCGTCGCGGCCCTCGCGCGGGCGCTGCCGCCGCAGGTGCGGGCCGTCGATCTCGGCTGCGGCACCGGCTCGAACCTGCGGGCGCTGGCGCCCCATCTGGGTCGCGCCCAGGACTGGGTGCTCGTCGACCACGATCCCGCCCTGCTCGCCGCCGCGAAGGCCCGCCTCGCGGCCTGGGCCGAGCGGGCGGAGGCGGCCGGGGACGGCCTGGTCCTGCATCGCGGCGGCGCGCGGATCGCCGTCCGGTTCCGGGTCCTCGACCTCGCGGCCGACCCGGCGGCGGCGCTCGCCGAGGGGCCGGACCTCGTCACCGCGGCGGCGTTGTTCGACCTCGCCTCGGACGCCTGGATCGCCGCCGTCGCCGGAGCGGTCGCCGAAGCCGGCGCGGTCTTCTACACCGCCCTCACCTATGACGGCCGGGAAGAGTGGACGCCGCCGCACCCGGCGGACGCCGCGATCCACGCCGCCTTCCTGGCCCACCAGGCCGGCGACAAGGGGTTCGGGCCGGCCAGCGGCCCGGGTGCGACCGGGGCGCTGGCCGAGGCCTTCCGGGAGCGCGGATATACGATCGGGACCGCCTCGAGCCCGTGGCGCCTCGGGCCGGACGAGGCCGCCCTGCTGCACCAGCTCGCCGAGGGCACGGCGCGGGCGGCGCGGGAGACCGGGCAGGTCGCGGCAGCGGATGTCGCCTCATGGTCGGCACTGCGGCAGCGCCCCGGCACGGGAGCGGTGATCGGCCATCGAGACCTCCTCGCCGTCCCCTCGGTGACGCGGATGCTTGCCTGATTCTTGGTTGCCGACCCTCGGTCGGTCTCCGGCCGAACGGACCATCGGCCGGGCGACGCGGCAGCGGCCGGCGACCCGGGATCGACCGTCGCGAATCCGGCCCGATCATCACTGACTTTGGGTAAGGCAGCACAAGCAAGACAATCCTGATCCACCCATGACCCCGTGCAACGCCCTCCATCGCCTGCGGCCCTGGGTTTTCGCGCCCGGCTGTTCCACCACCCATAAGTTGTCGGCACCGTGCCTCGCCGACATCGCCGTCTCTCGGGCAAGGCGATAGTGGCACAGCCCAGCGGCAACACGTTGGACATGGGTGATTCCGAGGCAACAGAACCTTATCTCACAATCTTTCTATCATTCTAAATTTGGCTACAATTCTCTTGCATCAGAATGAAAAATTTGCTTCATGCCGCACCAGGCAAAGGAGTCAGTGTCTTGCGAGAAGTTACCATCCGCTCACGAGCGCCTCTGAGGCTCGGTCTCGCAGGTGGCGGCACCGACCTGTCCCCGTATTGCGACGAGTACGGCGGGGCCATTCTCAATTGCACGATCGATCGCTACGCATACGCGTTCATCACCCCTCGTAACGACGGCGTCATCCGCTTCGTGGCGAGCGACATCAACAAGGAAGAGAGCCATCAGACCGGGAACGTTCTCGATATCGGCGCGGGCCTGAGGTTCCATCGGGCGGTCTACAACTATTTCGTCGAGTCCGGCTTCCTCGATCCCAAGATCGGCATGACGGTCACGACCGGCGTCGATTCTCCGCCCGGATCGGGCCTCGGCTCCTCGTCCGCCCTCGCCGTCGCCCTGTGCGAGGCGTTCCGGTTCTTCTGCAACACGCCGCTCGGGCTCTACGACCTGGCCCATCTCGCCTTCGAGATCGAGCGCCTGAAGCTGAGCCTCGCCGGCGGCAAGCAGGATCAGTACGCCGCCTCGTTCGGCGGCGTGAACTTCATCGAGTTCCTTCCGCAGGACCGGGTCATCGTCAACCCGCTGCGGGTCGACCGGTCGGTGCTCAACGAGCTCGAAGCATCCCTCGTCGTCTGCTCCACGGGCGTGTCGCGCGAATCCGAGCAGATCATCAACCAGCAGGTCGGCCGCATGGTCGAACGGAACGCCCAGACGCTCGAGGCGCTCCATGCGATCAAGCAAGCCGCGATCGACATGAAGCAGGCGCTGCTGACCGGGAACCTTCGTGCGCTCGGCGAGATCCTGAATCATTCGTGGATCTCGAAGAAGAAGACCGCGTCCGGGGTGTCGACCCAGGTCATCGACACGTTGTTCGACGCCGGCATGCAGAGCGGTGCGCATGCGGGCAAGATCTCCGGCGCGGGCGGCGGCGGCTTCATCATGTTCCTGGTCGAGCCGGAGAAGCGGCGCCAGCTGATCGCACGCCTGAACGAGGCCGGCGGCTCGGCCGGGCCGGTCCACCTGACCGGGCGGGGCGTCGAATCCTGGAAAACGCAGAACTAGCGCATTTTCCGACGAAGCGGGCACCGGTTCGTCGGAAAATACAGCAAAATCAAAGATCTGGAGCAGCATCTGGTTGCACGGCAATCGGGCGCCGCTCCAGACGGGACGATCGCAACCAACCTTAACCCCCCGCGCCTCGACCGAACTGTCCTTCTGCTGGTGAATCGATAATGGCCGATCTGGAGCGCTACGACCCTTCGATCAAGGGGCGCATAGCCTACGAACATCTGCATCGCTATGCCGTCGCGAAAGATTACGTGACCGGAGCGGCCGTGCTCGACATCGCCTGCGGCGAGGGTTACGGCGCGGCGAACCTCGCATCCGTGGCGCGCCACGTCACCGGCGTCGACATCGACGCCGGAACGGTCGCCGAGGCCCGGGCGCGCTACGGCAACCGCGACAACCTGACCTTCCTGCACGGCGACGCGGAGAAGATTCCGGCGGACGACGCCAGCTTCGACGTGGTGGTGTCGTTCGAGACGATCGAGCACCTCAAGGACGCGGATCGCTTCCTGCGGGAGATCAAGCGGGTCCTGAAGCCCGGCGGCCTTCTCATTATCTCGTCGCCGAACGAGCCCGAATACCGGAAGAGCCTGTCGCACCCGAACCCGCATCATCTGCGTGAGTTCGATCTTCCGAGCTTCCAGGGCATCCTCTCGGCGAACTTCAGGACCTGCGACATGCGCGGCCAGCGCATGTTCATCGGATCGATGGTCGCGCCGCTGGCGAACGGGTCCATCCCGAACGAGCCGAGCTACCGGGCCTTCACCGGCGACCTCGGCGGGCTGACCCGGCCGACCGAGATCCATTCCGGCGTCGGCCGCCTGGCCTCGCCCGAATACTACGTCTGTTTCTGCAGCGACAACGAGATCTATCACCCCGTCGCGGCCGATTCGGTTCTCGTGCTGCCGGACGACGACCTCTGGCTCAGCCATCGCGAGATCACCAAGTGGGCCTCCGGCGTCCATGACGAGACGGAGATCCTGCGCCGGCGGATCGGCGAGGTCGAGCACGAGCTCGCCCTCGCCCGCCAGCGGGAGAGCGCCCTGGCGGAGCAGGCGCGCCTCGCCGAGGCCACCCACCAGATCCTGTCCGACAACCGGTCGACGGTCCATCAGCTGCTCGAAACCGGCCAGCAGCTCGCCGCCCACACCGCGCGCGCCGACCGCGCCTTGTCGCAGCGCGAGGAGCAGATCGGCGAGTTGCTGGCACAGGCCGAGCAGCGCGGCTCCGACCGGCAGCGCCAGGCCTTCGAGCGCGACCTGTCGATGCTCTCGCCGCTCCTGTCCCGGCTGAACGGCGAGCAGACGCCCGCCACGGTCCACGCCCTGGTCGACGGCCTCGCCCTCGCCTGGCACGAGCGGGAAATAGCGAACAGGGAGGCCGCGCTCGTTCGCGGCCGCCTCACCGACGAGCAGAGCTTGCGCGACCGGCTCGAGACCTCCGTCGCCTCGCTCGCGGCGCTCGAGCGCCGGATGCAGGAGCGGGAGGCGGAACACGCGGCCGACCGCCAGGCACGCGACGCGCGGGACGCCGAGCGGAAGGCGGCGCATGCCGCCGAGCTCCAGGCACGCGACGCGCGGGACGCCGAGCGGGAGGCGGCGCACGCCGCCGAGCTCCAGGCACGCGACGCGCGGGACGCCGAGCTGCGCGAGACCGTGCAGGGGCTCGGGCAGCAGCTCACCATCGCGAAGAACGAGCAGGGCCGGCTGGAGACCGAGGCGCGGGACCGTATCGCGCGCTCCGACGCCGCCCTCGCCGAGGCCGCCCGCGATGCGGAGAACCGCCTGCGCGCCCGCGACGAGGCCCATCGCACCGCCACGGCGGCCCTGCAGGAGCGGATCGAGCGGCAGAGCCAGACCGTGCTGCGGCTGACGGCCGAGGTCGCGGCGCGCGAAGCCGCCCTCGCCCAGGCCGCCGGCGAGGCGGAGAGCCGCCTGCAGGCCCGCGACGAGGCCCATCGCACCGCGGTGGCGGCGCTCACGACCGAGATCGCCGTGCACGAGGCGGACCGCGTCCACGCCAACCGCCAGGCGACGGAGGCGGCCGCTTCCCGCGACGAGGCGCATGCCGCACAGATCGCCTCCCTCACCGCGACCCTCGCCGACCTCCGGCGGCAGCTCGAAGCGGCGGAGAGGAAGCTCGCGCAGACCGGGTCCGCGCCGACCGACACCGTCCTCGCCTACCGGGACGCGCTCGACCGCAGCTCGAGGCGTGCCTCGCACGTCGTCCGGCTGGACATGATGCGGAATCCGCCGTCCTCATCCGTGAACCTCCAGGCGTTCAACCCCGGCGAGCCGCTCTACGAGAAGCTGTTCTTCGACGAACAGCGCTACGTGAGGCTCTACGGCGACGCGCTGGAAGACGGCGTCGATCCGTTCCGGCATTACATCGAGACCGGCTGGCGCGAGGGCCGGTCGCCGAACGTCATGTTCGACGGCGACTGGTACCTCGCCACGCATGCCGAGGCCCTGGCCTCCGGGCTCAATCCGCTGTCGCATTACGTGCGCGTCGGCGCCGCCGCCGAGCTGCAGCCGCATCCGCTGTTCGACCGCCACTACTACGTGAGCCGCCACCCCGAATCGGTGCGCCATGCGGGCGATGCGTTCCAGCACTTCGTGCGGGCCGGCCTGTGGGCGAACCACGCCCCCAACGCGGAGATCGAGACGCTGGCGGGCGAGGGGCCGGTCATCGCGGTGATCGAGCAGTGCCTCGGCGAGGAGCTCAGCCCGGCGATCGACGCCGAGACGTGGCCGTCGACCCTCAACGACTACTGGATTCCCCAGAGCCTGCGGGACTACGTCGGCGACGAGTTCGGCCAGGATCCGATCGACGGACTGTCCTACCTGTTCTCGGTGATCGAAGCCTACGACGCCGATCCGGACGGGTTCGCGGCGAGTCCCGCGCTCAAATACCTCGTCCAGCGCGCCCGGCGGCTCACCGCGCCGTCCGACCAGACGCAGCCCGACGTGTCGATCGTCATTCCGGTCTACAACAACCTCGTCTACACGCTGACCGCGATCGTCTCGATCCTCGAGCACGAGACGTCCTACAGCTACGAGATCGTCGTCGGCGACGACCGGTCGACGGATGCGACGCCGAGCATCGTCTCGCGCCTCGGCCACAACATCGTGCTGGCCCGGCACGCGACCAATCTCGGCTTCCTGCACAATTGCAACGAATGCGCGCGGCAGGCGAAGGGGCGTTACCTCGTCTTCCTGAACAACGACACGATCGTCCTGCCGGGCTGGCTCGACGAGCTCATCGCCCCCTTCGCGGCCGACCCGGCCGTCGGCATGACCGGATCGAAGCTCATCAACGGCGACGGCACGCTGCAGGAGGCCGGCGGCATCCTGTGGAACGACGGTAGCGCCTGGAATTACGGCCGGGGCAGCAACGCCCGGCTGCCGCATTTCAGCTACTCCAAGGACGTCGACTACATCTCGGGCGCCTCGATCGCGTTCCCGAAGACGCTCTGGGACGAGCTCGGCGGCTTCGATCCGCTGTACACGCCGGCCTACAACGAGGATTCGGACATCGCGTTCCGGGTCCGCGCCGCCGGCTACCGGACCTGGCTCGCGGCGCATTCGGTCCTGATCCATCACGAGGGCCGCTCCCACGGCCGCGACGTCACGTCGGGGATCAAGGCCTATCAGGTCGCCAACCAGCGCAAGTTCCTCGAGCGCTGGAGCGCCACGCTCGCGGCCGAGCACTTCCCCAATGCCGAGAGGGTCTTCCTGGCCCGGGACCGCAGCGCGCGCCGTCCCCACATCCTGATCGTCGACCACTACGTGCCGCAATGGGACCGCGATGCCGGATCGCGCACCATGCTGCACTTCATCCGGATGTTCCTGAAGCAGGGCTTCCACGTCACGTTCTGGCCCGACAACCTCTACAACGACCGGACCTATGCCCGGCCGCTGCAGAATCTCGGCGTCGAGGTCATCTACGGTCCGCAATACGTCGGCGGGTTCGAGGCCTGGTACCGGGACAACGCGGACGATCTCGGCTACGTCTTCCTGAGCCGGCCGCAGATCGCCGAGAAATACATCGACGCGATCGACCGCCAAAAGAGCAAGGTCCTGTTCTACGGCCACGACCTGCATTGGCGCCGGCTGGAAATCCAGTGGAACGTATCCCAGGACGAGGCGGTCCACGATGAGATGACCGCGATGCGGACGCTCGAGGAGAAGATCTGCCTTGGCTCGGACGCGATCTTCTATCCGAGCCAGACCGAGATCGACATCCTGCGGGCCTCCCTGCCCGACCTGCCGCCGGCGGCGGCGGTGCCGGCCTGGTTCTTCGACGAAGCCGAGATCGCCGCGATGTGGGAGCGCAACACGCAGGCGCCCAGCCGCGACGCCGCCCACCTGATGTTCGTCGGCGGCTTCCAGCATGGGCCGAACGTCGACGGCGTGCTGTGGTTCGTCTCGGAGGTGTGGCCGACGATCAAGGCCGCGGTGGCCGATGCCCGGCTGACGATCGCCGGCTCGAACCCGCCGGGCGACATCCGCAACCTCGTCAACACGGCGCCCTCGGTGACCGTGGCCGGCCATATCAGCGACGCGGCTCTGCGGCAGCTCTACGCCCAGGCCTCGGCGGCGATCGTCCCGCTGCGCTTCGGCGGCGGCGTCAAGGGGAAGGTGATCGAGGCGTTCTCCAACGCGATCCCGGTCGTATCGACTTCGATCGGCATGCAGGGCATCGACGCCGACGACATCTGCATCGTGGCCGACGAGCCCGGCGCCTTCGCGGACGGCGTCATCCGCTGCCTCCTCGATCCGGCGGCGACCCAGGCGCGGGCGGCGCGGGCGATCGAATTCCTGTCGCGCGACTATGCGCTGGCGGCGCTGGTGCGCAGCATGCAGCCCTACGTGCCGGAACTCGGCGGGCCTCCCGCCACTTCCGGCGAGTCGTGACCCGTCCGCGCGCCGCCGATTCCCATCCCGACAGAACGACCGGCCCGAAAGACCAGCCCGAAAGACCAGCCGATGTCCGATAAGCCCTGCCACGTCCTGTCCCACTTCGAGGCGTCCAGCGCCGCCTTGGCCGACACCCTCAAGGAACAGGCCTTCATCGAGTCCTGCCGCCAGATGACGGCGGCCTGCGTCCGCACCCTGCGCGGGGGCGGCAAGCTCCTGTTCGCCGGCAACGGCGGCAGCGCGGGCGACGCCCAGCACATCGCCGGCGAGTTCGTCTCCCGCCTCAACTTCGATCGCGCGCCGCTGGCCGCGATCGCCCTCACCGTCGACACCTCGGTGCTGACGGCGGTGGGCAACGATTACGGGTTCGATCGTGTCTTCGAGCGGCAGGTCCTGGCGCTCGGCCGCAAGGGCGACCTGTTCTGCGGCATCTCGACCTCGGGCCGCTCGCCCAACATCCTGCGCGCGCTGCGCGCCGCGCGCGAGCTCGGCGTCACCACGGTCGGGCTCATGGGTGCGAATGGCGGCGAGATGGCGGATCTCTGCGACCTGGTGCTGGCCGCGCCCCACACCAGGACGCCGATGATCCAGCAGCTCCACATCACGGCGGCCCACGCGATCTGCGGCGCCGTCGAGGAGGAGATCTTCGGCGGCCCTGCCGCCTGATACGCGGCGCCCTCCAGCGAGAGAGCGCGCCCGCATCGGCCGCCGGGGAGGGAGCCTCCTCTCGCGCATTTTCCGACGAAGTGGGTGCCGGTTCGTCGCAGAAATTGCGGCAAAATCAAAGACCTAGAGAGCTTCGTGATTGCAACGCGATCGCGGCGCTCTCCAAGGTGCCCGATCGTCCGTGACTGGAAACCAAGATGATTGCGACCCATTCCCAGCCGACGGACGTCCGGCAGGCCGTCATCCTCTGCGGGGGGATCGGCAGCCGCCTCGGCGCCCTGACGGCGGCGACGCTGAAGCCCCTGCTCCCCGTGGCGGAGACGCCGTTCCTCGAGCGGCTGCTGTTCGAGATCGGCCGGTTCGGGATCGACCGGGTCCTGTTCCTCGCCGCTCACCGCGCCGACGACATCCGCGCCTTCGCGGCGGAGGCGTGTCCACGGCTCGGCCTGACCTTCGAGATCGCGGTCGAGCCCGACCGGGCCGGGACCGGCGGCGCCCTCTGGCACGCCCGCGACCAGCTCGACCCGGTCTTCTTCCTGTTCAACGGCGACAGCTGGTTCGACGTCAACCTCCTCGACCTGGCGACCCGGCTCGGGCCGGACGACCTCGCGGTCCTGGCCCTGCGGGAAGTGGAGGATGCGGCACGCTACGGCACCGTGACGGTGGACGGCCCGCGCGTGCGGCGTTTCGCGGAGAAGACCGGCTCCCCGGCGCCGGGCCTCGTCAATGGCGGCATCTACGTCGTCCGCCGCTCGCTCGTCGACAGCCTGTCGCCGTCCTCCTCGCTCGAGGCCGACGGCCTGGCCAAGCTCGCCGAGAGCGGCCGGGTCGCAGGCCGGCGCTATGACGGCTTCTTCATCGATATCGGGATCCCGAGCGATTTCGAGCGGGCCCAGAGAGCGATCCCGGCGGCCCAGCGCCGGCCGGCCGTCTTCCTCGACCGCGACGGCGTCCTCAACGAGGATTGCGGCTATGTCGGCGAGATCGAGCGGTTCCGCTGGCTGCCTGGCGCCCGGGAGGCCGTCAAGACCCTGAACGATGCCGGCGCCTTCGTGTTCGTGGTGACGAACCAGGCCGGCGTCGCGCGCGGCTTCTACGACGAGGCGGCCGTCGGCCTGCTACACGCCCACATGCAGGCGGAGCTGCGGACGATGGGCGCGCATATCGACGCCTTCCGGTACTGCCCCTACCATCCGGACGGCACGGTGCCGGCCTATGCCCGCGTCTCGGACTGGCGCAAGCCCGCACCCGGCATGATCCTCGATCTCCTGAGCCGATGGCCCGTCGACGCGGCGACGAGCTTCCTGGTCGGCGACCAGGATCACGACGTGGCCGCGGCCCGGGCGGCGGGCATCGTCGGATACAAGATCGGCGGGAGCGACTCCCTCGACGACCTGGTGCGGGCCCGACTCCCGCGTTCGTGACGATCCGCACTGGGCGGGGTGCGGCGACGGCGATGCTCCGGCCCCGCGCCCCGTCCGGGCGGCGGCGGCCGTCAACCGCCCGGCATCGCACCGGCCCATCGGCCGGCCTCCACGGCGCAGCGGTCGTCGAAGGCGACCGGCGGCGTCCTCCACCGGATGTCCGCCATCGCCGCCCCCGACATGACCTGTTCGTAGATGTTCTCCAGATCGAACAGATGGCTGCTCTGGGCATCGTCGAACCGGGGGGATGCGGGGGACGGAGTGCCGTCTCTCGCGAGGCTCGCCTCGCAGCCCCTGAAAAAGGGCTCGCCGCAGAAATCCAGTACCGTGCGCATCACCCTGGCCGGATTCTCGGTCACGTCGCCCTGCCTGACCGGAAGCGCCCTCCCCGGCCCGAGATGCCGCATCGCCTCGACCAGACATTGGGTCGCTCTCTCCCACGCCTCGGCGGCATCCTTGAAGGCCGCGGGATCCACGCCCGCCTCCCCGGAGACCAGCCGGGACGTTACCGCCGCCGTGGGGCGCCCGAGCGTGCCGATGAACCGTGCGTCGGGGAACATGCGCGCCAGACCGATCGCCAGGCCGGTATTGTCCGCCGTGCCGTCGACCCAGCGGCCCTTCGTCGAGTGCGGCGACCGGATCATCTAGAACCGTCTGTCGAAGTGCGGCGACATGTTCTCCGCGCGGGCAAACAGGATCTCCAGCGACCGGCGTCGGCTGATCTCGTGGTGCATGTCGCTGATCATCTGCCCCTGTCGGCGCAGGACATCGTCGAGATCGAGGCTGTACGTCTTCACCGACGAGCCGGGAGCCCGGCTCGCTGCCTCGAACGCCCGCAGCGCTCCGACGTAGAAGCCCGGCAGCCAGCTGGTCTCGTCCATCGGGTAGACGTTCGGATGCTGCCCGACCGCCCAGGCGAGACGGCGGGTGTCGGGCCGGTGCGGGCCGATGACGAAGATCGGAGCGTTCGACGACGGCCCCCGGGGCATCGCCTTCCTGGGGCGCAGATGGACCATCGGGTCGTAGGCAAAATCCGAGACGACGAGGGCGAGCTCGCGCTGATCGTCGTTCATGCCACGCGCGGACGGGGTCGCGGCGTAATCGCTCTCGATCCTGATCGCGAACGAGCCGGACGGATCGTGGATCGGGTAGCTCAGCTTGAGATTCTCCCAAGGCCTGCCGAACTCGACGCCCTCCGCGATTTGCCCGTTCAAAAAAATGCGGACATTGAACGGGAAATAATCATAAAGGTCAGGATCTCCCGTCGACAGGCAGAAGCTTAGATCGCCCTCGTTATCGATTTTCTTCACGCCGATATTGCAGATCTTAGCGATCCATCCGTCGCCGCTCACGGCGACGGAATCATCGATGACGATCTCCAGCTTCATGCCATACCATCCTATATATAATATATGCGATTTTCAATCTGCGTGACTATAAATCATAATTTAGAATATTTCATACCTCTTGACTGATTATAATTCAGACTGCATTTGCAAATGAAGTTTGCGACTGCATGGAAAACTCGCATTTTCGACCAATCCGGCATGTCATCCTACTCGTCGCAGCCCGAGTGCGGCACGCATCGATCGGCTGGGCTGTCCGGCACGGCAGACCCAAGATACTGGTACATAGCACATACATCAGACGCTCCATTGGATCAACGAAGTCCAGCCGAATGCCGCCATGCACGTCGGGTCGGAGGCCCGGATGACACGGCGTTGCGAAAGTCCGGTCGAAGCGGCTCCGGCGCAGGCGTCGGTCGCGGGACGTCTCGCCGAGCCCTGCGCGGCGCCACCGCCGCCATGGCAACCGCAGGATCAAGATCTCGTGGTGCACGAAAAGGCGCTCCGGCCGCCACCCTGCGACGGATCGTCGGGGCTGCGGCAGGCCGGATCACGACCGCCGCCGCCAGAACAATGGCCGCACCTCCCAAGACGAGGCGATCGGAAATCTTGACTGACGGGATCTCCGTGAACGGCGACGTTCATCGACATGCCATCCATTCATAGCGTGACATCGCAGATAAATCGGATATGAATACCATATCTCGCTTGCACCCCTCCATGCTCGATACTGGGATGACATCCGATCAGCACGGCGGTTCCTGCTTGCAATCACGCAGCGCGATTGTTATGGCGTCTGCCATTCCGTTTCAAGTCGGAGCTGGTATTGTGAAGTCCATTCGCCCGGATCTCAATGGTCGGCGTCTCATCAACGAAGAGAGCACGCGGACATGGCTGGTATTCAATGGATTGCGCCACCATGTAACCAGCTCCCCCGTCTATGACGCGCTGTTCAGGCCGGGAGTGACCTTCGATCACGTTCCGGACCTCGACAGCGTCGCCGAAGGTCCGGATCTCGGCCCCGGCACGTGCCTGGTGAGCGATAGCGAGACCGGCGAAATCTATCTGGTCTTCGGCGAGCCGTCGATCAACATCCGCAAATATGCCATCAAGACCTACGAAAATTTCGTAGAGCTGGGCTTCAACGAGGCGCTGGTGCGGACCGTTCCGCCCATCCTGCTTGCGGCCATTCCCTCCGGACGGCCGATACACTTCGCGATGCCGGCATAGCAGGCCGGCTTGCACGATCGCCCGGCGATTGCCGCGCAATCGCTGTCGCGATGCGGATATCGGCTTCGCTCGAGCGCGTGGAGCCGTCGGATCCGCCGCGCGGGCTCGTCATCCGACATCCGGGCGATCGTTTCCGGATGTCGGATCACTCCGTCCGTCCCGGCAGCATCCGCCGCAAGGTCCCGTCCCGCCGCACCAGATGGTGATGCAGGGCGGCGGCGGCATGCAGCAGCACCAGCGCGACCAGCGTGAAGGCCGCGACCTGGTGCACCCGGAGGATCGCCTCGCCCACCGGCATGCCGCCGGAGATCGGCAGGGTGAGGGGCAGGGTGAAGTACAGCATCACCGGGGCGCAGCAGGCCGAGGTGCCGGCCCAGCCGAGCAGCGGCACCGCCACGATCAGGGCGTAGAGCGCCAGGTGCGAGGCGTGGGCCGCCCGGCGCTGCCAGGCGGGCAGGCCGGCCGCCAGCGGGGGAGCGCCGCGGGCGGCGCGCACCAGGAGCCGCGCCAGGGCCAGTGCCAGCACGGTGAGCCCGAACGACTTGTGCCACTCGTAGAGCGCGTTCTTCACCGGTCCGTCGGGCAGGTTGGCCATGGCTAGAGCGATCGGCACCAGGGCGACGATCAGGACGGCGACGGCCCAGTGCAGCACCTTCTGGGACGGAGCATAGCTGGGCGGCGTCATGCGGCCTCACTCCCCGGATGTATGGACGGTCTGGACAATCGCGAAAGGTTGATGGAGGGATCCCGGCAAAGCGGGGCGGAACGCCCCACTTGAGCCAAGCGTGGCGAAACGCCCCGCATGCCGTCCGGCGTCGAACCGTGGCTTTGTCCCTTCACCGGTTCGTCCTCATGGTTCCCGGCCCGTCACGACCGTGCCGGGGCCATCTCTCTCAGGGTCGATGATGTCGGTCACGATGCAGAGTAGCAGCAGCAATCTAGACCCGGCCGCGGGCCGCGAACAGAGGCAGGAGCAGGTCGACGTCGAGCGGGCGCTGGCGGAGATCCGCGCCGGCCGGCCCGTCGCCCTGCGCGGCGCGGATCCGGTTCTCGCGCTGTCGGTCGAGGCCCTCGACGGCGACGCGGCCGGCGCCCTGGCGGCGCTCGCGGGCACGGGCGCGCGTCTCGTCCTGCCGGCGGCGCGCCTGCGCCGCCTCGGCCTCGCGGATCGGAGCGAGGCCGGCGCGGTCGCCCTGCCGGCGATCGACCCCGTCCGGATCGAGACCCTGGCCCTGCGCCTCGACGGGCGGATCGACGCGCCCGTGGCGCCGGCCTCGGCCGGCGACGAGGCGGCCCTCGCCCTGATGGCGCTGGCGCAGGTACTGCCGGCCGTCCTGGTGGTGCCCGGCGAGGCGGCGCCCCCCGGGACCCTCGCGGTCGGGGCGGCGTCGGTCGCGGCCTATCCGGGCCGGCAGGCGGCGTCCCTGAGGCCGGTCAGCCGGGCGCCGGTGCCGCTGGCGAGCGCGCCCGACAGCGAGTTCGTGGTCTTCCGCGGCGGCGAGGGGCTGCGCGATCAGGTGGCGGTGGTGATCGGCCGGCCGGACCTGTCGCGGCCGGTGGCGGTGCGGCTGCACTCGGCCTGCCTCACCGGCGACCTGTTCGGCTCGCTCAAATGCGATTGCGGCGACCAGCTGCGCGGCACCGCCGGCTGGATGGCGCAGAACGGCGGCGGCATCGTGCTCTACCTCGACCAGGAGGGCCGCGGGAACGGGCTCGCCAACAAGATCCGCGCCTACGACCTCCAGGCGCGCGGGCTCGACACCTACGAGGCGGACGAGGCCCTCGGCTTCGGCCTCGACCAGCGCCGGTTCGACTTCGCGGCCGCGATGCTGAAGGCGCTCGGCGTCACCTCCGTCCGGCTCCTCAGCAACAACCCCGAGAAGGCCGCGAGCCTGGAGGCCGCGGGGCTCACCGTGGTCGAGACCCAGCGGGCGCTCGGGCGGATCACGCCGGAGAACATCCGCTACCTGACCGCCAAGCGCGACCGGGCCGGCCACGCCCTCGACCTCGACGCCTTCGCCTGCCTCGACGTGTGAGCGCCGGATCCCGGGCTGTCAGCGCCTGGACGCTGTGGCCCTGCGGCACGTTCGCTGCTAGCTAGGGCCCCGGTTGGGCCGGCACCCGCCCGGCCCCATGGACGATCGACACGGGAGATCGAGCGATGAAGGGTGACGCCAAGGTCGTCGAGTACCTCAACCGCGGCCTGCGCAGCGAGCTGACCGCGGTGAGCCAGTACTGGCTCCACTTCCGGATGCTGAACGACTGGGGTTATGTCGATCTCGCCAAGTTCTGGCGCAAGGAGTCGATCGAGGAGATGAACCACGCCGATCGCTTCGTCGATCGGATCCTGTTCCTCGATGGCTTCCCGAACCTGCAGGAGCTCGATCCGCTGCGGATCGGGCAGAACGTCCTGGAAATCATCGAGTGCGATCTCGCCGCCGAGAACGAGGCGCGCAGCCTCTATCTCGAGGCCGCGAAGTACTGCGACTCGATCAACGACCGGGTGTCGAAGCAGCTCTTCGAGGCACTGGCCGCCGACGAGGAAGGCCATATCGACTTCCTGGAGACTCAGCTCGAGCTGATCAGCCAGATCGGCCTGCAACTCTACTGCCAGCGTCACATCGGCGGCCTGGAGACGATCCAGCCCGAGGCCATGTGAGCCCGAGGCCATGTGAGCCCGAGGCCATGTGAGCCCGAGACTCTGCGAGATCTCAGGTTGCGTGGCCAGTCGCGTGGCTTTCAGGTCGTGACGAGAGGGGGCCGCCTCAGGCGGCCTCTTCCTTCAATTCCTTCAGCGTGCAGGCCGCCCCGCAGGTGGTGGTGCAGGCGGCATGCGCCTCGGACAGGGCCCGATCGAGGATGCCCCGGATCGTGCGGGCGCAGCGGCCGCATTTCGGGCTGCAGCCGAGGCAGGCATAGACCTGGGCGGGCGTCCGCGGACAGCCCGGGCCGGGATTGAGGCACGCGCGCACCTGGCCGTCGGAGAGCACGTTGCAGGAACAGACGATCATGTTGTGACTGGAGCACCCGATCCGCGGAGCGCCGAGGGAATCGCTCCCGCAGACGGCTCTCAGATTAGAACTTTTGAAAACTACAACATAATCAACAAGTTACTGATTCGGCGCAGGGTCCGCAACCCGCACGGGTGCGGTCATCGCGCCGCAGGCGGTCGCCCGTGCGCGCCATTCGCGCATCCTTCGGCGCACCTTCGGGAAACCCTGCGCCGTCTTGGCGGTTGCCTGCAGGGTATCGCTCCGTCTATCCGGCTGCGGTTCCGCAGGGTCCGGCGGGGGCGGGCCGCAACGATCAGCCATGACCAGCGACGACGCGAGCGGACAGATCGAACCGGCCGGATGGGGCACCGTCATGCTCCCGGCCGGAGACCCGGAACCGGACATCCGGGAATCGGACCTTCCGGAACCGGACCTCACCGAGACCGCCCGCCTCGCCCGTGCGGTCTGCGGCAGCGCCTTCGCGCTGATCCACCGGGCGGACGCAGCCCCGGTCGGGTTCGTCCCGCCCGGGCTGTCCCCGCGGGATGCGGCGGCGCTCGCTCGCCTCGCCGGCGTCGAACCCGTGATCGTCCCGAATCTGGCCCAGGACGATCGCACCGCCGCCTTGCCCGCCGTGGCCGGTCCGCCGGGCCTGCGCTTTCATGCCGGCATCGCGCTTGCGGACCCGGATGGCCGGACCCTCGCCACCCTGTGCGTGCTCGATCCGGATGCGCGGCCGGACGGGCTGACGGAGCGGGAGGCCGAGGGCCTCGCCGTGCTCGCCGGGCAAGCGGCGCGGGAGATCCGCCTCGCCCGGGCGCTCGCCGAGGCCCGGGCCGACCGCGACGACCTGCGCAGCATCACCGAAGCCGCCCCCGCGCTGATCGCCGCCCTCGACCGCGACGAGATCTGCCGCTTCGCCAACGGCAATTTTTCGCGATGGTTCGGCCTCGCGCCGGACGAGGCCGTCGGGCGCCCGCTGCGGGCGATCCTCGGTGAGGACGCCTATGCGGTGCGCCAGCCGCTGCTCGCCCGGGCCTTCTCGGGCGAGACCGTGTCGTTCGAGATGCCCCATCCCGGTGCCGACGGGCGCCACGCGCTCGTGCGCTACGTGCCCCATCGCGGGCCCGACGGCGCGATCGCCGACCTGCACCTGCTCGGCGTCGACATGACCGCCGAGAAGGAGGCGCGGGCGGCGCTCGCCGACAGCGCCCTGAAGTTCCGGGCCATCGCCGAATCGATGCCCCAGATGGTGTGGTCGACCCTGCCGGACGGCTACCACGACTATTACAACACGCGCTGGTACGAGTTCACCGGCATGCCGGAGGGCTCGACCGACGGCGAGGGCTGGAACGCGATCTT
Organism: Methylobacterium sp. SyP6R; assembly: GCF_019216885.1. Lineage (NCBI taxonomy): Bacteria > Pseudomonadati > Pseudomonadota > Alphaproteobacteria > Hyphomicrobiales > Methylobacteriaceae > Methylobacterium > Methylobacterium synurae. The sequence goes on along the minus strand of NZ_JAAQRC020000001.1, from coordinate 547,143 downwards.
CCATCCCGCCGAGCAACCGGAGGCCTGGCGGCGCTGGCGCCACTCGCTTGCCACCGGCGAGCCCTACGAGATCGAGTACCGCCTGCGCCGGCACGACGGTGTCTATCGCTGGGTGCTCGGCCGGGCGATGCCGATCCGCGATGCCCGCACCGGCGCGATCGAGCGCTGGTTCGGCACCTGCACCGACATCGACGACCAGGTCCGGGCCCGCGAGACCCTGGCCCGCAGCCGCGAGGCGCTGGAGGCGCTGGTAGCCGAGCGCACGGCGGCGCTCGCCGAGGCCAATGCGCGCCTGACCGCCGAGATCGAGGAGCGGGCCCGGATCGAGGAGGCGTTGCGCCAGTCGCAGAAGATGGAGGCGGTGGGGCAGCTGACGGGGGGCATCGCCCACGACTTCAACAACCTGCTCACCGGCATCGTCGGCTCGCTCGACCTGATGCAGACCCGCATCGGCGAGGGCCGCACCGAGAACCTGACCCGCTATGCCGGCCTCGCCATGGCCTCGGCCCAGCGCGCCGCGGCCCTGACCCACCGGTTGCTGGCCTTCGCCCGGCGCCAGCCGCTCGAGGCCCGGGCGGTCGACGCCAACCGGCTGGTGAGCTCGATGGACGAGTTGCTGCGCCGGACGCTCGGCGAGCGGGTGCAGCTGGAGGTGGTGGTGGCCGGCGGCCTGTGGCTGACGCTCTGCGACCCCAACCAGCTCGAGAACGCGATCCTCAACCTCGCGATCAACGCCCGCGACGCGATGCCCGACGGCGGGCGGCTGACCATCGAGACCGCCAACGCCCATCTCGACGACGCCTATGTGGCGAGCGAGATCGGGGTGCGGGCGGGGCAGTATGTCTGCCTCTGCGTCAGCGATACCGGGACCGGCATGAAGCCGGACGTGATCGCCCGCGCCTTCGACCCGTTCTTCACCACCAAGCCGATGGGCGAGGGGACGGGCTTAGGCCTCTCGATGATCTACGGCTTTGCCAAGCAGTCGGACGGGCACGTGCGGATCTATTCCGAGGTCGGCGCCGGGACGACGGTCAAGCTCTACCTGCCGCGGCACCGCGGACGCATCGCCGACGAGCCCGCCCCCGAGAGGGGCCTGCCGGTGCCGCGGGCCGAGCACGGCGAGACGGTGCTGGTGGTGGAGGACGATTCCACCGTCCGGGCGCTGATCGGCGAGACCCTGACCGAACTCGGCTACCGGGTGATCGAGGCGCCCGACGGGCGGACCGGCCTTCGCCTCCTCGAAGCGCCCGGGCGGATCGACCTCGTCGTCACCGATGTCGGCCTGCCGGGCCTCAACGGCCGCCGGATGATCGACGAGGCCCTGGCGGCGCGGCCGGACCTGCGGGTGCTGTTCATCACCGGCTACGCCGAGAACGCCGCCTTCGGCAACGGTCACCTCGCGCCCGGCATGCGGATGATCACCAAGCCTTTCGCCATCGACGCCTTCGCCGCCAAGGTCCGGGCGATGATCGAGCCGACGGGGAAGCGGCGCTTCGAAAGCTGACGTTTCCGCCGTATCCGGAACCGCGAGGCTTTCTCGCGCGGGTTGCTTTGAGATAGGGTTGGCCCGTACCCGTAGGGCAGCCTCCCCCTGCCCCGCCTTCAGGACCCGGATCGCCCCGTGCTCCAGCCGCCGCTCCGCGTCTTCCTGGCCCTCGGTTTGGGAGCCGCGGGCTTGGTGGCGACCCTGGTGCTCGCCCTGGTGGCCTCCCGTGTGGCGAGCGACCGGCTCGAGGCGCGCATCGAGGCCGAACTCGGCGACCTCGCCGTCACCATGGCCGGCCGGCTCGATCGCGGCCTGTTCGAGCGCTGGCGCGACATGGTGATCCTGGCCGAGAACGACACCATCCGCGATCCCGCCGTGCCGGTGGAGCGCAAGCGCCGGGTGCTGCGGCGGGCGCAGGAGACCTATCCGGACTACGCCATCATCGGGCTGATCGACGCGGACGGCCGGATCGCGGCGACGAGCACCGGCGTGCTGGAGGGGATCGACGTCGCCCATCGGGAGTATTTCACCAAGGGCCGCCACGGCCCCTTCGTGAGCGACGTGCACGATGCCACCCTGCTCGCCAGCCTGAAACCGAACAGCGATCCCGCCGACCCGCCGCGAGTGCTCGACATCGCCGCTCCCGTACGGGACGATGCCGGTCGCCTCGTGGGGGTGGTCTCGGGCCATCTCGACTGGACCTGGGCCCGGGCGGCCGAGGCGGCCTTGCGCGAATCCGCGGCCGGCCAGCGCGACGTCACCCCCCTGGTGCTCGCCCGGGACGGCACGGTGCTGCTCGGCCCCGACCGTTGGCGCCGCACCGACCTGCCGGCGGATCTGCCGAGCGTGGCCGCCGCCCGCGCCGGCCGCTCCGGCACGGTGGCGGAGACCTGGCCCGACGGAAAGCGCTACCTCACCGGCTACCGACCGACCCGGGGCTACCGCGACTTCCCGGGCCTCGGCTGGACGGTGCTGGTCCGCCAGGACGCCGACACCGCCTTCGCGACGGTGGCGGAGCTGCGCCGGCAGATCCTGCTCTGGGGCCTCGTCGTCGCCACCGTGGCGGCGGGCATCGGCTGGTTCGCCGCCGGCCTGCTCGCCCGGCCGCTGCGCCGCCTCGCGGTCGCCGCCGCGGCGCTCGGCCGGGGCGAGCCGGCGGTCGTCCCGGCCTCCGCCGTGCGCGAGGCGCAGGCGATCAGCCACGCCTTGACCGCCGCCGCCGACGCCCTGCGGCGGCAGGAGGAGGAGCGCCGGGCGGCCGATGCCCGCCAGGACCTGCTGATCCACGAGCTGAACCACCGGGTGAAGAACACGCTCGCCACCGTGCAATCGATGGCGCGCCAGACCGCCCGCAGCGCCGCCACCCTCGCCGACTTCACCGGCAGCTTCGAGGCCCGGCTGCTGGCGATGTCCCAGACCCACAACGTGCTGACCGCCAACCACTGGGAGGGGGCGGGCCTGCGCGGCATCCTGTCGGCGGAGCTGGAGCCCTATGCCGGCGGGCGGCCGGACCGCATCCGCCTCGACGGGCCGCCGGTCTCCCTCACGCCGGCGGTGGCCCTGCCCCTCGGGATGGCGATCCACGAACTCGCCACCAACGCGGCGAAGTACGGCGCGCTCTCGGTCGAGACGGGCCAGGTGGCGGTGGACTGGGAGGTGGCGTGGCAGGCCGGTGCCGGCCTTCTCTCCCTGCGCTGGCGCGAGAGCGGCGGCCCCGCGGTGGCGCCGCCGGCCCGGACCGGCTTCGGCACGCGGCTGATCCGCACCAGCCTGGAGCGGGAACTCGCCGGCGCGGTCCGGCTCGATTACGCGGCGTCGGGCCTCGCCTGCCGGATCGCGGTGCCGCTCACGGCCCGGACGCAAGCCGCGTGACACGGCATCATTCGCCGAAGTGGTTGCCGGTTCGGCGAAAAAAATGATGCACAGACAAAAGCCTCAGCGCCCGTACGGGTAGCAGCGGCTGCGCTCGAGCGGAATGCCGAGATGCGCCGCCAGCGCCCGGATCGCCGCGTCGTGCTCCACGTAAGGGTCGCGATTGCCGACGCCGACGATGATCGGGCAGCCCGCCCCCGAGGGCACCATGGCGGTGGCGAGCCCGTTGCCCTCCGGATCGCGCAGGGTGAAGAAGCGCGGCATGGTCCGGCGCAGATGCGCCTTGAGGCCGATCTGCTGCTCGATGAAGGGCCCCGGGGGCGGCACGTAGGAGGCCTCGGCGCGCTCCCGCGCTTGGCGGAAGTGCTTCTCGACCGCATGGCCCATCAGGGCCGATTCCTGGATCGCTTCCGCCTCGGTCTCGATCCGGAACCAGGTGTTTCCGCCCGTGACGTCGCAGACATAGTCCATCGCTCACCTCGGCGGTCTGTCCGGGCCGGTGGCCCTACCTCCGGGATGTAGGCGCGAACAGGCCGGTTTTGAAGCGCCGGTGCGACGCGACGCCCTTGCCGGCCCCGGCCTTCAGGCCTCCCCCAGCGCCTGCCGGCCCTGCGCGGTGAGGCGCCATTCGGCCGAGGCGCCGCCGGGCAGCGGGCCGGGCCGCTCGCCCAGGAACAGCAGGTGGCCGTCATTCTCCAGGGCGCAGAGCCGGCTGTGGTCGCCGGGCCAGGCCCGGTCCGGCTCGCGCCGGATTGTGATGCGCCCCTCCTCCGTGAGGGCGGCGCGGCTCAGGAGGCGGCGGCGGTGATCGATCATCGCGTCGGATCCTTGACGATGGGTGCGGCCACGCGCGACGAACCCGACGCGGGAGGCGATGGGCGGCGCGGCCTGGGCGGGCGCGAGAAGCCGCGCCCGGATGGGTCGAGGATGCGCCGGCGCTCAGGGACCGGGTCGCGCGGCGCATCGGAGGCCGACGTCGCTCTCCGGCGGCGCGGGAGACGTGTGGCGCCCCTTCATCGGGCGGCAAGCCTGGCCCGTGGCCACGGCCAAGCTTAGCAGCCGAGACCCTGGACGCAACCCGGATGGGTTCGAGATCGCATGAGACGAGAATCTGTCCCACCCGCGACCTCATCCTGAGGTCGCGGGTGGGATTGAATCTGTGGAGCGACCGAACCCGCTCGCAAGCGGGAACCCGCCGCGCCCTCGAAGAATCAGCCCCGCCCCGTGAGGATCCGCCCGGCCTGCTCCCAGCCGCCGAGGAGATCGGCCCCCGTACAGGCGATGCCCACCGTCAGCAGGGCGATCCAGAACGCGATATGGCCAACCGCTTCAAGCGGGCGCCAGCCGTAGTGGCGAAGCTGTGAGTACATGGCCGATTCGTGGCGCCGAAATGGTTAACAAGTCGTTACCACGCCGCCGGAACGGTCGCTTCCGGGCGACCGCCGGATCGGCGCGCGCCGATCATGGGTGAACAAGCTCGGCCACATCTCGGGAACTTCGCCGGGCCCGCCGCGTCGACTCGGGCGAGAGAGTCTTACAAGGAATGATCCCGCCATGCCGGCCCGCCCCCTCCTCCCCACGCTGCTCGCCCTCGGTCTCCTCGCCCCCCTCCCCGCCCTCGCGCAGGTGAGCGAGACCGGCACCGGCGGCGGCCCGGCCTCGACGATCAAGGCGCCCAACACCACCGGCACCGGCCAGACGGTGCCCAAGCCCGGCGCCCTCGGTCCGAACGAGACCGGCACCGTCTCCCCGCAGATGCGCCGGGAGGCGAAGCGCGAGGACCAGATCATGAAGGGCATCTGCATCGGCTGCTCGAAGTAGCGGCTCTCCGCGGGCCTGATCTGCATTCAGGGACTTGCGGGAGACGGGGTCGCGGCGGCATGACGCGGGGGAGCCTCCCTTAGAAGAGTTCCGATGCCCGCCTATCGCTCCCGCACCACCACCCATGGCCGCAACATGGCCGGCGCCCGCGGCCTGTGGCGCGCCACCGGCATGACCGACGCCGATTTCGGCAAGCCGATCATCGCGGTGGTGAACTCGTTCACGCAGTTCGTGCCCGGCCACGTCCACCTCAAGGACCTCGGCCAGCTCGTGGCGCGGGAGATCGAGGCGGCGGGCGGCGTCGCCAAGGAGTTCAACACCATCGCGGTCGATGACGGCATCGCGATGGGCCATGACGGCATGCTCTACTCGCTGCCGTCCCGCGACCTGATCGCCGATTCGGTCGAGTACATGGTCAACGCGCATTGCGCCGACGCCATGGTGTGCATCTCGAACTGCGACAAGATCACCCCCGGCATGCTGATGGCGGCGCTCCGCCTCAACATCCCGGTGGTGTTCGTCTCGGGCGGGCCGATGGAGGCCGGCAAGGTCCACCTCTCGACCGGGATCAAGAAGGTCGACCTCGTCGACGCGATGATCGCCGCCGCCGACGACCGCGTCACCGACGAGGACGTGCAGGTGATCGAGCGCTCGGCCTGCCCGACCTGCGGCTCGTGCTCGGGCATGTTCACGGCGAACTCGATGAACTGCCTCACCGAGGCCCTCGGCCTGTCGCTGCCCGGCAACGGCTCGGTGCTGGCGACGCATGCCGACCGCAAGCGCCTGTTCGTCGAGGCCGGCCATCTCATCGTCGATCTCGCCAAGCGCCATTACGAGCAGGACGATGCGTCGGTGCTGCCGCGCGCCATCGCCTCGATGACGGCGTTCGAGAACGCCATGACCCTCGACATCGCCATGGGCGGCTCGACCAACACGGTGCTGCACCTGCTCGCCGCGGCCTACGAGGGCGAGGTGCCGTTCACCATGGCCGATATCGACCGGCTGTCGCGCCGGGTGCCGGTCCTGTGCAAGGTCGCGCCCGCCGTCGCCAACGTCCACATGGAGGACGTGCATCGCGCCGGCGGCATCATGGCGATCCTCGGCGAGCTCGACCGGGCCGGCCTGATCGACACGAATGTCGGCAATGTCGGCTCCGGCACCCTCAAGGAGGCGCTGGCGCGCTGGGACGTCGCCCGCACCACCAGCGAGAGCGTGCGCGAGTTCTACCGCGCGGCGCCGGGCGGCATCCCGACCCAGGTCGCCTTCAGCCAGGCCTCGCGCTTCGACGAGCTCGACCTCGACCGCGAGGGCGGGGTGGTGCGCGATTCAGCCCACGCCTATTCGCAGGATGGCGGCCTCGCGGTGCTGTACGGCAACCTGGCGGAAGACGGCTGCATCGTGAAGACCGCAGGCGTCGATGCCAGCATCCTCAGCTTCTCCGGCCCGGCCCACGTCTTCGAGAGCCAGGACGCGGCGGTGGACGGCATCCTGGGCGGCAAGGTCAAGGCCGGCGAGGTGGTGCTGATCCGCTACGAGGGCCCCCGCGGCGGCCCCGGCATGCAGGAGATGCTGTATCCGACGAGCTACCTGAAGTCGAAGGGCCTCGGCAAAGCCTGCGCGCTGGTCACCGACGGGCGCTTCTCGGGCGGCTCCTCGGGGCTCTCGATCGGCCACGTCTCGCCGGAAGCGGCGGAAGGCGGGTTGATCGGCCTCGTCGAGCAGGGCGACCGGATCGAGATCGACATCCCGAACCGGCGCATCCACCTTGCGGTCGATGCCGACGAGATCGAACGCCGCCGCGCGGCGCAACAGGCGAAGGGCTGGCAGCCCGCCGCGCCGAGGAAGCGCAAGGTGAGCGCCGCGCTGCGGGCCTTCGCCAGCATGACCACCAGCGCCGCCCACGGGGCCGTGCGGAAGATCTGACCTGATGGGGATCGTGCGGCTGACGCCTCAAGAAGCCCGCCGGGTCGCCCTGGCGGCGCAAGGGTTTCACGCCGCACGCCCTGCCACCGCTGGTCCCCGGCACCTCGCCGCCACGATCGACCGGCTCGGCCTGCACCAGATCGACAGCGTCAACGTCCTGGTGCGGGCGCATTACCTGCCGGCCTTCTCGCGGCTCGGCGCCTACGACACGAGCATCCTCGACCGCCGCGCCTGGGGGCCGAAGCGCGACCGGCGGCTGTTCGAGTACTGGGCGCATGAATGCTCGCTCCTGCCGCTCTCCCTCCACCCGCTCCTGCGCTGGCGCATGGCCCGGGCCGATCGGGGCGAGGCCGGCTACCGGGCGATGCGGACCTTCGCCACCGAGCGCCGGCCCGAGGCGATGGCGTTGCTCGCGCGGCTTCGCGACGAGGGCCCGCTCTCGGCCTCCGACATCCAGACCGGCCGGGCCGGCTGGTGGGAATGGAGCGAGCCCAAGCGCATGCTCGAATGGCTGTTCTACGCCGGCCACGTCACCACGGCGACGCGGCGGCGCAGCTTCGAGCGGGTCTACGACCTCACCGAGCGGGTGATCCCGCCGGACATTTTGTCTCTGCCCGACGTGCCGGAGGCGGAGGCGCAAGCGCAGCTGGTCGCCCTCTCCGCCCGGGCGCTCGGCCTCGCCACGGCGTCAGAACTCCGCGACTATTTCCGCCTCGACGCGTCTGATGCCGCCGCGGCCATCGCCCGGCTGGTGGAGGAGGGCCTCCTGCTCCCGGCCGAGGTGCCCGGCTGGCCCCCCGCCTACCTCCACCGCGACGCCACGATCCCCCGCCGCGTCTCGGCCCGAGCCCTGCTCGCCCCCTTCGACCCCCTGGTCTGGGAGCGCGCCCGCACCGAGCGCCTGTTCGGTTTTCGCTACCGCATCGAGATCTACACCCCGGCGGCGCAGCGGCAGTACGGGTATTACGTGCTGCCGTTCCTGTTCGGGGAGGAGCTGGTGGGGCGGGTGGATTTGAAGGCTGATCGGGCTGGGGGGCGGCTCCTGGTGCATGCGGTGCATTGGGAGTCGGGGGTGGGGGAGGGCGCGCAGGAGGCGTTGGGAGTGGAGTTAGGGGTTTTGGCGGGGTGGCTGGGGTTGGAGAGTTAATTATTATTCACAATAAACAATTCGTAATTAAAAAATATAACTCCATTTAAAAAAATATTATAATTTTCAATATATAATAAATATCATATATGCACGACACTTGTTTCTCTAAATCAATCGCCCAACACGAAGGCCTTGCGTGCCTCGACAGCATAGCTATTTGGTCTCCCTGGTGGTCGAGGACCGATTATACCAGATACCGTAACACTACGTAGATGCTTCGTGCGAGAAACGTTGCGTAACATCGGATTCTTTGCAAATGCCATACCAATAAGTGTTTGTTCGAGCCAATCGATTACACTATCTGCGGAAGACCGCGCTTTGCTGAATGCGCCACCATCGGTCAATAAGGGGAAAAGAAACATATACGGCGTACCTCGACGTTCAAGAGTATACTCGCTATAAATCTCAAGTTTATGTTTTTGAAAAATCTCGCCTCGAAATCCAGCTCGAGCGAGGGTCTTACCAACATACCATGGGCGATATGCGCGATTGTATATTACAAGGGCATAGCATCCGATAGCGCGCGGCAGCTCCCCCGCTACATAGCCATAGCGTTTTGCCTCGTCATCGACAGAAGACCAGAAATCTGGCTGACTTCCCTTAACCCTCTTATTAACAGCAGCCACTTGAAATGGCCCGTATGTATCAAACCGCATCATACCTCCTAAACGCCAGGAAACATCTATCGGATTTTATACCCTAGATATCACGAGCAAAGTCTCCACTTCAAATGCTTGACTGATTATTGTCCGGCTCTCCTGATCTTGCCCACTCCATAGCAGTAGATATTTCCGGATCATCACTTGCTGCAAATGATTCTAACATAATACCTAAATCTCGATCCGCCGTTTGAAGCAGGTCTTCGCCAGGTATGTTCACTCCATGAACAAGCTCGTTGCGGATTCTTCTGAGAACATCAAGCGCTGCCTGAACTCCTACATCAAGCTGGAGCATATTGACCACATCCCGGGACGGAAAAGAATAATGCCTTCCTCCAATATTACGAATTTTTGAAAGAGCTCGTATAAATCTTTCCAAGACGATCCACTTCTGTAAATAACTACCTACGATTTCTGGCGAAGGCTGATCTTGCCCACTAAAGAAAGATCTGGCACCGCTACCGCTGGATCGACGAAGATTTAGATACACATCAGATAAGCCTGGATTCCTCGACAGTAAATGATCAATAAATCTATCGGCCAGAGGTCCGCGATTTTCTTGTAATTTTATATTTTCGATATATGGCATCAGGGCGTCTGGATTGTTTAATTCTGCTTTTTGCAAAAGTCTGAAAAGCAAATCGATTCTACCCATCGCCAAATCAGTATTACTGCCAGTCGTCGTAGCACGAAGGCGATCATAGAGAAACGCCGCCAATTCATACTGGCTTGAAAAACTACTGCCGCTGCGAGATACACGCGCTTCAAACGCCACCTGCAATCGTTCTAGAAAAACCTCGCCGGCCAGAACGATTCCGTTGATACCATCAAGAATAGAAATTTCATCATCTGAAAGATTACCACTTAACTGCTTATAATTAAGATCATGCTCCACTTCTGACCACGCATGCATGAGCACCGAAGCAACTTGAATCTCAACCATACTGCCGCCATATCTTCGTTGCGACTCGGGTAGAATTTCTGAAACCAACCTCACACGGTAGTGCTCGGCATGGTATCCATCAAATTTCTGTTGATCTGTTTTAGGCTTGTCGGGAAAAGATTTTACTTTGTCAACCTGGAACGCCGAATTTATTAAATTTCCGATTTTATTTCGATCGCCAGGAAAATACAAAGCAACTCTTACGCCCGAAAGATCGACAATATCATTGCGTATCTCATCCTCAGATGTATAATTTTTTTCGGAGTTTCTTTGACGAAGTTTAGCCTCTAATCGATCCGGGGACTTAGCGCGAAACGTGACGATTGCTCTGATACCATTCTCGGCAGCTAACGCGTCGCAGCGCTGCGAGACTAAGCGGGCTACTTCGTAGAAGTAATCGTACTCTCGCTGATACCGCACGACGAAAGCAGAAATAGGGTCCGCTCCATTTGAATCACCGGCCATCACGATCTCCCCATGAAACGACTTTCACACTAAATCCAGCCGCTGTCGAGACATTAAGTAGGCGCCCGAGACAACATTAACATCATGATAAAAAAATCCGGAAACAAGCTTAGTCTTTATAGAACCAATATTTTGTGAATAATATTCATATATTATTATATCGATTAGTTTCACCGTTCGCTAATATGCCTGTAAATTATAAATGTATTATTATATCTAGCTATTTTATTTATGTGATATATAATATTGTTGTCTTAAATTTTTGCGATTAATATTCAATAATTTATAAAAATTTCCCCGACTGCATATAAAACAGCCTACATAGGTAGGCCATAATAATATACTTGCGGTATATTTTCACTTCAAATAAATTAATCGATGCATTTAGCCAATTGTCGGCAGTAAAATTTCTGAGATTGTCAAATTATGAATTAACGCCTAAAAAATAAATAAATAGTACTACTAACCTGCTGTGATATCATTCTATTGCACAGCAGCAAGCGAAAAAAGCTTCTTCTTGGTACAATCTGAAGATGCTAATTATTATCTTTTCCCGCTAACTCACCTCCACCTGCACCACCCCCGGCACTGCCCTAAGCGCCCCCGCAATCTGCGGCGTCGCCTGGTACTTCCCCCCCAGCTTCACCTCCACCTCCCGCTCCCCCCCATCGAGGATCAGGATCAGCGACACCTCCCCCTCCCCTTTCACCTGCAACCGCTGCTGCACGCTGGAGATCGGGCGCTCGTCGCGCAGGTAGATCCGCATGCCCTTCTGGTGGCGGGCGGCGGCCTGGTCGAGGGGTTCGCAGGTCTGGATGCGGGCGCGGACGTCCTCGCCCTCGGTGCTGGCCTGGAGCTGGAGCACCAGGGCGGCGCCGGGTTCCAGCATGTCGCGGTAATGCGAGAGGCCTTCGGAAAAGATGATCGCCTCGAAATGGCCGGTCTGGTCGGAGAGCGTGACGATGCCGAGCTTGTTGCCGGTCTTGGTGCGGCGCTCGGCGCGGTCGAGCACGCTCGCAGCCACCCGGCCGACCGTCGAGGTGCCGGCACGGACCGAGCGGCAGAACTCGGCCCAGGTCTGCACCCGGAGCTTCTGCAAAAGGTCGCCGTACTCGTCGAGCGGGTGACCGGAGAGGAAGAAGCCGACCGCGTCGTATTCGCGCTTGAGCCGATCGGCCATCGGCCAGTTCTCGTAAGCCGGGATGCGCAAGTTCACCTCGGCGGCGATGACGCCGCCGAACATGTCCATCATGCCGACGGTCTCGGCCTCCGCGGCGCCTTGGGCGAGGCGCATCATCGGTTCGACGGCGGCGAAGGCCTTGGCCCGGTCGGGCTCGATCGCGTCGAGGGCACCCGCCGCGACGAGGTTCTCGAGCGTGCGCTTGTTGACCTGCTTCGGGTTGAGGCGCCGGGCGAAGTCGCCGAGATCGCGGAACGGCGTGTCGCCGCGGGCCTGGACGATCGCCTCGACGGCGGCGCGGCCGACGCCCTTGATCGCGGCGAGCGCGTAGCGGATCGCGCCGTCATGCACCTCGAAGGTGACGCCGGAGCGGTTCACGTTCGGCGGCTCGACCTTGATGCCGAGGCGCTGCGCGTCCTGGCGCAATTCGGCGAGCTTGTCGGTGTTGTCGATGTCGAGCGACATCGAGGCGGCCATGAACTCGACCGGGAAATTCGCCTTGAGATAGGCGGTCTGGTAGGTGATCAGCGCGTAGGCCGCGGCGTGCGACTTGTTGAAGCCGTAATCGGCGAACTTGGCCAAGAGGTCGAAGATTTCGTTGGCCTTGCCCTTCTCGAGGCCGCGCTCGACCGCGCCCTTCACGAAGCGGTCGCGCTGGGCGTCCATCTCCGCCTTGATCTTCTTGCCCATGGCGCGGCGCAGGAGGTCGGCGTCGCCGAGGGAGTAGCCGGCCAGGACCTTGGCCACCTCCATCACCTGTTCCTGGTAGACGATGATGCCGAAGGTCTCGGCGAGGATCGGCTCCAGCTTCTCGTGCGGGTACCAGTTCTTCTCGTTGCCGGCATCGCGGCCGAGCTTGCGCTCGCAATAGACCGGGATGTTGGCCATCGGGCCCGGGCGGTAGAGCGCCACCAGCGCGATGATGTCCTCGAACCGGTCGGCGCTCATCTCGACCAGCGCCTTGCGCATGCCGGCCGATTCCACCTGGAACACCCCGACCGTCTCGCCCTTGCGCAGGCGCTCGTAGGTGAGGGTGTCGTCGATCGGCAGCGAGGGAAGATCCACCTCGATCCCGCGCAGCTTCAACAGGTCGGTGGCGGCGCGGAGCACCGTCAGGGTCTTGAGGCCGAGGAAGTCGAACTTCACCAGCCCCGCCTGCTCGACCCACTTCATGTTGAACTGGGTCACCCGCATCCCGGTCTTCGGATCGCGGTAGAGCGGCACCAGCTCTTCCAGCGGCCGGTCGCCGATCACCACGCCGGCGGCGTGGGTCGAGGCGTGGCGGTGCAGGCCCTCGAGCTTCTTGGCGATGCTCATGAGCCGCGCGACGACCGGCTCCTCCTCGATCGCGCTCTGGAGCTTCGGCTCGCCCTCGATGGCCTGCGCCAGGGTCACGGGGTTGGCCGGGTTCTGCGGCACCAGCTTCGTCAGCTTGTCGACCTGGCCGTAGGGCATCTCCAGCACCCGGCCGACGTCGCGCAGCACGCCGCGGGCGAGCAGAGTACCGAAGGTGATGATCTGGCCGACCTGCTCCTCGCCGTAGCGCTCCTGGACGTAGCGGATCACCCGCTCGCGGCCCTCGACGCAGAAATCGATGTCGAAATCCGGCATCGAGACGCGCTCGGGGTTGAGGAAGCGCTCGAACAGCAGGCCGAAGCGGATCGGGTCGAGATCGGTGATGAGGAGCGACCACGCGACGAGCGAGCCGGCGCCCGAGCCGCGGCCCGGGCCGACCGGGATGTCGTGCTCCTTGGCCCACTTGATGAAGTCCGAGACGATCAGGAAGTAGCCCGGGAACTTCATGTTGGTGATGACGCGGATCTCGTATTCGAGCCGGTCGCGGTAATCTTTTTCCGTCAGCCCCTCGGCCGGGCCGTGCTGGCGCAGGCGCTCGGTCAGGCCTTCCTCGGCCTGCCGGCGCAGCTCGGCGGCCTCGTCGGGGGCGATCTCCTTCGCCACCGCGGTGGTGGCCGCCGCCACCTGCGCCTGGAGGGCGGCGCCCTCCTTCGTGCCTTGCGCGGGCGTCGTCAGGCTCGGGGCGCCGAAGCTCGGCAGGATGGGTTTCCGGGTCCGCACCCGGTAGGCGCAGCGCATCGCGATCTCGACACTGGCCTGGAGCGCGTCGGGCAGGTCGCGGAACAGCTCGGCCATCTCGGCCCGGGTCTTGAAGGCGTGGCGCGGGGTCAGGCGCCGGCGCTTGTCGTCGGAGACGAGCCGCCCTTCGGCGACGGCGAGCAGCGCGTCGTGGGCCTCGTAATCCTCGGGCTTGGCGAAATAGGGCTCGTTCGTCGCGACAAGAGAGAGGCCGTGCGTGTCGGCCAGCCGAATCAGCTCGCCCTCGACGGCGCGCTCGTCGGAGAGGCCGTGGCGCTGCAGCTCGACGTAGAGGTGGTCCTCGCCGAAGGCCGCCTTCAGGGCGTCGAGGCGGGCCAGCGCCAGTTCGGGCCGGTTGGCGCGGAGCGCCGCATCGACCGGGCCGCCCATGCCGCCGGTCAGCGCGATGAGGCCGCCCGCGCACTCGGAGAGCGCCTGCGCGGAGACGCGGGGCACCTCGCCGAGATGGTTGTCGAAATAGGCGCGGCTGGCGAGCCGCAGCAGGTGGCCGTAGCCGGTCTCGTCCTTGGCCAGCACCACGATGTGCGGGTGGGAGGCGTTCAGCTTGGCGTTCGCCTCCGGCGCCTCGAAGGCGACGCTGAGCTGCATCCCGGCGATCGGCTGGATGCCGGACCCGGCCGCCTTCTCGGAGAATTCGAGCGCGCCGAACAGGTTGTTGGTGTCGGTGAGCGCCAGGGCCGGCTGCCGGTCGGCGCCCGCGGCCTTCACGAGGTCGCCGATCTTCAGCGCGCCCTCGAGCAGGGAATACGAGGAGTGGACGTGCAGGTGGACGTAGCCGACGGGCTTCAGGATCTGCAAGGCGACTCACTCCTACCGAGCGGGCTAGGATTCCCGGCAGAGCTTGAGGAGTCACGACCAGCGGCGCAACACAGCGGCGCCATCCACCGGATTCGGGCCGAAGGGCCCGAGCCGTGGCCCATGGGCCACGGCGCGAAGGCTCAGTGCATCGGCGACAGGGCCACCGCCCACAGGGCAATCGCGCCGGTGAGCAGGCCCATCGAGGCGACCTCCGTGACAGCGATGAGGATCTTGCGTATGTTCATGGTCTGTCCCCTTGCGATGACCGGATGTTCGTTCCTGTTTTGTTCCATGTCAAAGGGGGCTGGCGCCGGATCCGGCCGCTATGGTGAACGGTTGGTTGACGGCCGGGAGCGCATGGCTCGCGGGGGGCGTTTCGCAGCCGCGTTGCGGCTCGGTCGTCCGCGGCCTATTTAGGCGCAACCTTGACGGTGGGCCGCCGGCCCGCCGGGAGTCATCGTTTTTCGCTTTCAAGCACGAGGTGGCGCATGGCGCGCGACGTGTCCGACGCGACCCCGCTCAGCGCGCGGTCCGAGCTGATCGAGTGGTTCGCGGCCGGCGAGAAGCCGCAGGACGCCTTCGCCATCGGCACCGAGCATGAGAAGGTCCCGTTCTACCGCGCCGACCTCTCGCCGGTGCCCTACGAGGGCGAGCGTGGGATCGAGGCCCTGCTGGAGGGCCTGCGGGCCATCACCGGCTGGGAGACGATCGAGGATGCGGGCCGGGTGATCGGCCTGTCCGCGGTGGAGGGCGGGGGCGCGATCTCGCTCGAACCCGGCGGCCAGTTCGAGCTCTCGGGCGCGCCGTTGCCGGACGTGCATGCCACCGCCCACGAGCTGAGCCAGCACCTCGACGCGGTGCGGCAGGCCGCCGATCCCCTCGGCATCGGCTTCCTCACCCTCGGCATGAGCCCGAAATGGACACGGGAGGAAACGCCCGTGATGCCGAAGAGCCGCTACCGCATCATGAAGGGCTACATGCCCAAGGTCGGGTCGCTCGGCCTCGACATGATGCTGCGCACCGCCACCGTGCAGGTGAACCTCGACTTTTCGTCCGAGGCCGACATGGTGACGAAGATGCGGGTCGGGCTGGCCCTGCAGCCGGTCGCGACGGCGCTGTTTGCCAACTCGCCCTTCACCGACGGCAAGCCGAACGGCTTCCTGTCGCGCCGCTCCGAGATCTGGCGCGACACCGACCGCGACCGTACCGGCATGCTGCCCTTCGCCTTCGACGAGGGCTTCGGCTACGAGGCCTATGCGGATTGGCTCCTCGACATGCCGATGTACTTCGTCAAGCGCGGCGAGACCTACCACGACGTGAGCGGCGCCTCGTTCCGTGATCTTCTGGAGGGGCGGCTCTCCGCCCTGCCGGGCGAGCGCGCCATGGTCTCCGACTGGGCCAACCACGCCTCGACCGCCTTCCCCGAGGTGCGCCTGAAGCGCTTCCTCGAGATGCGCGGCGCCGATGTCGGCGACGCCAACATGATCGCCGCCCAGGCCGCGTTCTGGGCCGGGCTCTACTACGATGCCGGCGCCCTCGACGGCGCCTGGCAGCTGGTGCGCGAGCTCTCGGCGGAGGAGCGCGAGACGATGCGCGCCGAGGTGCCGCGGCTCGGCCTCGACGCGCCGGCCGGCAAGCGGCCGTTGCGCGAGCTGGCCCGCGACGCGCTGGCGCTGGCGGAGGCCGGCCTGAAGGCGCGGGCCCGCCGCGACGCGCAGGGACGCGACGAGACGCTCCATCTCGCCCCGCTCCAGGCCATCGCCGCCTCGCAGAGCCGGGCCGAGGACCTGCTGGCGCTCTATCATGGGCCGTGGAACCGCTCGGTCGATCCGGCCTTCGCGGCTTGCGCGTTCTGAGGCGTGTTTGATGCGACGAGCCGGTGACGTGTAGCGTCGGTAACTTGGCGCAACCGCTGCCGTCACTCGACGTCATCCCGGGGCCGCGCAGCGGAACCCGGGATCCATAACCGCCGACATCGAAGAGCACGGCGTATCCCGTTCCGCATCGTCCTGCACCGTCAGCGATGATGGATCCCGGGTTCGGCTGCGCGACCCGGGCTGACGATGGGAATGTCAGCTCGGTCGGCCCGCTCGAACAGACTCTGACGACACCCCGGCACTCTGCGGTCGAGCCAGTGACGGCCGCGGCGATCCGATGAACGCTCAAGCTTATCCGGGTCGCCCGATGCGGTCTCGCCGAGTGCGGCCGCGCACACGCGCAGGACAAGCGTAGCCGCTACCGATTGACGGTCCGTCAATTCGCACCGAATCTTGGAACACAGGTCGCCCCTTGGCCGTTCTTGAGGCCATCGGGGCACGTTCCTCAGACCATTCGGAGAGATAAGTATGTCTCGCTTCACCACCCTCGCCCTCGCGGCCGGCGCGGCCGCCGCCCTGACCGCCGGCACCGTCGGCGCCCAGGCTGCGCCGCTGCCGGCGGCGACCTCGGCCGCCATCGCCGGGTCGGGTGCGACCGTCGACCAGGTGCGCTGGCGCGGCGGCGGCTATTACGGCGGATACCGCGGCGGCTATCGCGGCTACGGCTATCGCCGCGGCATCGGCGCCGGCGGGGCGCTCGCGGCCGGCGCGGCGCTCGGCATCATCGGCGGTGCCATCGCGGCCGGTTCGGCCTCGTCCTACGGCTACGGCTACCCGGCCTATGGCGGCTATTACGGCGGCGGCTACGCCCCGGTCGGCGGCTACGGCTACGGATACAGCTACCCGTCCTACGGATACAGCTACCCGGCCTATGGCGGCTATTACGGCTACGGCTACTGATCGGCCGCACGGCCTGAAGTAACGGAAGCCCGGCGCGGGACGCTCCCGCGCCGGGCTTTCTCGTGGGCGCCGGATATGCTCAACCGGTCGAGCGACGCGCGGCACGGACGATCATGCGACACCGAGACCTCGACCTGCCCGATCTCGACCTGCAAAATCTCGATCTGCCGGATCTCGATCTGCGCGGGCTCAAATGCCCCCTGCCGGTCCTGCGCACCGCCAAGGCCCTGCGCGGCCTCGCGCCCGGCGAGGGCCTCTCGGTGCGCTGCACCGACCCGATGGCCGCCATCGACATTCCCAACCTGCTGCGCGAGCGCGGCGACCATCTCGAGCGGATGCTGCGCGACGACGGCATCCTGACCTTCGAGATCCGTCGCGGAACCGCGCCCGACGAGACTTAAGGAGAGCGCCGCGTGAGCCGAGACGAGACCCCGCCGCGGATCATGGGCGCCCGCACCGTCTACGAGGGCTGGGCGCGCTACCTCGTCGCGGAGGTGCGGATGCCGGACGGCAGCCGGATCGGCCGCGAGGTCGAGGATCACGGGCCCGCCGTGGCGGTGCTGCCCTACGATCCCGAGCGCCGGGTCGCCCTGCTGGTGCGGCAGTTCCGCACGCCGCCCTGCTTCGTCGACGGCACCGCCTCGGTGCTGGAGACGCCCGCGGGCTTGCGCGAGGAAGACGACCCGGAGGCCTGCGCCCGGCGCGAGGCCTTCGAGGAGGTGGGCCTGCGCCTGTCGGTGCTCGAACCCGCCGGCAGGGTCTGGTCGCTGCCGGGTCTCTCGACCGAGCGGATGGACCTCTTCCTCGCCCCCTACCGCGCCGCCGACCGCGAGGGCGCCGGGGGCGGGCTGGCCGAGGAGCACGAGAGCATCGAGGTGGTGGAGGTGGCGCTGTCGGACCTCGCTGCGATGGCCGACCGGGGCGAGGTCGCCGACATGAAGACGCTGTGCCTGGTCCAGACCCTGCGCCTGCGCCACCCGACGCTGTTTACGGCATCCTCCGAAGAGCGGCCTTGAGGCCGGGCTACGCCCCCGTCATCCTGGCCGCGAACCTGAACGGCCGGTGTACAAGCGCCTCGTTCACGGGTTCGTGATCGGGGCTGGCGTCTTGTTCACCAGCTGTTAACTTTGGGCGGTTCCGATAGCCCTCCGTCGCAGGGGCCTCGACAGGAGACGCCGATGTTCAGCATTGGACCCTTCCACCGCCCGACCGGTCAACCCGTCGGTCCTTACGCCTCGATGCTCCCGCTGGAGCCCGAACCCCTGGATTGCGCCGCGAGCCCGCAGCGCGAGCCCTCGCCGCCCCCGGCGGAACCAAGCATGGCCGGCCAGGCCGTCTCGATGCTGGTCCTCCTCTGCCTGACCCTGGCGGTGCATTCGGCCGTCGGCTGGTGGACCCTGCCCGGCAAGGCCCCGACCCTGGCACCGTCAGCCCAGAGCGCTCCGACGCTTCAAGGGCCGAAGATCCATCTCACGAGCGTTCGCTCACCGTCCTGAGCCGAACCTCCCCTCACGTCCCCTGCGACATCGTCCATCGCGATTCCGAGCCGGCCAAGACTTTCGCCGGATCAAGATTTCCGGCCTACCAGTCCCGTGCCCGGAGCTGTTCGGCATGGTGCTGCCCGCGGCGAGGTGCCTCCCCCCGGGCTGGCGGCGCCTCCCCCGGCCGACTGTACTTTGGTCAAGATCGTGTCGAGAAGCCGGCGGTTTCGCGGTCCCCCTCTTGCGCGGCTCCGCCGAGTCGTTAACGTCACGTTCAAATCCAAGAAAATCGGTCGTGATTCGCGCAAGGGAGCCAGCGCATGTCTCAGGTCATTCGCGTCAAGCCCACCCAGGACGGCACCTACACGGTCTACCGCGGCGCGCTCGTGCTCGTCAGCGGCCTGACCCGTGCACAGGCCGAGAGCTACGAGGCCACGCTCGCCCAGAACGAGCGCAAGGACCAGCCGATCCACTGAGCGCGCCGCGCCGCGGAAGGCGGTGCGTCCCGAATCCGGCGCTTCATGCCCGGCCCGCGCCGACGACGCCATGCGCCGCCGGCCTTTTTCTTGAAGAATACCGCTCGTTCTGCGGCGTCTGTTGCAGGGGTTCGTCGCTCGCAGAGCGGCTACTTGTTGCAAAGCGGGTCTTCCCGGCATCCCGCATGACATGTCACCAACATCGCAACGCCCGACGAACCACCTCTGCGCCTGACCTCGAAGTCGCAGGAGGATTTCTGCGCCCATAGCTGGCATAGACGTTCAGAAACTTTGTGCTCGCGGTAAGACGCGGGCGCTCTCCTCTCCCCGCGGGCGCAGTGCTGCCCGGAGAAACTTCCGAGACGAGAAGAGTGCGGGTTTCCCCTCTCCCCGCGGGCGGGGAGAGGACTTCATCGACCGTGTCGTCGATGAAGTGAGCCCGCAGGGCGAGGGTGGAGGGGGGGCCCGGAAGAGCCTCACGCGTCGAGACCCCCTCACCCCTCGCTCCGGCCGCGCCTCCGCTTGTCACGACCCCGACAAGGGGGTCGTGACCCTCTCCCCGCCCGCGGGGAGAGGGGAATTCCCGCGCCATTCTTTTCCCCGGACAGCCCTGGGCAGGCCGGTCGCCTCGAACACGCCGGACCACGTGGACACCACGCCCCTCCGCGCTCGACCCGCGCCGGAGCCCCCGCTCACCGCCCCTGCCAGCGCGGCGCGCGCTTGCCCAGGAAGGCCTCCATCCCCTCGCGGAAATCCGCGCTCGTGTAGCATTGCAGGATCAGGTCGTCCCCGGCCTCGGACGGCGCCTCGTCGCGCACCCGCCGCAATCCCTCCTTGGTGGCGGCGAGCGTCAAGGGTGCGTGGCCGGCGACCAGGCGGGCGAGGTCGGTCGCCCGCTCGGCCAGCGCAGTGGCATCCTCCACCACCGCGCTCACCAGGCCGATCGCCCGCGCCTCCTCGGCCTCGACCAGGCGGGCGGTGAAGATCATCTCCTTGACCCGCGCGGCGCCGACGAGGGCCGAGAGCCGGCGCAGGTTGGCGACCGACAGGCAATTGCCGAGGGTTCGGGCGATCGGGAAGCCGAACCGGGCATCCCGCGTGGCGATGCGCAGGTCGCAGGCGGCGGCGATCGCCGCCCCGCCGCCGGTGCAGGCCCCGGCGATCGCCGCGATGGTCGGCTTAGTGCAGCGCTCGACGGCGCCGAGCACCCGGTCCATGAAGCGTTCGTAGCCGAGCGCATCTTCTGCCGTGGAGAAGGCGCGGAACTGAGCGATGTCGGTACCGGCCGCGAAGGCGCGCCCGCCCGCCCCCTGGATCACCACGGCGCGGATCGCCGGATCGGCGTCGATCTCCAGGCTGAGGCCGTGCAGGCGCTCGTACATCGCGAAGGTCAGGGCGTTGCGCGCCTGCGGCCGGTTGAGGGTGATGCGGGCGATGCCCTCGGCATCGACCTCATAGAGCAGTTCGTCGGTCTCGGTCATGGGGGACGCAATCCGGGTGAGACGGGTGCCCGACCCTAGCGCTTAAGGCTGCTTCCCGTCTTCCGACGATCCACCACCGCGCGACGAACGCGAAGGCCGTTCGTGACGTTGATGCGCGACATCCGATCACCCGAGGAGACGACTTCCGTGAGCAAGCAGGCCGAATCCGATGCGAGCGACCACGAGGACACCTACGCGGCCTTCCGCGAGGCGGTGAACATGGCCCCGGCCGAGCTGGAGAAATGGCTCGACACCGAGGAGAGCCGGTCGGTCGGCTGGAGCGACGGCGCCAAGAAGGAGAGCGCGAAGGGGGGCGAATCGGTCGGCCACCACCAGGGACGCCGGATCGTCGCGATCAAGCACATCAAGAAGGCGGACCTCTCGGACGACGACTATGCCGACATGCGCAAGGTCGTGGCCTACGTCAGACGCCACCTCGCCCAGGGCGGGCCGAAGGAAGACGTGAAGACCTCGCGCTGGCGCTACTCCCTCATGAACTGGGGCCACGATCCGCTCAAAGATTGAGGCAATTCCGCCACCGCGACACGGTGGCGCGGGGCGGAGCGCAAGTTTCTCCCGTGCCGCACTCCCGCCGACAACTGTTTCCGTCACGGGAGCCATTGGCGAAACGAACCATGCTCCGGCCCCAGTTCGGCCCGGATCTTGCTGACCCTTGCGGGTGCCTCAACGTCTTCGCATCGCCCCGGCGATGTGGCTGAGTGGAGGTCAAGGACAAGAGGGCCCAAGCCCGAAGAGGCTGAGCCCGGCAAGGTGGCGGGGGACCGGAATGGGAGCAACGGGCGTGCGGCGTGGCCGGCGATGGGCCGGCGCCGGATTCGTGCTGGCGTGCCTCGGGCTCGCCGGAGTGACGGGCACCCTGACCCCGGCCTTCGGCGGCTTGTCGCGCAACCTCGAAGCCGTTCTCGACACCACGCCCGACGGGCCGCCGGCCCGCGTCACCCTCGGCCCGGGCGGGCGCGACGTGCGGCTGTGGGGCGACCTCAACGACGGCACCGCCGCGCGGCTGCGCGCCCTGCTCGACGCCAATCCGGGCGTGACGCGGCTGCACCTGACCAGCGATGGCGGCCTCGTCGACGAGGGGGTGGCGATCGGCGAGATCGTCGCCGAGCGGGGGCTTGCCACCTACGTGCCGGATTACTGCGTCTCGGCCTGCACCCTCGCCTTCGTGCGCGGGCGCGAGCGGATCATCATGGGCGACAGCCGGCTCGGCTTCCACGCCCCCTACGAGCCGGGCCTGTTCGGGCAGATGATCCCGGTCGATGCCAGCGACGAGCGCGGCCGCTACCTCGCCGCCGGCCTGGAGCCCGCCTTCGTCGACCGGGCCCTCGCCACCCCCTCCCGCGACGTCTGGATCCCCGATTCCGCCCGCCTGCGCTCGGCCGGGGTCGTCACCCGGGTGGTCGGGCCGGGCGACCTGCCGGATTCGACCCTCGACGACGACGATTCCCCGGCCGGCGCCCGGGCGGCGGCGCTCCGGGCGGTCGACCTCCTCGCCGCCTTCGCGGCCCACCGGCCGGGAGTGCTCGACGGCATTGCCGCCCGCTACCGCGCGTCCTACCGGCAGGGACGCAGCGAGAGCGACGGCCTCGACCTCATTCGCGCCGAAGCGGTGGACGCGCTGCGGACGGCGTTTTCGGGCACCGACGACGCGACCGTCGCGTCCCTCGGCCGCCTCGTCCTCGAGGCCATGACGGCGAGCGGGAGCGAGGAGACGTGCCGCGCCATCGGGCAGGACGGCGACCTCCTCTCCGCCGCCGAGTCCTTGCCGGGAAGCCGCGGGTCGGGCGGCGTCGCGCGGATGCGGCCCCTCCTCGATCGGGCCCTCGCCGGCCCGGCGCCGATCGTGCCGACCACCACGGCGCCGCTGCCGCCCCGCGCCCTACCTTGCGCCGACCTGCGCCGCCGCCTCGCCGCGATCCTCGGCCGGGGCGACGCCTTGCGGCTGCGCGAAAACCTGTTCGGCCGCACCGCCCGGCGCCTGGAAGCCTCGGCCCTGCCGGGAGAGCCGTAGGGTGCCTTCCCCAGGGAAGGCACGGCCGCGGGACAGGAGCGGAACCACCCCGGCTCCCGCTCCTTTCCCTCCCGCATGCCCGACCATGCGGATCAGCCCATCACGAAGGCGCCCATGAAGGCCGTCCTACGCGACAACCCGGAGCGGAGCCGGTTCGAGCTCGAGATCGACGGCGAGGTCGCCTATGCCGATTACCGCCGCCAGCCCGGCACCCTCGTCATCGCCTATGTGTATGCGCCGCCGCGCCTGCGCGGCACCGGCGCCGCCGACCGGCTGATGCAGGGCGTGGCCGCGGCCGCCCGGGCGGAGGGCGCGCGGATCCGGCCGCTCTGCGGCTACGCGGCGGCGTGGCTGCGGCGCCACCGTGAGCACGGCGACCTGATGAGCTGACGCGCCGTCGCCGTCGTGGAGATTCGGGCGCGGCGACGGTTCGAGCCGCGCAACCGGCCCGTCCTGCCTTCGACCTCATCCTGGGGTCGCTGGTGGGATGGAAGACCTCTCGCGATCATCGAGCCCGTCGAGTGCCGGCCTACGCCTGCGGCGCCAGCGGCGTCCCCATGCTCTTGCGGCTCTCGAGGGCGGCGGTCATCGCGCGCACCAGGTCGGGATCCACGACGGTCCGGCCGCCCATCAGGGTCTTGTCCCGCCGTTGCGGGCCGGCCTCCAAGCCCGGCGCGGACAGGTGCGCGAGAGCCCGGGTTCCGGTCGCCGCCCCGGCGCCCTGCGACGACACCGTCAGCGCGAACAACGCGTCGAGGGTCGAGAGCGACATCGTCACCGAGGCCAGCGTCGATACCGGTTCGGGCCGGGTCGCGGGCACGGCCTCGGCCGGGGCGGAAGCGGCCTTGGCGGGTGCGAAGCCGGACGATGTCCGGTTCGTGAGGATCTGCCCGAGGAGGGACGCGCCCGTGACGATCATGACCTGCTCCGTTCCGACGAGCGACGCAGCCTTCGCGCCGGTTGCCGCCTGGTGGGGGCGGTCGCTTGCATCAGGAATGGTCAGTACGAGGGGAGGTCTGGTCCGATGGTGATGCGAATCGGTTGCATTTGATGCATCCGGCGAAATCCTGGGGGCCGGCGCAGGATCGGGCCTTCGGCCCGGAGGCGGGGCGAGCGCCGGGACGGTGGGCCCGCCCCGGCTCAGGCCGCCGATTCAGCCCGCCGATTCAGCCCGCCAATTCAACCCGCCATGTCGAGCGGCGGGGCGAGCCCCGCCGGCAGCGGGCTGACATAGGGCGTGCGGGCCAGCCGCTCGGCATGGTCGGCCTTGGCGCGGGCCAGCAGGTCGGGGTCGCGCAGCACGTCCACCGCCGTGCCGGCCATGGCCTTGGCGACGTGGATCATGCCCTTGTGCGCCGCCGGGGTCTTGCCCTGCGCGGTCATCTGCCAGGAATGGCCGGGGGTGCCGATGGCGTAGGTGGCGCCGCGGGCCTGCACGGTCGGCACCGCCCAGCTCACGTCGCCGACATCGGTCGAGCCCATCATCCGCTCGCCGACCGCGCCGAGCGGCACGATCGTGTCGCAGAGCGGGGCCTCGGTCACCGGCACGCCGAAGCGGCGATGGGCCGAGACGATGTCCTCGGCCGTCAGCGTCGCCCGGATTTCTTTCGCGAAGGCGCGGTCCTCGGCATCGAAGGGCGGGGGGCCGAGCCGCATCAGGTTGGCGTGCAGCGCCTGCTCCAGCGGCGGATTCGCGAGCAGGTTCGACATCGCGCTCACCACCCGGCTCGTCACCGTGGTCTCGGTCATCAGCGCGGCACCTTGCGCGATCCTCTCCACCCGCGCCGCGAGGTCGAGGAGGCCGGGCAGGTCGGCGGCGCGCACGAGGTAGCGCACGCTGGCGCCGGCCTGGACCACGTTCGGGGCGATGCCACCGGCATCGAGATAGGCGTAGTGGACCCGCGCGTCGCTCGGCATGTGCTCGCGCATGTAGTTGACGCCGACATTCATCAGCTCGACCGCGTCGAGGGCCGAGCGGCCGAGATGGGGCGCGGCCGCCGCATGCGAGGCCTTGCCGGCGAAGGTGAAATCGAGGAGCTGGATCGCCAGCGAGACCGGCTCCCAGATCGCCACGAACGGGCCCGGATGCCAGGTGATCGCCACGTCGACATCGGCAAAGACGCCGTCGCGCACCATGAAGGTCTTGGCGGCCCCGCCTTCCTCGGCCGGGCAGCCGTAATAGCGCACGCGGCCCGGCAGCCCTTGCGCGGCGAGCCAGTCCTTGACGGCGGTGGCGGCGAGCAGCGCACCGGCGCCGAGCAGGTTGTGGCCGCAACCGTGGCCGGCCCCCTCCCCCGGCCGCGGCCGGTGCTCGGCCACGCCCGCCTCCTGGCTCAGGCCCGGCAGCGCGTCGTACTCGCCCAGGATCGCGATGACCGGACCGCCCTCCCCCGCCTCGCCCATCATCGCGGTCGGGATGCCGCCGGTCCCCTCCGTGACCCGGAAGCCCTGGGCGCGGAGCATCGCGGCATGCTCGGCCGCCGAGCGCACCTCCTGGAAGTTGAGCTCGGGCATCTCCCAGACGCGGTCGGAGAGGGCGACGAAGGCCGCGGCGTGCTCCTCGACGTGCCGCCAGATCGCCTCGCTGTTGTGCATGTTTCCTCGCGACTTCGGGATGTCGTTCTCGGGGGCCTGTCCGTTGTTAGGCCCGGCCCCTTGTCGCACGATGGGGGCCGGGCGCCATGCGTCCGGCTCGGTCCAGGTCTGCAAAGGCCCGCGGCACCGAAAG
Source organism: Methylobacterium sp. SyP6R (assembly GCF_019216885.1). Classification (NCBI taxonomy): domain Bacteria; kingdom Pseudomonadati; phylum Pseudomonadota; class Alphaproteobacteria; order Hyphomicrobiales; family Methylobacteriaceae; genus Methylobacterium; species Methylobacterium synurae. The sequence goes on along the minus strand of NZ_JAAQRC020000001.1, from coordinate 521,756 downwards.
AATCAGGGCGGCGGGATGCGGCCGGGCGGCGTGCCGCGGATCAGCGCCATCACGGCCTCGTCGCGCTCGGAGATCAGGCGGGCGCCGCGCTGGAAGCTCAAGTAAGCCCAGAGCCAGCGCAGGGTGACCACGAGCCGGTTGTGGAAGCCGACCAGGAGGTAGACGTGGGCGACGCCCCAGACCACCCAGGCCAGGAAACCCTTGAGCTTGACGTGGTCCCACTGCACCACGCCCGAATTGTGCCCGATGATCGCCAGGTTGCCGCGGCTGCGGAAGCGGAAGGCTTTCGGCATCGTCCCGCGCAGGATGCGGTCGCGCAGGGAGCGGCCGAGATAGCGGCCCTGCTGATCGGCCACCTGGGCGAGGCCCGGCAGCGGCTTGCCGTCCTCGCCCTTCGTCATGGCGAGGTCGCCGAGCGCGTAAACCCCCGGGCGGCCGATCACCGCGAGGTCGGGTCCCACCGGCACGTGGCCCGTGCGCGTCGTCTCGACCCCGAGCCATTCCCCCGCCGGCGAGGCGCGCACGCCCGCACCCCAGACGATGGTAGCGGCGGGGATCACCTTGCCCGCGACGGTCACGCCCTCCTCCGACACGTCCTCGACGGCGTGCTCGGTCAGCACCGTGACGCCCAGGCGCTCAAGCGATTGCCGCGCATAGGCCGAGAGGTCTTCGGTGAAGGTGCCGAGCACCCGGGGCGCCGCCTCGATCAGCAGGATCCGGGCCTGCTTCGGGTCGATGCGGCGGAAATCCTTCGACAGGGCGTGGTGGGCGAGGCCCGCGATGGCGCCGGCCATCTCGACCCCCGTCGGCCCGCCGCCGATCACCGCGAAGGTCATCAGCCGCTCGCGCGCGGCCGGATCGTCCTCGCGCTCCGCCGCCTCGAAGGCCAGCAGGACCCGGGCGCGGATCCGGCGGGCATCGTCGAGGGTCTTGAGGCCGGGCGCGAAGCGCTCCCATTCCGGGTGGCCGAAATAGCTGTGGGTGGCGCCGGTCGCCAGCACCAGGGTGTCGTAGGGGATGCGGGTGCCGTCGCGGAGCTGCACCGCGCGCGCCTCGGTGTCCACGCCGACGACCTCGCCCATCAGCACGCGGACATTGCGGTCCCAGCGCAGGATCGCCCGGATCGGCTCGGCGATCTCGCCCGGCGCGATCACGGCGGTGGCGACCTGATAGAGGAGCGGCTGGAACAGGTGGTGGTTGCGCCGGTCGATCAGCGTGACCTCGATCCCCTCGGCGCCGCCGAGCCCCCGCGCCGTCGTGAGGCCACCGAACCCGCCGCCGACGATCACGACCCGGTGCGGCACGGCATCCGGACGCGCCGCGCCGCGCGCGCCGTCGAGGGGGGCGGGTTCGAGAGTGGTGCGGTGCAGGGTCTCGGACATGCGGTTCTCTCTCGCGGCGCTCTCGGGCGGTTGCGGCGGTCGGGCCGGGGCGGGTCGCGGGAGGACTCGCCGCGTCGGGGCTTGCCGGAGCGACATTGTGACCCAAGGTTACGAGGCTGGCGAGGGCCGCAGGGTTCCCCCTTGTGACCCCCTTGCCGGGCTCCGGGCGGTGCCGACAGCTTTGATGCACCAACAACGCTCCGACGGGCGTCCGCCGGCCAGGCGGATGCGTATTTCACAGTCGAAAACTGTATAAATCGGCATATCTCGACGGCAGGCCGGATTTCCGCTACCCGTGCGGCGGACGACGTACCCTCGAGGGAGAGAGATACCCATGGCCGACGCCACCGCCACCTCGGAATCCGGCCGCCGGATCGGCCACGGCCGGGTCTACGAGTCGATCACCGAGACCATCGGCAACACCCCGCTGGTGCGCCTCAACCGTCTCGCCAAGGAGCGGGGGATCGACGCCGAAATCCTGCTGAAGCTCGAATTCTTCAACCCGATCGCCTCGGTGAAGGACCGGATCGGCGTCAACATGATCGACGCCATGGAGGCTTCGGGCGCGCTGAAGCCCGGCGGCACCCTGGTCGAGCCGACCTCCGGCAATACCGGCATTGCCCTCGCCTTCGTGGCGGCGGCCCGCGGCTACCGGCTGATCCTGGTCATGCCCGAGACGATGTCGCTCGAGCGGCGCAAGATGCTGGCCTATCTCGGCGCCGAGCTGGCGCTCACCCCCGGCCCGCAGGGCATGAAGGGCGCGATCGCCAAGGCCGAGGAGCTCCTCAAGGAGATCCCGGGCGCGATCATGCCCCAGCAGTTCAACAACCCGGCGAACCCCGAGATCCACCGCAAGACCACCGCGGAGGAGATCTGGAACGACACTCAAGGGCAGCTCGACGCCTTCGTGGCGGGCGTGGGCACCGGCGGCACCATCACGGGCGTCGGCCAGGTGATCAAGCAGCGCCTGCCGAACCTCCGCGTCGTCGCGGTCGAGCCGGAGGATTCCCCGGTCCTGTCCGGCGGCCAGCCCGGTCCGCACAAGATCCAGGGCATCGGCGCCGGCTTCGTGCCGAACGTGCTCGACCGCGGCGTGATCGACGAGGTGGTGACGGTCTCCAACCAGACCGCCTTCGACACCGCGCGCCTGCTCGCCCGGATCGAGGGCATCCCCGGCGGCATCTCGACCGGCGGCAACGTCGCGGCGGCCCTCGAGATCGCAGCCCGGCCGGAATTCAAGGGCAAGCGCATCGTGACGGTCGCCTGCTCGTTCGCCGAGCGCTACATCTCGTCGGCTCTGTTCGAGGGGCTGTGAGGGGTCGAGGGGTGGGGTTCCTTCGGGGACCCCGCCCATTCAGGGACCGCGGCGCCCGAACCCTCCCCCCTCTGCGGGGGAGGGTGGCGAGCGGATGCGAGCCGGGAGAGGGGCAGCGCGACGCTGATCCAGATGGCGCCCGTCACCACGGTCGCGACTTCTCCGGAAGCGGGTTCCCCTCTCCCGCCCCACTGCGTGGGGCACCCTCCCCCGCAGAGGGGGGAGGGTTCGGGCGCGTTGCCGGATGGGTGCTCACGCCACCAATTCGGGCCGCCGCTCCTCCTGGCGTTCGTCCTGGCAGGCGCCCCGGCGAAAGAGCGCCGCGCAGCGCGATTCGCGGTGGACGCTCAGGATCGAAGCCCGGTCGATATCGGGGTTCTCGGCCAGGATGCGTCGGACATCCTCGACAAGGCGGCCGTAGCGGCCAGCATCGTAGCCGCTCTCCAACGGAGAGACCGCGATATAGGCCTCGACCACCAGCACCTTCTCGGACTTCTCGCGGGACACTTCGGCGGCGATCCAGGCGGATTTGACGAGACGGTTCGGATTGACCATCGGCGTACCTCCATTCGCGTCGGGCCGCTCTGCGTCGGCTTGGTGAATGCGAGACTGCGACACGTTGCGCCTCCTGCCAACTCCGCAGCCGCTGCAAAGCTCCATTATGTCGCAGGGAAATCATGCGCTGGACGCATGAGACGGCGGATTAAAGCGGCAGCAACCCGTCGCTCTTCACCTCCTCCATCACCGCGTAGGTGCGGGTGTTGTTGACCCCCGGCAGCGACAGCAGGCCCTCGCCGAGGAAGCGGCGATAGGCCGGCATGTCGGCGACCCGGGCCTTGACCAGGTAGTCGAACCCACCGCCGACCATGTGGCACTCCAAGACTTCCGGTGCGCGGCGCACGGCGGCGGCGAAGCGCGCGAAGGCGTCGGGCGTGGTCTTGTCGAGCGACACTTCCACGAAGACGAGCAGGCTCAGACCCAGGAGATGCGGGTCGAGCCGCGCGCCGAAGCCGGTGATCACCCCCTCCTTCTGCAGCCGGCGCAGCCGCTCGCCGGTGGCGGTCGGCGACAGCCCGACCCGCTCGGCCAGTTCCACGTTCGGGATGCGCCCCTCGCGCTGGAGGATTTTCAGAATCTGCCGGTCGACCCGGTCGAGCCCATCCGTCATTTTCACTCCCCAAGGCCGATCTCACCGCCGATCCTGCGGCCGATCGGCGATATGCGCCATCGAAGCGCGGTGAAAGGCCGAATACGCTGAGGATCGTCGCCTAGCCCTGGACCGCCCCGATGCCCGCGCCCCTCCCCGTCTTCCACGCGCCTTTCGCCGCCGACGATGCCGCCCTCGCCCGGCTGTTCCTGGAGCGGGGCGCGCTGCCGCCCGAGCGCGAGGCGAAGGTCGATGCGCTGGCCCGCGACCTCGTCGGGGCCATCCGGCAGGAGACCGGGGGCCTCGGCGGCGTCGAGGCGATGCTGCGCGAATACTCGCTCTCGACCAAGGAGGGCCTGGCGCTGATGGTGCTGGCCGAGGCCCTGCTGCGGGTGCCGGACGCCGCCACCGCGGACCGCCTGATCGAGGACAAGCTGCGCTTCGGCGGCTTCGAGCAGCATGCCACCCGCTCGGAGGCGCTTCTCGTGCGCTCCTCGGCCTGGGCGCTCGGCCTCTCGGCCCGGATCATCCAGCCGGGCGACACGCCCGAAGGCATCCTCGCCGGCCTCGCCAAGCGCCTCGGGCTCCCCGCCGTGCGCCAGGCCGCCCGCCAGGCGATGCGGGTGATGGGCGGGCATTTCGTGCTCGGCGAGACGATCGAGGCGGCGCTCAAGCGCTCGGCGAGCGGGCAAGGGCGCCTCTACCGCTACTCCTTCGACATGCTCGGCGAGGGCGCCCGCACGGCCGAGGATGCGCGGGCCTACGCGGCCTCCTACGCCGCCGCCATCGAGGCGATCGGGCGGGCCGCCGGCAACAAGCCGCTGCCGGACCGGCCGGGCATCTCGGTCAAGCTCTCGGCGCTCCATCCGCGCTACGAGGCGGTCGGCCGCGACCGGGTGATGGCGGAGCTGGTCCCGGTGCTCCTGACGCTCGCCCAGGCCGCCAGGAGCTACGACCTCAACTTCACGGTCGATGCCGAGGAGGCGGACCGGCTCGAACTCTCCCTCGACGTGATCGCGGCCGTGCTCGGCGATCCCTCGCTCGCCGGATGGGACGGGTTCGGCCTCGCGGTCCAGGCCTACCAGAAGCGCTGCCTCCAGGTGATCGACCACGTCGCGGATCTCGCCGCCCGCCTCGACCGGCGGCTGATGGTGCGCCTCGTCAAGGGCGCCTACTGGGACACCGAGGTGAAGCGGGCCCAGGAGCGGGGATTGCCCGACTATCCCGTCTTCACCCGCAAGAGCATGACCGATCTCAGCTACCTGGCGGCGGCCGAGCGGATGCTGGCGCACCGGCCGCGGCTCTTCCCGCAATTCGCCACCCACAACGCGCTCACCGTCGCGGCCATCGTCGAGCGGGCGGGGCCGCAAGCCGGCACCTACGAGTTCCAGCGCCTGCACGGCATGGGCGAGGCGCTCTATGCCCGGCTGCTGGCGAGCGTGCCGGGGGCGGCCTGCCGCACCTACGCGCCGGTCGGCGGCCATCGCGACCTCCTGGCCTATCTGGTGCGGCGGCTCCTGGAGAACGGCGCCAATTCCTCCTTCGTCTCGCAGGCCGCCGACCCGGCGGTGCCGGTCGAGAGCCTGCTGCGCCGCCCCGCCGAGAGCGTCGGCAATCCCGACCGCGCCCGGCACGCCAAGCTGCGCCGCCCGGCCGAGATGTTCGCCCCGGAGCGGATCAACTCCGCCGGTGTCGAGTTCGGCGACCGGGCGGCCCTGGAACGCCTGACGGATGCGGTCGCCGCCGCCCGCGGTCCCGCCGAGGCGGCGCCGGTGATCGACGGCGCACAGCAGACCGGCACGCCGCGCGATGTATTGAGCCCGAACGACGCGCGCACGATCGTCGGCACCGTCACCGAGGCCTCTCCGGACACCGCGTCCTCCGCGATGCGCGCCGCCCGCAAGGGCGCGCTCGCCTGGGGCAGGGTTCCCGCCGAGCAGCGCGCCGCCGCCCTGGAGCGGGCCGCCGACGCGATGGAGGCGTCGACCGGCCGGCTGATCCACCTGCTCCAGGCGGAAGCCGGCAAGACCCTCGACGATGCGGTGGCGGAGCTGCGCGAGGCGGTGGATTTCTGCCGCTACTACGCCGCGCAAGGGCGCACGCTCTTCGGGGCACCGCAGGCCCTGCCGGGCCCGACCGGCGAGAGCAACCGCCTGACCTTGCGCAGCCGCGGCGTCTTCGTGGCGATCTCGCCCTGGAACTTCCCGCTCGCGATCTTCGTCGGCCAGGTCGCCGCGGCCCTGATGGCCGGGAACGCCGTGGTGGCCAAGCCCGCCGAGCAGACGCCGCTGGTGGCGGCGGAAGCCGTGCGCCTCCTGCACCGGGCCGGCATCGCCCCGTCGGCCCTCCACCTCGTGCCGGGCGACGGCGCGGTCGGCGCGGCGCTCGTGGCGCATCGCGACGTGGCCGGCGTGGTCTTCACCGGCTCGACCGAGGTGGCGCGCCACATCAACCGGGCGCTCGCCGCCAAGGACGGCCCGATCGTGCCGCTGATCGCCGAGACCGGCGGCATCAACGCGATGCTGGTCGACGCCACCGCTCTACCCGAGCAGGTCGCCGACGACGTGGTGATGTCCGCCTTCCGCTCCGCCGGCCAGCGCTGCTCGGCGCTGCGCCTGCTGCTGGTGCAGGAGGACGTGGCCGACAAGGTGATCGGCATGGTGGCGGGCGCCGCCCGGGAACTGCGCCTGGGCGATCCGCGCGACCCGGCGACCCATGTCGGCCCGGTGATCGACGCGGAAGCCCGCACCCGCCTCGACCGCCACGGCGCCGCGATGCGCCGCTCCGCCAAGGCGCATTACGTCGGCGAGGTGCCCGGCGAGGGCCATTTCGTGGCGCCGCAGATCTACGAGATCGTCAGCCCGGAGGCCCTGACGGAGGAGGTGTTCGGGCCGATCCTGCACGTCGCCCGCTATCACGCCGCCGATCTCGACCGGGTGCTCGATGCGATCGAGGCCAGCGGCTACGGCCTGACGCTGGGCGTGCATTCGCGCATCGACGCCACGGTGGAGCGGGTGGTCTCGCGGCTGTCCACCGGCAACGTCTACGTCAACCGCAACATGATCGGCGCGGTGGTCGGCGTGCAGCCCTTCGGCGGCCACGGCCTGTCCGGCACCGGCCCGAAGGCCGGCGGTCCGCACTACCTCACCCGCTTCGCCACCGAGCAGACCGTGACGATCAACACCGCTGCCGCCGGGGGTGACGCGGCGCTGATCGCCATGGAGGGGTGAGGCCGCATCACGGCGCCGGCCCTCGCGGCGGGCGGTGCAGCAGCACCGCCTCGACCTCCGCCGCGGGATGGCGCGGGTAGCGGGCCATGACGAGCGGGTCGTGGCCCGGAACGATCCGTTCCGGGTCGCCCGCGAGCCTGGCGAGCCGGCGCCAGCTCTCCATCATCGCGGCGATGTCGACCACGATCGGGAAGGGATTCTGCTGGGCGAGGTTGGCGTAGAAATGGGCCGCGTCCGAGGCGAGGACGACCGGGCCGCGCTCCGTCTCGACCCGCACGCATTGGAGCCCGCGCGTATGCCCCGGCACGGCATGGACCGTGATGCCCGGCGCGACCTCGCCCTCCCCGTCGACGAAGGCGACCCGGCCCTCGTAGACGCGCCGCACCATGGTGCAGACATCCTCCACCGCGAAGGCGCCGCGCAGGCGCGCATGGCCCATGCAGCGCCCGGTCGCGTAGGCCATCTCGGCGTCCTGAAGATGGAAGGTGGCGTTCGGGAACGCCGACAGGTTGCCGGCATGGTCGTAGTGCAGATGCGTGATGATCACGTCGCGCACCTCGGCCGGATCGACGCCGAGTTGCCGCAACCCCTCCAGGGGATGGCGCACCATGGTCCGGCCATAGGCGGCGCAGGCGGGCCAGTCGAAGCCGGTATCGACGACGACCACGCGGCTCGCGTCGCGGATCACCCAGACGAAGTAGTCGATCGGCATCGGCCCGTCATGCGGGTCACCGCCCTCCGGCGGATAGAGCAGGTTCGCCGAGGCCGGGCGCTGGTGCGTCGCGTAGCGCAACGCGATGACCTCGTAAGCCGGCATGGCTCTCTCCTCATTCCCGCGCCGGCAACGCTGCCAGGAACGCGTCGATCGCCGTGTGGTCCGCCTCCGTCCCGAGCTCGTCGAGGGCCTCCTGCCACAAGGAGGCGACCGCCCGCGACAAGGGCGCCGGGACGCCTTCGTGGCGGGCGAGATCGTCCGCGGTCCGCAGGTCCTTGGCCATCAGCGCCATCGAGAAGCCCGAGGCGTAGGTCTTGGGGATCACGAAGGGCTTCAGCTTCACCTCGGTCGAGTTGTTGCGGCCGGTGGAGACGTTGAGGACATCCGTCATCAGGCCGGGGTCGAGGCCGAAGGCCGCGCCGATGCGCAGCGCCTCGCAGGCCGCGGTGAGGCCGGCGGCGGAGACGTAGTTGTTCAGGGCCTTCATGGCGTGGCCGGAGCCGATCGGCCCGGTCTCGAAGATCGAGGCGCCGAGGCATTCGAGGAGCGGCCGCAAAGCCGCGGCGGCGGCCTTGTCCCCGCCGACCATGATGGCGAGGGTGCCGTCGACCGCGCGCTTTACCCCGCCGGAGACCGGCGCGTCGAGGAGCGTGACGCCGGCGCCGGCGAGGTCGTGGGCGAGTTCGCGGGTGCCGACCGGCGCCGACGAACTCATGTCGATGGCGATCGCGCCGGGAGCGAGATGCCCGGCCACGCCCTCGGCGCCCGCGAGGACGGCGCGCACCGCACGGCCGTCCGGCAGCATCGTCACGACGACGCTCGCCCGCTCCGCCGCCTCCCGCGCCGAGGGCGCCGCCCGGCCGCCGGCGGCCGCGAAGGCGTCGGCGGCGGCCGGCGCGGGATCGAACCCGGCGACGGTCCAGCCCGCCGCCACGAGCCGGCTCGCCATCGGCAGCCCCATCTTGCCGAGGCCCAGGAACGCGATGCGGGCGGAGGATCGATCGATGCGCATGAAGTCCATGACCCTCTTGTCCTGGCATCCCGGAAAAAGCCCCGCTGCGGGGCCGGGTCACGGCTTGTCGGGGATGGCTCCTTCGGCCTTCAGCACCTCGTGCGCGGCCTTGAACGCTTCGAGGCCGGACGGGATGCCGCAATAGACGGTGGCGTGCAGCAGGATCTCCTTGATCTCGTCGACGCTGACGCCGTTGGCGAGCGCGCCCTTGACGTGGAGCTTCAGTTCCGCCGGCTTCGACAGGGCGGTCAGCATCGCGAGGTTGAGCATCGAGCGCGTCTTGCGGTCGAGCCCGTCGCGCGTCCAGGCATAGCCCCAGCACCATTCGGTGGTGATGCGCTGGAACGCCATCATGAAGTCGTCGGCCTTGGCGAGGCTGGCATCGACGTAATCCGCCCCGAGCACCGCCCGGCGGACCTCGAGACCCTTCTCGAACTGGTCGCTCTCGGCCATCGCCGTTTCCCTCCCTGACGAATCCTTTTCCGGAAGGCTATCAGGCAACTTCGCGGAGGGCGACCGGGGGGCGGGACGAATCCGGCGATGCGCGGCATCCCAGACGGGCGATAGGGCAAGACATCTCTTCCGCCCGCGAATGGTCGAGCGGGAGGACCGCGGTAGACGACAGTGGCTTGAAGCCTGCCGGCCCTGGGGCTCTCCCACCCTCGACCTCATCCTGAGGTGTCAGTCCATCTCGATGGACTGACCTCGAAGGAGGGCTCCAGAGATCGCAGCGACATCTGGAGCCCTCCTTCGAGGCTCAGCGATCTTCGATCGCCCGCACCTCAGGATGAGGTTCGTGGGTGGGAAACGCTGGAGCCGCGGAGGCGCCGTCACGGCCGCATCCAGCGCGCACCATCGCACCTGCCGCTGTGACGATCCGCAGCCCGCAGCGCATGCCGGAGAGGCAGCGTGACCGAAGCGGTCGGGAACGGCCTCGCTCTCCATCCATCCGCCCGATTCCTCCTGATTTTTATTCCATTATTCCGCGTGCGCGATGACACATCACGGCGTCGAGCGGCCAACTATATTCGGATCATCGAAAGGCACAGGGACAACAAGCCCCGGCCACCCCAAGTAACCGGAGATCGAACTCACATGAAGACTCGCATTGCCGCCGCCGTCACCGCCCTCGCTCTGGTCGCCGCCCCGCTCTCCTCCGCCATGGCCTTCGGCCCGAACGGCCCCGCCAATGCGTTCTGGCCGCGTGACGTCGAGACCACCGGCTCGATCGGCGGCCGCGCCAACGACAGCGTGCCGTTCTACGGCGCCTGCCCGATGAGCTCGGCTGCGGAGGGCAACGCCAAGCAGCAGAACTTCCCGGTCAAGCAGTACGGCCAGACGGCCGGTGGCTACCGCTGCTGAGGGGAGCGACGATGAGCGAGATGAAGCTCCTGCGCGCCGTGTCCTACGGCATGATCGGTGTCCTGACTGGTGGCCTCGCCATGACGGTCGCCGGCACCGCCAGCGCCCTGATGAACCTGTAGCAGTGAACGAAGGGCCGCCTCGGGGCGGCCCTTTTCGCGTCGGGCCCGACGCCACCGTGTCCCGAAATACACACACCCTGTGGAAGCTCGGGCATACCCGGAAATCGCCGCAAACCGCCCTCATCTCTCGGGCCCGACGGCGCGAGGCTTTCGTCGGCCCCGGGCCGTGCCCGACCTCCCGGTCGGGCGGCAAGCTTGGCACTTCGTTAAGCAGTCCCTCGCATCCTCGCGCCAACACCTTCGGGAGACCCTCAGCGTGCGCGCTCCGACCTCTTACGGCCTTCCGCGCCTCGGCGCGGGCGCGGCGCTCGCCGCCGCCCTCTTCGTCACCGCCGTCCCCCAGGCCCAGGCCCGCGACAATGTCGGCGCGGCGATCATCGGCGGTGCGGCCGCCGGCGTGCTCGGCGGCGTCGCGGCCGGCGCCATCATGAACGGCATGCAGCCCCCGCCCCCGCCGCCCCCGATGTATGCCGCGCCGCCGCCGCGCCGGGTCTATGTCGAGGAGCCCGAGACCGTATACGTGCGCCCGCGCCGCGGCCCGATCTGCCATTTCGAGCGCCGCAAGGTGTGGCTCGACGACGAGTCCTTCACCTACAAGCGCGTCGAGGTCTGCGAGTAAGCCTCGCAGCCTCTCTGAGAATTCAGGGCCGGCATCCGGGGACGGGGCCGGCCTTTCTTTCGTTGGGCAGGTGGCATCGCTTCCACCGCCCCGGGGTATTCAGCGCCGCCCCGGCCGAACCCGCCCGAAGAAACCCGGGCAGAGGCGACGAGACTTTGGCATAGAGGTTCACATCGTTTCCGGCAGGCAAACAGGCCTTCTTGAAATCCGTAGATCGCTGAGGAGGGCACCGTGTCGAGGCGGACAAGCCATATTCTCCGCCTTCCGGCACTCCTCCTTGCAGCCCTCGCACTACCATTTTTTCAATTGGCAATCCTACCCGTCGTGTTTTTCGGCCTGACCTTCTCCGGAATCGCCTTCACTGGTCGACATGATGGATTATTGCCACTCCTTCTATTTATGACGATTAAAGAACTTGGCCTCAAGGCACCGATAGTTTGGTTTCCTCTTTTAGTATTGACGATGTCTAATTGCATATTCTTGATGATCAATTACAGGAGCACAAATTTCGGACGATGCATGACGACCTCGGCGGCGATTGCCGCGTTGCCTTCCGTGCCGATCATATGCTTCATGCCTCCGGCCGGCGCGATTGTCTGCCTCGCCGCGTTGGTCTTCCTCATGGTGTTTTTCGGATGCTTTTTCATGTCCCTCGCAACGATGAGGCTGAGCATGGGACGGTGGATCGCGCGCGATACCTCTCACGGCTGAGCCCGTGGGATCACCTCGCGGGTCTCAAACGAAAGGGCTGACCGACGTCGGAGGCCGACCGCAGGTAGGGCCGAACGAATCGAGCCTCGATCCCATGTGGCAGGGTGGAACGCGTTTCTGAGCAGGTTCCGCGTTCGCGCATCATCTCCGCCGCCGAAGCGGCGCCCGCCTCGGCGAACAAAGCTCAGAACGTCTTCACCCCGTCCTTCACCAGGATCCAGTCCTCGATCACCACGGCGTCGAGCCCGGTGGTGGAGAACATCAGGATCGCATCCTCGGCGGTGTGGAGGATCGGCTTGCCCATCACGTTGAAGCTGGTGTTGAGCAGGATCGGCACGCCGGTCCGCTCCGCGAAGGCGCGGATCAGGGCGGCATAGGCCGGGTTGCGCTCGTCGGTCACGCTCTGGAGCCGGCCGGTGCCGTCCTCGTGCACCACCGCCGGCACCCTCTCGCGCACCTCCGGCCGCCAGACCAGGGTGCGCTCCATGTAGGGGCTGTCCTGGTAATCCTCGAACCAGTCCGGCCCGGCCTCGGCCAGGATCGAGGGCGCGAAGGGCCGGAAGGCCTCGCGGTACTTCACCTTGGCGTTCAGGATCGCCTTGGCGTCGGCGGGGCGCGGATCGGCCAGGATCGAGCGGTTGCCGAGCGCGCGGGGCCCGAACTCCGCCCGGCCCTGCACCCAGCCGACGAGCCCGCCCGCCGCCAGGATGCCGGAAGCGGCCTGCGTCACGCCGTCATGGCCGAGCCGGCGCAGCCGCGGCTCCCAATCGGTCATCCGCTCCAGCGGCTCGGTCGAGACGCGCGAGCCGAGATAGGGGGTGGCGAGCGCGCCCGGCCCGGTCCAGCCGGGGTTGTCCTCCTGGAAGGCGAGCCAGGCCGCCCCCAGCGCGTTGCCGTCGTCGGCCGGCGCGGAGGGCACGTGCAGGCGCCGGAAGTCGCTGCGCGTCAGCAGTTTTCCGTTATAGGACGAGTTCAGCGCGCAGCCGCCGGTGACGACGAGGTTCTCGTGGGGGCTGAGGCGCCAGGCCTCGGCGACCAGCACGTCCATCATCTCGGAGAAGATCGCCTGGCCGCAGGCCGAGAGATCGGCCCAGCCCTCCTCGTCCGCCTCTGCCGGGCGGCGGGCGCGGATCTCCTCGGCCACCGCCTGCACGGTGGCGGCCTCCGCGAAGCGCAGGCGCCCGCCTTCGATCCGGTAGAGCCGGCGCAGGAGCGCCATCAGCTCGGGATCCTGCCGGCCGTAGGGGGCGAGCCCCATGATCTTCCATTCCTCGCCCTTGGCCTGGTCGAAGCCGGCGAGATCGGTGACGAAGCCGAAGAAGAAGCCGACCGATTCGCGGCCACGATGGCGCTTCACCTCCCGGAGGCGCCCCGCCTCCATGCGGTAGATGGCCGAGGCGCCGGTCTCGCCCATGCCGTCGACGACGAGGCAGGTGGCGTCCCGGAACGGCGAGCCCCACAGGCCGTAGGCCGCGTGCGTCAGGTGGTGGGGGTAGCGCTTGAGCCCCGCGATGGTCGAGCGGCCCCCATGGGCCCGGTCGAGGCCGAGCAGCGTGCCGTAGCCGGCCCGGCCCTGGGCGAGGGCCAGCTCGGCGATGAAGGTGCGCTCGGCCCGCTCCGGCACCAGCGAGCGGTTGAGGGCGGGAGAATGCCCCTTCAGCGTCTCGAGCCCGAAGGCGCCGGCCCCGGCCTGGCCGGCGAGGTAGCGGCTGAAATCCGGCCCCCAGGTGGTGGCGATCACCAGTTCGGCGCCCGGCGGCAGGTGGGCCTTGAGCAGGCCGGCCATGCGGGGCGCCGAATCCGGCTCGCAATTCGGGGCGCGCTTGTATTGCAGGTAGCGCTCCGTCGCCTCGGCGAAGAGCACCGTGCCGTCCGGCCCGACCAGGGCGAGGGCCGGGTCGTGGAAGGTGGTGGCGAGGCCGAGATAGTAGCGCATCGGATCCATCTGCATTCTCAAGCCGCCGCTCTAACAGTGTCCGCCGACCCTGTCAGGCCGGGCGGCAGCGTGGCGCGGGTGCATCGGGGGGCGGCTCTCGCTGCGTGATCCTGCCGGATTTCGCCCGTGTGTCCGGTATCGATATGCTAGCGCTGTCATCGGGGTACGGCCCGTCGGGCCGTCGACGAAAGGGGCGGCGCTCTCCTCGCGGGGCGGCACGGATGGCTTCACGGTGCGCGACATCCTGACAGCCCTGGCGGGCCTCGTCATCCTGATCCTCGCCGCGGCCCTGATCGCGCCGCCCTTCATCCCGTGGGAAGCCTACCGCTCGACCTTCGACGCGGCGCTCGGCCGCTCGCTCGGGGTCGAGGCGCAGAGCGACGGCCGGCTCGAGGTGCGCCTGCTGCCCTCGCCGCGCCTGCGGATCGATCACCTGCGGCTCGCGACCGGGCGGGACCGGCCCTCCCTCGATGCCCGCTTCGTCAAGGCCGAGATCGCGCTCACCCCGCTCCTCTCCGGGGAGATCCGCTTTACCGAGACCCGGATCGGCCGCGGCGAGGTCACCCTGCCGATGAATGAGGCCGGCAGCTTCCTGCCGCCGCCCGCCCTCGGCGAGGGCCGCGACCTCGCCGTCGAGGATCTGCGGGTCTCCCAGCTCCTCGTCACCACCCGGGTGGCGGCGACCGGGCGCACCGACCAGGTCTATGCCGAGAATGTCCGGCTCTCGGCGCCGCGCCTCGCCGGCCCGTGGCGGGCCGAGGGCACCGTCGAGACGGTGCCGTTCCGCCTGACCACCGGAGTCCCTGCGCCCGACGGGGCGGTGCCGGTGAAGCTCGGCGCCGGCGGCGACACGGTGCCCCGGCTCGACCTCGACGCCCGTGTGAGCGTGGCCCCCGGCCCGGAGGGCGGCGGCGTGCCGGAGGCGAGCGGCACCGCCCGCCTGGTGGTGGGGCCGCCGGCCCAGGCGGCGGGCGCCGCCCTGCCGGTCTCGGTCCAGGGGGCGTTCAAGGCGAAGGGCCGGCTCGCCACCTTCGAGACCCTGAACGTCGAGGTGCCGGGCGAGACGCCCCTGCGCTTTGCCGGCCGCGGCAGCCTCGACCTCGCCGCCGCCCGGGCGACGATGAGCCTGGAGGCCCGCCGCCTCGACCTCGACGGCTTCCTGATGAGCGCCGCCGGGCAGGCCCTGCTCGGCCGGGGCCTGTCGACGGCCTCGATGCCCGGCACCCTGGCGCTCGACGTCGCGGTCGACAACCTGACGCTCGCGCGCGAGGACTGGAGCGGTGCGGCGTTGAGCGCCGTGCTGCGCCCCTCCGGCGCCGTGACCCTGCGCCGTCTCGCCGGCACGGCCGCGGGGGGCCTGAAGCTGGCGCTCGACGGCGACGTGACGCCGAGCGGCGGCTTCTCGGGCCATGCGGCGGTCGATGCCCCCGCCTCGGACCGGCTGGCGCGGCTCCTCGACCGGCTGGGCTTGAGCGGCCCGCTCACCGGGCTCCTCGACGGCCGTCCGTTCTCGGCCGAGGCCGACGTGGCGGCGGCCCTCCCGGTCCTGTCGCTGCGCAACGCCCGGGTGGCCTTGGGAACCGCGAAGATCACCGGCAGCGCCCGCTACAGCCCGGCCGGACCGGACCAGGCCCGCCCGCGCTTCGATGCCCAGATCATCGCCGACGGGCTCGACATCGCCGAATTGCCGCCGATGCGCGGCGCCATCGCCGCCCTCCAGGACCACGATGTCGGGCTGACGCTGCTCGCCCGCGACCTGCGCTACGGCCCGACCGGCACCCGCACCGGCGAGATCGCCGCCAGCCTGCAATCCGAGGGCGCGGCGCTCCGCCTCGACAGCCTGGAGGTGCGCGACCTCGCCGGGGCCAAGGCCAGCCTCTCGGGCCGGATCGGCGCCGACGGCGCCGGGCGCATCACCGGGCGGGTGAGCGCCCCGGTGGCCGCCCCGCTGATCGATCTCGTCGCGCGCACCTTCGTGGACGAGGCGCGGCTCCTGCCGGGTTTCCTGCGCGACGGCCCGGTCGCCCTCGACGTGACGCTGGAGCGGGATTCCGGGCCCGAGGCGGGCCGGCTGCGCGGCCAGGCCCGCGGCAGCGCCGCCGGCGGCCGCCTCGGCCTGTCGCTGGCCGCCCGGGCCGGGCGGCTCGACGAGCTCGATGCCCGCCTCGACGGCGTCGCCTCCGGCCGCTGGCTCGGCCGGCCCACCGATCCGGCCCTGGCGATGCCGGCGACCCTGCACCTGACCGGACGCCGGGCGGGCGGGCCCGACGCGACCCGCCCCTTGAGCCTGACCGTCGATGCCGAGATCGCCGGGGCCGCCATCGCCACCGCCCGGCCGCTGGTGCTGCCCGCTTCGGGCCCGCTTCAGGACGGGGCGCTCACCCTCGCCGCGCCCGATCTGCGGCCGGTCGCCGGCCTCCTCGGCGGCGGCCCCGCCCTGCCGGACCCGGTCCCGGCCCGGCTCAGCCTCGGCTTCGGCCGCGCCGGCGACGTGCCGCGCCTCGTCGCCACCGGCACGATCGCCGGGTCGGCGGTGGACGCGACGCTGACCCGCCCGGCCGGCGGCGAGATCGCCGGCAGCGTCTCGCTCGAACGGCTGTCCCTGCCGTGGCTCGCCGGAGCACTGATGCTGAATCCCGGAGCGGCGCCGGCGGGCCCGGATTCCTGGTCCGCCGCCCGCTTCGGCTCCGTCCCGGCCCTACCGGCCACCGGTCAGGT
The DNA here is from genome assembly GCF_019216885.1 of Methylobacterium sp. SyP6R. Classification (NCBI taxonomy): domain Bacteria; kingdom Pseudomonadati; phylum Pseudomonadota; class Alphaproteobacteria; order Hyphomicrobiales; family Methylobacteriaceae; genus Methylobacterium; species Methylobacterium synurae. The sequence goes on along the minus strand of NZ_JAAQRC020000001.1, from coordinate 505,487 downwards.
CGCCATGACCGTGCGGCGGCTCGATCTCGGCCGCGGCCTCGCGGCGGACTGGGCGCGGTTCGACCTCGGGCTCGGGTCCGACGGCCTCTCCTTCCGCGACTTCGCCGCCGGCCTCGCGGGCGGGCGGCTTGCCGGTCACGCCACCCTGGCACGCCAGGGCGCCCAAGCGACCTTGTCGGCGGAGGGCAGCCTGACGGCGGCAGCCCTTCCGGCGCTCACCGGCGGCGACGCCTTGCGGGGCCAGGTCACCTTGCGCCTGCGCCTCGGCGCGGCGGGGGACAGCCCGGCGGCGCTCGTCGGCAACCTCGCCGGCAGCGGCGCTCTGGAACTCGCCGGGCTGACGCTCCCCACCCTCGACCCCGCTTCGGTGCAGCGTGCCCTGACCCGGTTGCTGGCCGAGGAGGACCCGCTGCGGGCCGGCCGCGTCGAGCGGGTGGTGTCGGAGGAATTCGACCGCGGGCCGCTGGTGCTGGCGGGGCCCGTTTCGGTGCCGGCCTCGGTGGTCGGCGGCATTTTACGGACCGGGAGCCTCACCCTCGATCTCGGTCCCGCCACCTGGGCCGGCCTGGTGCAGGTCGATGCGAAGACCTGGCGCCTCGACGCCCGCGGTACGCTCACCGCCACCGCGACGCCCCGGGCCTGGACGGCGCCTGCGCCGACCCTCGGCCTCGCCCTCGTCGGCCCCCTCGCCCGGCCGCAGCGCGAGCTCGACGTCGTCCCGCTCGGCAACCTGCTGGCAGCGGTCGTGCTTCAACGCGAACTGGACAAGATCGAGACCGTCGAGGCCGACCGCAACGAACTCGCCCGCCGCCGCAGCCGCCTGGAGATGGACCGCGCCCGGGCGATCGAGGAGGCCAGGCAGGCCAGGCAGCGGGCGGAGGAGGCGGTGAGGGCCGCGGAGGCCGCGCGCGCGGCGGAAGCGGCGCGGGCGGCCGAGGAAGCCCGACAGGCCAGGCAGAGGGCGGAAGAAGCGGCCAGGGCCGCGGAGGCTGCGCGCGCGGCGGAAGCGGCCAGGGCGGCCGAGGCGGCCCGAGCAGCCCGGGCGGCCGAAGCGGCTCGCGCGGCAGACGAGGCGCGGGCGGCGGAAGCGGCCCGCCGCAAGGCCGAGGACGAGGCGCGCCGCCAGGGCGCCGGGGCGCCGGAGGCGAACGGGCCGTGACCGCTGGGGCGGAACGAGCGCGGTTAGCCGCCCTCGCTCCCCGGACATCGCACTGAGATCCTGTGCGATGAACCTCTACAGATCTGAAACCCACCGAGTCATTCCGGGGCCGCGCAGCGGAGCCCGGAATGACGAGGAGGGTGTGAATTGTGTTGGGCGAAACGAACGGGCTTTGACAGGTGATGCGGCGAGCCAGCCCCAGGCCCATCCCGCCTCACCCCGCCGGCGCCTCGACCACCAGCCGCGCAGCCGCCTCGCCGGCCGCGCCGAGCGGCGACGGCCGGCGGGTGTCCTTGGCCATCAGCACGCAGATCGACTCCGCCTCGCCCGCCACGACGTCGCCGGTGAGGATCCGATGGCGAAAACCCAGCGAGGTGCGGCCGGTGCGGGCGAGCCAGGTCGCGGTGCGGACCCGGCCCGGATAGTGCAGCTCGGCCCGGTAATCGATGACGAAGCGGGCGATGACGAAGAAGGTGTCGGGCGTGAGCAGCGGGGTCAGGTGGTGGGCGAAGAACTGCACCCGGCCGCTCTCGCAGAAGGCGGCGAAGACCGCGTTGTTGACGTGGCCGTTGGCGTCGGTGTCGCGGTAGCGCAGGACGTCCTCGCTCCACAATACCCGCGGATCGGCCTCGAACCCGTCGGTCATCGCCCTGCCCCCTCTCAGCCGTTGCGCGGGGCGGTGCCGCCGAGGTGGAACACCCGGTGCGGCACGAGTTCGCCGCGCTCGACATCGCCGACCGCCACCAGCACGCCGCCGCAGGTCGCGTAGGCCTTGCCCTCGGTCGGGGCGTCGCGCCCACGCAGGATCACCGGCTGGCCGCGCATCAGCCGCATCGCCATGTCGCGGGAGACCGGGACGTGCGGCACGGCGTCGAGCGCCGTCTCGACCGGGCGGAGCACCGCGGCATTGGCCTCGGCCTCGGCAGCCTCCAGCGCCCCGATGGTGCAGGACTGGTCCTCGGCGAAGGGGCCGACGCGGGTGCGGCGCAGAGCCGAGACGTGGCCGTAGCAGCCGAGCGCACGGCCGAGGTCGCGGGCGATGGCCCGCACATAGGTGCCCTTGCCGCACTCGGCCTCGATCACCGTGCGCTCGGGCGTGTGCGCCACGATCGCCAGCCGGTCGATCTGCACCGGGCGGGCAACCAGCTCGACCACCTCGCCGTCGCGGGCGAGATCGTAGGCGCGCTCGCCCTGGATCTTGATCGCCGAGTAGCGCGGCGGCACCTGCTCGATCGCCCCGACGAAACGCGGCAGCATCGCCTCGACCTCGCCTTGCGTCGGACGCTCGTCTGAGGTCGCGACCGGGCGGCCTTCGGCGTCGTCGGTATCGGTCTCGACGCCCCAGGTGACCGAGAAGACGTAGGCCTTGCGGCCGTCCATCACGAAGGGAACGGTCTTGGTCGCCTCGCCGAGCGCGATCGGCAGGATGCCGGAGGCCAGCGGGTCGAGAGTGCCGGCATGGCCCGCCTTCTTGGCGTTGAGAGCGCGCTTCACCGCCGCGACCGCGTGGGTCGAGGTCATGCCGACGCCCTTGTCGAGGATCACCCAGCCGCTGATCTCGCGGCGCTTGGGCCTGTCGCCCGGCGGGCGGCCGCGGCCGCGCGGCCGGTCGTGCCGCGGGCGGTCCTGACGCTGGCCCTCGGGGCGCTGACCATCCTGGCGCTGGCCATCGCGCGGAGCGTCGTCGCGGGCGGGGCGGGTCGCCTGCGGCCCGGGCTCTGCGGGCTGATCCTCGTGCATCGTCATCTGTATATCCGTTCTCGAACGGCGGTCGCCGCGGGACGTGCCGCCCGCTTGTCGTCCCTGCCAATCCTGTGATGTCCCAAGTCGCCACCCGTGGGCCGGTTCACCGGCCCGGGCGCCTGTGCGGGTCGAACGCCGCATCGCGGGTTTTCGCCCGGCCGACCGGCTTCGCCTCGCGGTCGTCGCCGAACCGGTGACCGATTCGGCCGGGGATGCCTAGTCCTCCGAGTCCTCGTCGGATCCGAGGTCGCGCTGGACCTTGTCGCTGCGCAGGAGCGCGTCGATGCGCGCGGCTTCATCGAAGGTCTCGTCGCGGCGGAAGCGCAGGTCGGGGGCGAATTTCAGCGCCACCCGGCGGGCCACCTCCTGGCGCAGCACCTTCTTGTTGCGCTCCAGCGCCTCGATCACCGGGCGCTCGTCCTGGCCGCCGAGCGGCATGACGTAGGCGGTGGCGAGCTTGAGGTCCGGCGACATCCGGACCTCCGGTACCGTGATCACGTGCTGGCTCAGCACCGGATCCTGGATGTCGCCGCGGCTCAACACCTCGGCGAGGGCGTGCCGCACGAGTTCGGCCACGCGCTGCTGGCGCTGCGAGGGGCCTGCGGATTCCTGGGGTTTGCGCACCATCGTCTCTCCGGGCTCGGACCGGGCCGCGGGGCGGTCATCCGGGTCTGGCCTTCTCGGCCGTCAGGCCCTCGCGGCTGTCGTCTCATGAACCGACGAGCCCGGGACGCTGGCGTCCCGGGCTCGCGGTGTCTTTCGTTGGCCGCCGCCACGACGGCGGACGGCCGATGGCAGCGGGGTTCGCGTCAGAGCGTGCGACGCTCCTCGTGCACGATGTAGCACTCGATGACGTCGCGGGGACGCATGTCCTGGTAGTTCTCGAAGGCCATGCCGCATTCCTGGCCCGCCGCCACTTCCTTGGCGTCGTCCTTGAAGCGCTTGAGCTGCGAGAGCTTGCCCTCGTGCACCACCACGTTGTCGCGGATGAGGCGAACATGGGCGCCGCGCTCGACCCTTCCGTCCTCGACCCGGCAACCGGCGATCTTGCCCACCTTCGAGACGTTGAAGATCTCGAGGATGCGCGCCTCGCCCAGGCGCTCCTCGCGGAGCGTCGGCGGCAGCAGGCCCGACATCGCCGCCTTCACGTCATCCACGAGGTCGTAGATGATGTTGTAGTAGCGGATCTCGACGCCAGCCCGCTCGGCGGCCTCTCTCGCCTCCTTGTGGGCGCGGACGTTGAAGCCGACCACGACCGCACCCGAGGCCTGGGCCAGGGTGATGTCCGACTCGGTGATGCCGCCGACACCCGTGTGCAGGATGCGGGCCGCCACCTCGTCGTTGCCGAGCTTCTCGAGCGAGCCGGCGATGGCCTCGACCGAGCCCTGCACGTCGCCCTTGATGACGAGCGGGAACTCCTTGCGGCCGGCGCCCTCCTTGAGGTCGCGCATCATGTCCATCAGCGTCCGGCCGGCACCGCTGCCGGTGGCCGCCGCGCGCTCGCGCTTCACGCGGGCCCGGTACTCGGTGACCTCGCGGGCCCGGGCTTCGTTCTCGACCACCGCGACGCGGTCGCCCGCCTCCGGCGTGCCGTTGAAGCCCAGCACCTCGACGGGAACCGACGGGGCCGCTTCCTTGGCGTTGCGGCCGGCATCGTCGACGAGGGCGCGCACGCGGCCCCACTCGGCGCCCGCCACGATGATGTCGCCGGTGCGCAGGGTGCCGCGCTCGACGAGGACCGTCGCCACCGGGCCGCGGCCGCGATCGAGCTTGGCCTCGATCACGGTGCCTTCCGCCGAACGATCGGGGTTGGCGCGCAGATCCAGGATTTCGGCCTGGAGGGCGAGACCCTCCAAGAGCTCGTCGAGACCGTCCCGGGTCTTGGCCGAGACCTCGAATTCGAGGGTCTCGCCACCCATCGACTCGACCTGGATGTCGTGCTGCAGCAGCTCGGTGCGGACCCGCTGCGGGTTCGCGTCGGGCTTGTCAATCTTGTTGATCGCCACGATCAGGGGCACCTCGGCCGCCTTGGCGTGGGAGATCGCCTCGATCGTCTGGGGCATGACGCCGTCATCGGCCGCCACCACCAGCACCACGATGTCCGTCACCCGGGCGCCGCGGGCGCGCATCGAGGTGAAGGCGGCGTGGCCGGGGGTGTCGATGAAGGTGATCTTGCCGCCGGACGGCGAGGTCACCTGGTAGGCACCGATATGCTGCGTGATGCCGCCCGCCTCGCCGGAGACGACGTTGGCGTTGCGGATCGCATCGAGCAGCGAGGTCTTGCCGTGGTCGACGTGGCCCATGATGGTCACGACCGGCGGGCGCGGCTGGGTGTCGTCGTCGGTATCGGCCTCGTCGAACAGGCCTTCCTCGACATCCGACTCCGCGACGCGGCGCACGGTGTGGCCGAGCTCCTCGGCGATGAGCTGCGCCGAATCCGAGTCGATCACGTCGGTGATCTTGTGGATCTGGCCCTGCTTCATCAGCATGCGGATGACGTCGACCGCCCGCTCGCTCATCCGGTTGGCGAGCTCCTGGATGGTGATCGTCTCCGGGATGACCACCTCGCGGGCCAGCTTCTCCTTCTGCTCCACCTGGCGGTGGCCGGTCAGGCGCTGGTTGCGGCGGCGGAACGAGGCGAGCGAACGGGTGCGCTCGTCCTCGCCCGAGGTCGCGGTCGCGATGGTCAGGCGGCCGCGGTTGCGGTCGCCGCCCGGGGACTTCGGCGTCTTGGGCGGGGTGATGACCTTGAGCGGCATGCCGGGACGGCGGATGACCCGCTTGGTCTCGGCCTCCTCCTCCGCCGCGGCCGGACGACCGGTGGCGGGGCGCGCCGCGCCGGCGGCACCCGTGGCGGTCTTGGCCGTCGTCGCGGCCTTCGCCGCCGCCGGCTCGGGCTTGGCGGGCTCGGGCTCGGGCTTCGGCGCCGGGCGGGCCATGAAGTTCAGGTCGCGCGGCTTGCGGGCATCGGCCGTCAGCGTGCGGCGCGGCTCGGCCGGGGCGCTCGGACGGGTGATCCCGGTGCTCGGGGTCGCCGGACGGGTGCCGGCGGGCACCACGGGACGCGCACCGGCGGGGGCAGCCGGACGGGCACCGGCGGCGGCCGGACGAGCCCCTGCCGCCGCGGCGGGACGAGCGCCCGCGGCCGCGGCAGGCCGGGCGCCGGCCGGAGTTGCCGGGCGGGCCGCACCCGCGGCGGCCGGACGGGCAGCGGCAGGCGCCGCCGGACGCGGAGCAGCGGCGACGGCGGGCGCAGCCGCCGGAGCCGATGCATCGGGGGCGGCCGGAGCGGAAGCGGCAGCAGCGGCCGCGCGGGCCGCATCGTCGTGGGCGCGGCGCTCGGCCTCCTCGGCGGCGCGGCGCTTGCGCGCGTCCTCCTGGCGGCGGCGCTCCTCTTCCTCGTGCTTGCGGGCCTCGGCAGCCTCGCGCTCACGGATCTCGGCAGCCTCGCGCTCGGCACGGCGCTGGGCCTCCTCGGCAGCGCGGCGGCGGTCCTCCTCCTCGCGACGCTTGGCGTCGACGAGGGCGGCCATGCGGGCGCTCTGCTCCTGATCGCTCAGGGTGCGCAGCACGACGCCGGACCGCGAGGCGGCCGGGCGGTCCTGACGCGACCCGCCCGGACGGCCCTGCCCCTGGGGAGCGGAGCGCGCCTGGTTCGGCGCGGCATCCTTCGGCGCGGCCGGAGCCGGCGCGCCGCCGGGGCGACGTTTCACCGTCTCGACCACGACCGCCTTCGAGCGGCCATGGGAGAAGCTCTGGCGCACCGTCCCCTGCTCGACCGGACGCTTCATCGACAGCGTCTTGGAGGGACCGGTATGCAACGTCTTGTCGCCCGGATTCTTCGTCTCACTCATTCAGTTCAGACCCTGGGGGTTCTCGTCCGTCCCGGGACCCGGCCTCCCGGCGGCCGCCTCCCATCGTGTTCCCGGGAGCGCACCCGCCAATCGGGCCGATCCCATTCGATTCACTCAACCACCGGCCTCCGGGGGGCCGGTCCGCAGCGATGTTCCACCATCCTGGACAGCGTCCGGGAGCGCCGCGTCGGAGCCTGGGGGCTCCGTTCCGGTGCGTCCCGACGTCGCCGTCCCGCCGCGGAAGACGTGGAGCCGACGCCAACGCGCGAGCAAGCCGGTCGTGCCGGCTCCCGCGACGAGGGCAGCGTGTATCACATGATCCCGGCCCAAGGCCATGTCCAATTCTTCACCGGACAGGTCATCAACGACCGGGATTCGCGATATGGCATCGCCGTAGCGCCTTCGCAATGCCTGGGCGAGCTTGCGGCGCCCGTCCGGGGCTGCATCGCTGGCATGCACCAGGGCCTTGACCCCGGTCTCGCTGTCCACCGCGCTCTCCACCTTGGTGAAGCCGGTGACGACGCAGCCCGCCTTGTTGGCGAGCGAGAAACCCTGGCGCAGGTCGTCGCGCAACCCCGCCTCGATCACATCGGCGAGATCGGGGGCGACGCGGGCGTCCTTCTGCCGGAAGGCGCGCTGGAACAGGCGCTTCTTGGCCGCTTCCTGCACCATGGCCCGGGTCGCGGTGACCCACGCGCCGCGGCCGGGGAGCCGGGCACGCAGGTCGGGCACCACCTGGTTGTCGGGGCCGAGCACGAAGCGGATCATCCGATCCGGCCTGCCCGCCTGCCGCGTGACCAGGCAGGTGCGCTCCGCGTTGGCACGGCCGCGACCGGCGCCGGCGTCGAGGACGTCCGGCGGCAGCGCATCCGCGTCGTGAGCGTCATCCTGCATGGTCGGGTCCATCGCTCCTTACGCGCCTCAGGTCGGCTGCCGCTCGGCGGTCGCGGCGGCGTCCTCCTCGACCGGCACGGTCTCGGACTCCTCACCCTCGGCGTGCTCCGCCGCGGAATCCGCGCCGTCCGGACCCTGAGCCTCGTCGTCCTGACCTTCTTCCTGGCCCTCGTCTTCCTCCTGCGTCTCCTCGACCGGGGGCGCCTCGACCCAGCCGGCATGGACGCGGGCGGCCATGATCATCGCCTCGGCCTCGGCGCGGGAGACCTCGAACCCGTCGAGGTAGCCGGCATGACGCACCGCCTCGGGCCCGCGGCCCTCGGTGTAGCCGACGAGGTCGTCGGTGGCGCAGCCGGCAAGATCCTCGACGCTCTTCACGTCGTTCTCGCCGAGGGCGACCATCATCGGGGTGGTGATGCCGTCGATGTCGCGCAGTTCGTCGGCGACGCCGAGCTCGATCCGGCGGGCGTCGTTCTCGGCCTCGATGCGGTTGAGGTAATCGAGCGCGCGGGCCTGGATCTCGGCGCCGGTCTCCTCGTCGAGGCCCTGGATGTTGGCGAGTTCCGTCGGCTCGACATAGGCGATCTCCTCGACGGAGCGGAAGCCTTCCGCGGCCAGCAGCTGGCCGACGGTCTCGTCGACGTCGAGGGCCTGCATGAAGGTGTTGGTGCGCTCGACGAACTCCTTCTGCCGGCGCTCCGATTCCTCGGCCTCGGTCAGGATGTCGATGTCCCAGCCGGTGAGCTGGGAGGCGAGCCGGACGTTCTGGCCGCGCCGGCCGATGGCGAGCGACAGCTGGTCGTCGGGCACCACGACCTCGATGCGGTCGGCCTCCTCGTCGAGCACCACCTTGACGACTTCCGCCGGCTGGAGCGCGTTGACGATGAAGGTCGCCTGGTCCTGCGACCACGGGATGATGTCGATCTTCTCGCCCTGCAGCTCGCCGACCACCGCCTGGACGCGGCTTCCACGCATGCCCACGCAGGCGCCGACCGGATCGATCGAGGAATCGCGCGAGATCACCGCGATCTTGGCGCGCGAGCCCGGATCGCGGGCGACCGCCTTCACCTCGACGATGCCGTCGTAGATCTCCGGCACTTCCTGGCCGAAGAGCTTGGCCATGAACTGCGGATGCGAGCGCGAGAGGAAGATCTGCGGCCCGCGCACCTCGTGGCGGACGTCGAACAGGTAGGCGCGGATACGGTCGCCGGGGCGGAAGGTCTCGCGCGGGATCGACTCGTCGCGGCGCACGATGCCCTCGCCGCGGCCGAGATCGACGATGACGTTGCCGTACTCGACGCGCTTGACCAGGCCGTTGACGACCTCGCCGATACGGTCCTTGTACTCGTCGTACTGGCGCTCGCGCTCGGCCTCACGGACCTTCTGGACGATGACCTGCTTGGCCGACTGGGCGGCGACGCGGCCGAAATCGAACGGCGGCAGGGTGTCGGAGATCACGTCGCCGACCTGGGCGGCCGGATTGTGGCGCCGCGCCGACGGCAGGTCGATCTCGCGGGAATCGTTCTCGACCTCGTCCACCACCAGGAGGTGGCGCGACAGGCGCAGCGCGCCGGTGCGGGGATCGATCTCGGCATGGACGTCGGTCTCGGCGCCGTAGCGCGAGCGGGCGGCCTTGGCGATCGCCTCCTCCATGGCGCCGATCACGATGGAGCGGTCGATCACCTTCTCGCGGGCGACCGCCTCGGCGATCTGGAGGAGTTCGAGCCTGTTGGCGCTGACGACGGCCATCGGATCAGTCCTTCCTGGTTTCTCGTTCGTTTACGGGTCTGGGGCGGTTTCTAGTGGCTGACGGAGGGGCTCGCGCCCTCGTCCTCGTCATCCTCCTCGTCGTCCTGCGGCGGGGCCGAGCCGCGCCGCAGGGATTCGCGCACCAGGGCGTCGGTGAGGACGAGGTGGGCCTCGCCGATGTCGCGCAACGGGATGTCGTAGGAGGACGGCAGGCCCTCCTTCACGTCGGGCAGCTCGATGCGGACCGTGTCTCCTTGCGGCGCCCGGATGATGCCGCGGAAGCGCTTGCGGCCATCCATCGGCATCGCCAGCTCGACCTTGGCCTCGTAGCCGGCCCAGCGGGCGAAATCGCCGGCCCGGACCAGCGGCCTGTCGATGCCCGGCGAGGAGATCTCGAGGTAGTAGGCGCCGCCGATCGGATCGTCGACGTCGAGGATCGGCGAGATCGTGCGGCTGACGGTCTCGCACTCGTCGACCGACATGGTGCCGTCCGGCCGCTCGGCCATGATCTGCACCGTGCAGCCGTTCTGGCTGGACACCTTCACCCGCACGAGGCGGAAGCCGAGGCCCTCGATGGCGGGCTCGATGATCTGCGCGACGCGCGCGGCGATGCCGGTCTCGGTGATGAGGCGCTTCTCGGCCGGGTCATGGTCTGGGGCGTCGGTCATGGATCGAAAAGCCGTGGCGCGGTCCCGTGAGGGAAGGCAATCTGGCGTTCGGCTCGCGCCCGGGGAGGCTTGCGGCAATAAAAAAGAGCGGGCCCCGGGGGGACCCACTCCCGCACCGCAGCCTCATCGGCCACGAACAGAACTGATGAAGAGGAGATAATCCGGGTGGGGGCGGAATGCAAGGTGGTCTGCGCCCGTCACGGCCGAGGAGCGCCGCAGACGAGCCGGCTCCGCGCCCTCTACCTCGCGTCAGGATGACGAGATGCCGAGCCCTTGCTAAGATCGCGGCCCGGAGGATCAGATCATGGCGCTTCCGGCATCCGTGGCGGAACTCGTGCCCGCCACGGGCGAGTATCCCGTGCTGAAGACACTCCTGGAGCGGATCGAGGCCGTCTACGCCCCCGAGGACGTGCTGCTGTTCGGCAGCCGCGCGAAGGGCACGGCGGGACCCGACAGCGACTGGGACATCCTCGTGGTTCTGCCCGACGATGCCGACGAGCGCCTGCTCGACCCTCTCCTCGGTTACGAGACCCAAAGGGGCTCGGGCGTCTACGCGGACGTGCTGTGCTCTCTCAAGAGCGAGTTCCTATCGGACCTGGCCGTTGCCAATTCGCGGACGCGGGACATTGCCGGGCATGCCGTCCGTGTCTTCAGCCGCTAGTCTTCACATCGCCAACCATCTCAGGCTCGCGGACCGCGACCTGAAGGACGCAATCGTCCTGCACGGCTGCAGAAGCAGGAACGACGCCTACCATCTGGAGCAAGCGACAGAGAAGCTGCTTCTCGCCCTGCTTACCTCGGAAGGCGAACACGTCCAGATCAAGGATGTCCACATCCTCGACCGTCTGGCCGACCGGCTTCCCGAGAACCATCCTCTCCGGACCGCGATGCAGGGGCTGGGCTACCTCAAGACCTACGCCACTGCGTTCCGCTACCCGAAGACGGGCGGCAGGTTGCCTGCGACGATTCCTGACGATAAATTCGACCTTGCCTCAGGTATTCTCCGCCGTCTCATCGACGCCAGTGCTCGGCATTTCCAGGTCGACTTGGAGGCCGGAGACGACGTGCCGGCGGCAAATACGAGCCCGATGCGCCTGAAGGCCGAGCCTCGGTCGTTGTAACCCTTCAAGACATGACGACAGGATGAAGCCTCGATCCCGTCATCATTGTCATGGGCCTTCTCAGGCCGCCGCCCTCACACCGACAGCCACCGCCTGACCTGCGCCTCGACCATGCCCGAGCGCGGCCCGGCCTCGACCACCTGGCCGCGATCCATCACCGCGTAGGTGTCGCACAAATCGCGGGCCCATTCGAAATATTGCTCGACGAGCACGATCGCCATGTCGCCCTTGCCCCGCAGGTAGTCGATCGCCCGGCCGATATCCTTGATGATCGAGGGCTGGATGCCCTCGGTCGGCTCGTCGAGGACGAGGACGCGGGGGCGGGTCACCAGGGCGCGGCCGATGGCGAGCTGCTGCTGCTGGCCGCCCGAGAGGTCGCCGCCGCGCCGGCCCAGCATGTCCTTGAGGACCGGGAAGAGGTCGTAGACCTCGCTCGGCACGTAGCGGTCGGCGCGCTTGCAGGGCGCAAAACCCGTTTCCAGGTTCTCCTTGACGGTGAGGAGCGGGAAGATCTCGCGTCCCTGCGGCACGAAGGCGATGCCCTGGCGGGCGCGGTCGTAGGGCGCGAGCCGGCTGATGTCGCGGCCGTCGAGCCTGACCGCGCCCTTCGACACCGGCTGCTGGCCGACGATGGCGCGCATCAGCGAGGTCTTGCCGACGCCGTTGCGGCCGAGCACGGCCGTGACCTTGCCGGGTTCGGCGCTCAGCGAGACGCCGCGCAGGGCCTGCGCCGCGCCGTAATGGAGATCGATGGTCTCGACGGAGAGCATGACTGAAAAAGATCCTCAGCGGCCGAGATAGACCTCGACCACCCGCGGGTCGGCCGAGACGGAATCGATCGAGCCTTCGGCGAGCACCGCGCCCTCGTGCAGGCAGGTGACGCGGCATTGCAGCGCCCGCACGAAATGCATGTCGTGCTCGACCACGATGACCGCGTGGTCTTTCGCGATGCGGCGCAGGAGCGTCGCGGTCGCCTCGGTCTCGGCATCGGTCATGCCGGCCACCGGCTCGTCGACGAGGAGGAGCTTGGGGTCCTGGGCGAGCAGCATGCCGATCTCCAGCCACTGCTTCTGGCCGTGCGAGAGGTCGGCCGCCGGCCGGGCCCGGTGGGCGGTGAGCCCCACCGTCTCCAGGATGGCGTCGATCTGCGCCCGCTCGACCCGGTTGCGCCAGCCGAACAAGGAGGCGGTCGCGGCGCGGGGTCCTTTCAGCGCCAGCAGGACGTTGTCGGCGACCGACTGGCTCTCGAACACCGTCGGCTTCTGGAACTTGCGGCCGATGCCGAGTTCGGCGATGGCCGCCTCGTCCATCCGGGTCAGGTCGTGGACGCCGTCATAGATCACCTGGCCGGTATCGGGCCGGGTCTTGCCGGTGATGCAGTCCATCATCGTGGTCTTGCCGGCGCCGTTCGGACCGATGATCGCCCGCATCTCGCCGGGCATCAGGGTCAGGGACAGGCCGCGCAGGGCCCGGTAGCCGTCGAACGTGACCTTGATGTCGTCGACGTAGAGCAGGGCCTGGGTGAGGCGCTTCTCGTGAACCGGGTCGGAGGGGGGAAGGGCGATCGCCGCGCTCATGATCCGCGGCCCTCCTCGGCCAGGGCGGGGGGAATGTCCGTGCTCACCTTGGCCCGCCGCGCCCCGAGGCGCTCGGCGAGGGTGCCGAGGATGCCCTTGGGCAGGTACAGGGTGACGACGACGAAGAGGGCGCCGAGGGCGAACAGCCAGGCATCCGGCATGGCGCCGGTGAGCAGCGTCTTGGCGTAGTTGACCAGGACCGCGCCGAGGGCCGCGCCGACGAGGGTGCCGCGGCCGCCCACCGCGACCCAGATCACCGCCTCGATCGAGTTGGCGGGGGCGAATTCGGACGGGTTGATGATGCCGACCTGCGGCACGTAGAGGGCGCCGGCCACCCCCGCCATCATGGCGGAGACGGTGAAGGCGAGCACCTTGTAATGCGCCGTGCGGTAGCCGAGGAACCGGGTGCGGGACTCGGCGTCCCGGATCGCCACCAGCACCTTGCCGAAGGCCGAGGTCGTCATGAAGCGGGCGACGAGGTAGGCGAGCGCCAGTGCCACGGCGGTGAGGACGAACAGGACGACGCGGGTGCCCTGCGCCTGGACGTTGAAGCCCAGAATGTCCTTGAAGTCGGTCAGCCCGTTGTTGCCCCCCAGGCCCATGTCGTTGCGGAAGAAGGCGAGCATCAGCGCGAAGGTCATCGCCTGGGTGATGATCGACAGGTAGACGCCGGTCACACGCGAGCGGAAGGCGAGCCAGCCGAACACGAAGGCGAGGAGGCCCGGCACCAGCAGCACCATCACGGCGGCGAAGGGAAACCAATCGAAGCCGTGCCAGTACCAGGGCAGGGACTTGTAGTTCAGGAAGACCATGAAGTCGGGCAGGATCGGGTTGCCATAGACGCCGCGCGGGCCGATCTGGCGCATCAGGTACATGCCCATCGCGTAGCCGCCGAGCGCGAAGAACGCGCCGTGGCCGAGCGAGAGGATGCCGCAATAGCCCCAGACGAGATCGAGGCTGAGGGCCAGGATCGCGTAGGCGAGGTACTTGCCCATCAGCGAGACGGCGTAGGTCGGGACGTGCAGGGCGGAGCCCGGCGCGGTGAGGAGGTTGAGGGCCGGCACCACGAGGCAGGCCGCCGTCAGGATGGCGAGGAAGATCCAGCCGGGCTTGTCGATGCGGGAGAGCAGCATGGTCAGGCCTCCACCGCCCGGCCCTTGAGCGCGAACAGGCCGCGCGGCCGCTTCTGGATGAACAGGATGATGAAGACGAGGAGCAGGATCTTGCCGAGCACCGCGCCGGCATAGGGCTCGAGGAACTTGTTGGCGACGCCGAGCGTGAGCGCGGCCACCAGCGTGCCCCACAGGTTGCCGACGCCGCCGAAGACCACGACCAGGAACGAATCGATGATGTAGCCCTGGCCGAGATTCGGCGAGACGTTGTCGATCTGCGAGAGTGCCACGCCGGCCACGCCCGCGATGCCGGAGCCGAGGCCGAACGTGAAGGCGTCGATCCAGGGCGTGCGGATGCCCATCGCGGCGGCCATGCGGCGGTTCTGGGTGACGGCGCGGGTCTTCAGGCCGAACGAGGTCGCCTTCAGGATCAGGTTGAGGGCGACGAACACGGCCATCGCGAAGACCACGATCCACAGCCGGCCCCAGGTGATCGAGAGGCCGAACAGGTCGAAGGCGCCCGACATGTAGGAGGGTGCGCCGACCTCGCGGTTGGTCGGGCCGAAGACCGAGCGCACCGCCTGCTGCAGGATCAGGCTGATGCCCCAGGTGGCGAGCAGGGTCTCGAGCGGCCGGCCGTAGAGGTGGCGGATGACGGTCCGCTCGATCAGGATGCCGACGGCGCCGGCGGCCAGGAAGGCGAGCGGGATCGCGATCGGCAGCGACCAGTCGAACAGGCCAGGGGCCTTCTGGCGGATCAGCTCCTGCACCAGGTAGGTGGTGTAGGCGCCGAGCATCACCATCTCGCCGTGCGCCATGTTGATGATGCCCATCACCCCGAAGGTGATGGCAAGGCCGATGGCCGCGAGCAGCAGCACCGAGCCCAGCGACACGCCGTACCAGGCGTTCTGGACGTTCGCCATCAGCGCCTGGCGGGTCTCGATGCTGGACACGCCGCGGGCGGCGGCGTCGCGCACGCTCTGGGCGGGATCGGTCGCGAGGCCGCGCAGGATGCCGAGCGCCTCCGAATCACCGCGGGCCTGGATGGTGTCGACGGCGGCGAGCCGGTCGATCTCGGGCGCGCCGGACTTCGCCAGGAGCGCGGCGGCGCGGGCCTCCTGCAGGCTGCGCTTCACGCCCGCGTCGGATTCGCGGGCGAGCGCCGCATCGAGGGCCGGGAGCGCGGCGGCGTCGCGGGCCTTGAACACCGCATCGGCGGCGTTGCGGCGGGTGGCGGCGTCGGGGGCGAGCAGGTTCAGGGTACCGAGCGCCGCATCGATCACGCGCCGCACCCGGTTGTTGACGCGGACGGGCTTGAAGCCGTCGGGACTCACCGCGGCGCCGGTGCGGGCATCGGCGAGGGCCGCGCCGTCCTTGATGGCGAGTGCCTTGTCGTCCGGGCGATAGAGCAGGCGGCTGTCGGCCAGCGCCCGCAGCACCGGCCCGGCCTTCGGATCGCCGCTGGTGGCGAGGCCCGCGACGCCGGCATCAATGTCGGAATAGCTGTCGCTGGCGAGCCGGGAATAGGCGGCGTCGGCCCCGGTCTGCGCCGCGGCCGCGAAGGCCCAGGCGGCGCACCAGGCAGCGAGGAGAAGGACGAGGCAGCGGCGCATGCAGGGGGGTCCAAAATGATGTGGCGTATTCCCACTCCCGTGCGGGCCAACGCAGAGACACATCTCGCCTGAGAGCTTCTACCCTTCAAAGTCACGCGCCTCCCCTCCCCCCTGTGGGGAGGGGTAAGGGGGATCGAAGATCCCGCGTGGGGGTGGTGCCGCGTAGAGCTGAGGGGTGCCATCTGCACTACCCCCACCCCTAGCCCCTCCCCACAGGGGGGAGGGGAAGAGCGCGCACTTACACCGGCGTGGGCTTAATGGGCGAAGTGTGTGTCCGCTGGCCCGTCCCGGGGGAGGAGTCCCGCGTTAGATGGGCGAGCGCCTGGGCGCTCGCCGATGGTCATGCGCTCACGCGCCGCCGCACTTCTTCGTCTGGGTGTTGTAGTTGCCGCACTTGAGCTTCACCCAATCGGCCTCGAGGTCCTTCGAGCCCTCGAGCTGCTTCGACCAGGCCTCACCGGGGATGAGGTCCTTGGTCTTCCACACCACGTCGAACTGGCCGGAGGCCTCGATCTCGCCGATGAAGACGGGCTTGGTGATGTGGTGGTTCGGCAGCATCTTGGCGGTGCCGCCGGTGAGGTTCGCCTGCTCGATGCCGGGCAGCGCGTCGATCACCTTGTCGGGATCGGTGCTGCCGGCCTTCTCGACCGCCTTCACCCACATGTTGAAGCCGATGTAGCTCGCCTCCATCGGGTCGTTGGTGACGGCCTTGGGGTTCTTCTTGAACGCCTGCCACTGCTTGATGAACGCCTCGTTCTCCGGCGTCTTGATCGACTCGAAGTAGTTCCACGCGGCGAGGTGGCCGACGAGCGGCTTGGCGTCGATGCCGGCCAATTCCTCCTCGCCGACCGAGAAGGCCATCACCGGGATGTCGGTGGCCTTGATGCCCTGGTTGCCGAGCTCCTTGTAGAACGGCACGTTGGCGTCGCCGTTGACGGTCGAGACCACCGCGGTCTTCTTGCCGGCGGAGCCGAACGCCTTGATCTTCGACACCTCCGTCTGCCAGTCCGAGAAGCCGAACGGGGTGTAGTTGATCATGATGTCCTCGTCCTTCACCCCCTTGGACTTGAGGTAGGCTTCGAGGATCTTGTTGGTGGTGCGCGGGTAGACGTAGTCCGTCCCCTCCAGCACCCAGCGCTTGGTGCCGCCGCCATCCTCCGACATCAGGTAGTCGACCGCCGGGATCGCCTGCTGGTTCGGCGCCGCACCGGTATAGAACACGTTGCGCTCGCTCTCCTCGCCCTCGTACTGGACGGGGTAGAACAGGATGTTGTTGAGTTCCTTGAACACCGGCAGCACGGACTTGCGCGACACGCTGGTCCAGCAGCCGAACACCGCCGAGACCTTGTCCTTGGCGATCAGCTCGCGGGCCTTCTCGGCGAAGAGCGGCCAGTTCGAGGCCGGATCGACCACCACCGCCTCGAGCTTCTTGCCGAGCACGCCGCCCTTCTTGTTCTGCTCGTCGATGAGCATCAGCATGGCGTCTTTGAGCGTTGTCTCGGAGATCGCCATCGTGCCCGAGAGCGAGTGCAGGATGCCGACCTTGATGGTCTCCTGCGCCGAGGCGGCCGTGCTCGCCAGCGTGCCGAGTGCCACGCCGCCCGCAACCGCAGCGCGCGAGAGCCAACCCTTCCACGTCATCGTCATCGTCTCCCTGGGCCGATGCGGCCGGGCAGCGATCCGCAAAGCTCGTGCCAAGGAATTTTTTGAAAAGGTTCCCGTGCTCCCGGGCTCATTTTGTGGGCAAGCGCCGGATTTCGGGGCCGTCTGCCCACGTTTCGCCACCGCGGATGCCCGTCGCGGCGCCATTCTGCCTAAGCCGGCGCCAAGTCGACGCCAAGGCTACGCTCGGGCTGCGCCTGCCCTAGTTGTCCAGTCGAGCCACAATCGACGAGGCGTGAGGAGAACCGCGGTGATCGAGGACCTCTGGTACAAGAACGCGGTGATCTACTGCCTCTCGGTCGGCTCCTTCATGGATGCCAACGGCGACGGCATCGGCGATTTCGAGGGACTGGAACGGCGCCTCGATTATCTGCTCGGCCTCGGGGTGACGGCGATCTGGCTGCACCCGTTCCAGCCCTCGCCGGGGCGCGACCACGGCTACGACGTGGCCGATTATTACGGCGTCGATCCGCGCTACGGCACGCTCGGCGATTTCGTCGCCTTCACCCACGCCGCCAAGCAGCGCGGCATGCGGGTGCTGATCGACCTCGTGGTCAACCACACCTCCGACCAGCATCCGTGGTTCAAGGCCGCCCGCTCCGACCCGAATGCCCGCACCCGCGACTGGTACGTCTGGTCGAAGACCAAACCGGCGAACGCCCACGAGGGCATGGTCTTCCCCGGCGTGCAGAAGAGCACCTGGAGCTACGACAAGGAGGCCAAGGCCTGGTACTTCCACCGCTTCTACGACTTCCAGCCCGATCTCAACACCGCCAATCCCCACGTCCAGGCCGAGATCCTGAAGATCATGGGGTTCTGGATCCAGCTCGGCGTGTCGGGCTTCCGGATGGATGCGGTGCCGTTCGTGATCGCCGAGAAGGGGCCGGAGGTCTCGGGCGAGCCGCGCGAGCAGTTCGAGTTGCTGCGGCTGTTTCGCGAGTTCCTGCAATGGCGCCAGGGCGACGCGATCATCCTGGCGGAGGCCAACGTGCTGCCGCGCCAGGACCTCGATTATTTCGGCGACGACGCCGACCGCATGCACATGATGTTCAACTTCCAGGTCAACCAGGCCTTGTTCTACGCGCTCGCCTCGGCGGACGCGCGCCCGCTGGTGAAGGCGCTGCAGAAGACCTGGAACCGGCCGCCCTCGGCGCAATGGGCGGTCTTCCTGCGCAACCACGACGAGCTCGACCTCGGGCGGCTCACCGAGAAGCAGCGCCAGACCGTCTTCCAGGAATTCGGCCCCGACCCGGACATGCAGCTCTACGGCCGCGGCATCCGCCGACGGCTGGCACCGATGCTCGGCGGCGACCGGCGGCGGATCGAACTGGCCTACAGCCTGATGTTCACCCTGCCGGGCACCCCGGTGCTGCGCTACGGCGACGAGATCGGCATGGGCGACGACCTCTCGCTGCCGGAGCGCGATTGCGCCCGCACGCCGATGCAATGGTCGGACGAGCCGCAGGGCGGCTTCACCTTGAGCGATCACCCGGAATCGCCGCCGATCCACGAGGGCGCTTACGCCTTCACCCACGTCAACGCGGCGGCGCAGCGCTGCGCGCCGGAATCGCTCCTCAACTGGATGGAGCGGGTCATCCGGATGCGCAAGGAGGTGCCGGAGATCGGTTGGGGCGATTTCACCGCCCTCGAGACCGGCGACCCGAGCATCCTGGCGCTGCGCTACGACTGGCGCAACAACGCGGTCCTGTGCCTGCACAACCTCGCGGCCGAGCCGAAGGAGATCACCTTCGCCACCGGCCTCGACGGCGACGGCCGCAACCTGATCGACCTGCTGACCGGCCAGCGCAGCCTGGCCAATGACGACGGCTGCCACTGCGTGCTCATGGAGGGCTACGGGTATCGGTGGTTCCGGGTCGGGGGGCTGGATTACCTGTTGCGGCGGACGGAGATCTAAGCCGTCGCTGCACTCGCCAATTTTGCCACCCTCCGCGTCATTCCGGGGCCGCGAAAGCGGAGCCGGAATGACGCGGAGGGTTCGGGGACGGATAGTGGGCCATCAGGCCCCGAGTCTTTGCAGGCTGCGGGCCTTTGCATGAGCAAGGCGGAGACCGCCCCTCAAACCACCTCCGCCGGCGCCGTCAGCATCCCGGCCTCCTCCGGCGAGAACTCCCCCTCCGGCCAGTCGGACCAGACGACGTCGCGGTAGATCGGCAGGCAGACGCCGATCCTCCTGTATTCGGCGATCCGGTTGCGCACCGTGCGGACCGAGATGCCGAGCATCTTGGCGGCGTGGGTGCGGTTGCCGCGGCAACGGATGAGCGTCTCGATGACGAGCTTGCGCTCGGCCTCCGCGAGGGTGGTCGCTGGCGCCATGCTGTGTTCCTCCTGGTTCGAGGGCCCCCGGGTATATTTGTTCTTGCGACCCGTAAAAGCTGCGCAATCGCGGTTAATAAGTCGTTAACGGTACTATCGGGCCGATATGCGCCCTTCTGTGCTTGCTCCCCCGAAGGCAGAACGGCAAACAATACGATCCATCGTCGATCGATGAGATCCGGTCCTCGACAGGAGGAAGGCCGGCCCGTTCCGGCATTCGCCAGCGGCCGGGCGCGCCCGGCGAGGTCTGCCGGGCCGGCGGCGCAAGACGTGTCGTGACGAGGCGCACCGATATCGCGTCCGGGCCGTCGCTCGGTCCGGGCGGGGGCTGCCGGCAGGATCGTCCGGGGGCTGCAGGACCGCAGCGGCACCGAATACGAGGCCCCGTCACCTCGGTCAGGTCGCCCGCGGATCTTGATCGAGACGGCGCCCTGCCCTCGCCCGGCGCCGCTCCGGGCCGGTGGCGCCGATTGCCGCGCAAGGAACGGGATGCCGATGGGTGCGCCCTCGCGCCAGAGTGCGGCCTCCCCCACCGGAGAGCCCGCGATGCAGCCTGCCGCCAACCGCCCCATGGCCCCGTCGGAATGGGGTCTGCTCCTCGGCCTGTCGGTGCTGTGGGGCGGCTCGTTCTTCTTCGTCGGGGTCGCCTTGCGGGCGCTGCCGCCGCTCACCCTGGTGAGCCTGCGCGTCGGCCTCGCGGCCGTGATCCTCGCCCTGGTGCTGCGGGTGCGGGGCTTGCCCATGCCGCGGGGCGCCCCGGTCTGGCTCGCCTTCCTGGGGGCGGCCTTCCTCAACAACGCGGTGCCGTTCTGCCTCATCGCCTGGGGGCAGACCCACATCGCGTCCGGTCTCGCGGCGATCCTCAACGCCACCACGCCGCTCTTCGGCGTCCTGGTGGCCCATGGGCTCACCGACGACGAGCGATTGACGGGGAACCGCCTCGCCGGCGTGCTGGCCGGGCTTACGGGCGTCGCCGTGATGGTCGGGCCGTCGGTCCTCACCGGGCTCGGGGGCGAGGCGCTGGCCCAGGGCGCGGTGCTGCTTGCCGCCCTCTCCTACGCCTTCGCCGGGATCTACGGCCGGCGGTTCAAGCGCATGGGTATCCCGCCGCTCTCGGCCGCCGCCGGGCAGGTCACCGCCGCGACCGTGCTGCTCCTGCCGATGGCGCTGGCGGTCGACCGGCCCTGGACCCTGGCGCCGCCGCCCCCGACCGCCGTGGCCGCGGTGCTCGGCCTCGCGGCACTCTCGACGGCACTCGCCTACGTGATCTTCTTCCGCCTGCTGGCGAGCGCCGGGGCGACCAACCTGATGCTCGTCACCTTCCTCATCCCGGTTTCGGCGCTCGTCCTCGGCGCCCTGGTGCTCGGCGAGCCGGTCGTGCCGCGCCAGCTCCTCGGCATGGCGCTGATCGGGGCCGGGCTGGTGGCGATCGACGGGCGGTTGCTGCGGCGCAAGAGGCCCGCAGCAGCCGAGTAGCCGCCGCGGGCGGGGGTGTTCAGGCGCCGTGCTTACCCTGCATCGCGGCGTAGCTCGTCATCAGGTTGCGGTAATCCGGGATGTGGTCGCCGAGCAGCGTCGCCAGACCTTCGACATCCCGGCGCCAGTCGCGATGCAGCTCGCAGGCGACCGCGAACCAGTTGACCAGTTGCACGCCGGCCGCCGACATCCGGTTCCAGGCCCCGTCGCGCACCACCGGGTTAAAGGTGCCCGACGCGTCCGTGACGGCGAAGACCTCGTAGCCCTCCGCGATCGCCGACAGGGCGACGAAGGCGACGCAGACCTCGGTGACGACGCCGGCGATGACGAGCTGCTTGCGCCCCGTCGCCTTCACGGCGGCGACGAAATCGGGGTTGTCCCAGGCGTTGATCTGCCCGGGCCGGGCGATGAAGGGCGCGTCCGGGAACTTGGCCTTCAGCTCGGGCATGATCGGCCCGTTCGGCCCGTCCTCGAAGCTGGTGGTGAGGATGGTCGGCAGCTTGAAGTAGGCAGCAAGGTCGGCGACCGCCAGCACGTTGTTCTTGAAACGATCGGGATCGAAGTCGCGCACCAGCGACATCAGGCCGGCCTGGTGATCGACCAGAAGGACGACGGCCCGGTCGAGGTCGAGGCGATTGTAGGGCTTCGTCATCGTCGTCTCCATCGTGGCGGCCGGTGCGGCGCGGTGTCGATGGGGGGAGTATGTCCGGGAGGTTTCTGACTGAACAGAGAACCGATGGAAACCGATCGTTTCCGGGAGCGCGACTATGGATCTGGATGGCGGAATCCGGCCGGATCTGACGACGCTCGCCGTCAGGCCGTCTCCTGCGATGGGCGCATCCGTCCGTCGCACTGGGAGCGGGAGGGGCTTTCGATCCATGCCGTCATCATGACGGAGGGAGCCGAGAACGTCCTGATCGGTCTTGCTGTTGGGGGATGGCGCCCCCAAGGCACCTCGCTTCGAGCCGGTCCCGTCAGCCAACCGCGATCGTCCCGTCCGCAACCTCATCCTGAGGTGCCACGTAGCGGCCTCGAAGGAGGGTTCCAGGAACAGCTGAGAGTTCTGGAGCCCTCCTTCGAGGTCAGTCGATCTGCGACCGTGTGCGATCTCCGATCGCCGCCACCTCAGATGAGGTCGCGGGCAGGACGGATAAAGAGCCTCAAATCCACCGCTTGCGCCGCTTGAAGCTCTTCAGGTTCCGAAAACTCTTGCGCTGATCGCCGGCGCCGCCGAGATAGAATTCCTTGACGTCCTCGTTGGTGCGCAGTTCCTCGACGGTGCCGTCGAGGACCACCTTGCCCTGCTCCATGATGTAGCCGCGATCCGCGACCGACAGGGCGGCGCGGGCATTCTGCTCGACGAGCAGGATGGTGACGCCGAGATCCTGGTTGATCTGGCGGATGATGGAAAACACCTCCTTCACCAGCAGCGGCGAGAGGCCCATCGACGGCTCGTCCATCAGGATCAGGCGGGGCCGGGCCATCAGGGCGCGGCCGATCGCCAGCATCTGCTGCTCGCCGCCCGAGAGGTAGCCGGCTGCTCCCGTGCGCTCCTTCAGGCGCGGGAAGTAGGTCAGCACCCGCTCGAGGTCCTGGCCGATCTCGCGGTCGCGGCGCGAGAAGGCGCCGAGGCGAAGGTTTTCCATCGGCGTCATGTCGGCGACGATGCGGCGGCCCTCCATCACCTGGAAGATGCCGCGGCGCACGATCCTGTCGGGCTCGATGCCGTCGATGCGGGCGCCGTCGAACACGATCTCGCCGCGGGTAACCTCGCCGTCCTCCGAGCGCAGGAGCCCCGAGATGGCCTTCAGCGTGGTGGATTTGCCGGCGCCGTTGGCGCCGAGCAAAGCCGTGATCGAGCCTGCCGGCACGTCGAGGCTGAGGCCCCGCAGGACCAGGATCACGTCGTCATAGACCACCTCGACGTTGCGCAGGGAGAGGAGCGGGGCCTGCGCGGCGTCGGGAATCGGGCGCTCCAGGGTCGTGACCTGCGACATCGGATGGCTTTCAGTCAGCGAGATGCGACGTCGAACCCTCCCCCCTCTGCGGGGGAGGGTGGCGAGTGGATGCGAGCCGGGAGAGGGGCAGCGCGACGCTATTCCAGGGAGCGCCCTTCAGAACAGGTCCGCTTTATCCGGAAGCGTCGCCCCCTCTCCCGCCCCGCATCCGCGGGGCACCCTCCCCCGCAGAGGGGGGAGGGTTACGGGCGGGTCATCTGTCGAGGACGGCCCTCACCAGCCCTGCCACTCGCTCTTGCGCGGCAGCGTCACGGTTTTGACCGGCTCAAGCTTGATCGTGCCGGCCTTCATCAGGTCCGGCAGCGCCCCGTCGGTGGGACCCGAGACCTTGGCGCGGTAGATGTGCACCTCCATCATCCCGCGATGGTCGGTGGGCGACCAGGTCGAGGGAACGCAGACGCCCTCCATGCCGGCCGGCACCCAGTCCTTCTTCTGGTAGAAGCCCTTGCGGACGTTGGGGCCGGCGAGCCCGCCATTGTCCTTGGCCCAGGCCAGCGCCTCGGTCATGTAGAGGGCGGCGCAGATGCCGGTATAGTAATGAACCGGCCGGTAGGCGGTGCCGGCGGCGTCCGAGACCTTCGAGATCTCGGCCGCCATCGCCATGCCGGGCGCGGTGCTGCCGCTTACCGCCGCGGTGCGGACCGGGAAGACGACGCCGTTCGCCGCCTCGCCGGCCGCCTTGGCGGCGTTCTCGTCCATGCCCCAGACGTTGCCCATGAACTGGATGTCGGTGCCGACCGACTTGCAGGACTTCAAGAGCGAGATGTTCGAGCCGCCGGTATTGCCGAGATAGGCGTAGTTCGCGCCCGCGTTCTTGGCGGTGAGGCATTGCGCCGTGTAGTCGCCGGGTGCCAGCGCGAAGACGATCGCCGGCAGCACCTCGAAGCCGAGGTCCTTCGCCATCGCCTCGCCGGCTTCCTTGGGCGAGTTCGGGTAGGGGTGGTTGCCGCCCATATGGACGTATTTCGGCTTGCCGGTCTTGCCCTTGGCCTTCCAGTCGTCGGCGGCCCACATCAGCATGGCGCGAAGCGCATCCGAGTAGGACGGGCCGTAGAAGAAGTTGTAGGGCGCGGCCTTGGCCTTGCCGCTGGCGCCGGTCGGGTCGCTGACCTGGGCGGCGTAGGAGCCGGAGATGTACGGGATCTCGTCCTTGGTGACGAAGGCCGACAGCGCCTCGGTGTCGGCGGTGCCCCAGCCCTGGATCGCCGCGACCTTGTCGCGCCCGCCGGTCCACTTCTTGTAGAGCGCGACGGCACGCGGCACCTGGTAGCCGTAATCGACCATCTCGACGTTCATCTTCTCGCCCTTGATGCCGCCCTTGCGGTTCACGTAGGCGAGGGCATCGGCCACCCCTTGGGCGTAGGGAACGCCGACATCCGAGGTGGCGCCGCTCTGGTCGGCGAGATGGCCGATCGGAATCTCGGCGGCGAGGGCGGGCACGGCCAGGGCGAGGACAGTAGCCGAGGCGAGGGACAGGCGAAGCATGGGTCTGGTTTCCTCCGGTGGATGGGCTGGTTCGCCAGCCTCGTCGGTGAATTCAGAAATCGCGGGACGGGTTTGACCACCTTATCCCACCCACAACCTCATCCTGAGGTGCGAGCGAAGCGAGCCTCGAAGGAGGGCTCCAGAAGTCTCGGAGCTTGCTGGAGCCCTCCTTCGAGGCCGCTATGCGGCACCTCAGGATGAGGTCGCGGGTGGGATAAGAGGGATGCTCACGGCGCTGGCGCCCCGGGTCAAGACAGGTCTAGTGCGAGAACGGGTAGAGCTTCCAGTACGCCTTGATCTGGCGCCAGCGATGGGCGAGCCCGTCGGGCTCGAACATCAGGAAGAGCACGATCACCAGACCGATCGCCATCTCGCGCAGGAAGGACAGGTTGTCCTTGAGCGACAAGGCCCGGTCGAGGGCGGAGCCGCGGACCGCGTCGGTGATCCAGCCCATGGCCTCCGGCACCAGCACCATGAAGGCGGTGCCCATCAGCGTGCCCATGATCGAGCCGAGGCCCCCGATGATGATCATGCCGAGGAACTGGATCGAGAGCAGGATGCCGAACCCCTCGACCGAGACGAATTGCAGGTAATGCGCGTAGAGCGCGCCGCCGATGCCGGCGAAGAAGGCCGAGAGACCGAAGGACAGGGTGCGGTAGCGGGTGAGGTTGATCCCCATCATCTCCGCCGAGAGGTAGTGGTCGCGCACCGCCACCAGCGCCCGGCCGTCGCGGGAGCGCATCAGGTTGGTGGCGAGCACGAAGGTCAGCACCAGATAGGCCAGCACCACGTAGAAGTAGCGGTGGTCGGTGTCGAAACTGAACCCGAAGATCGAGAAGGCGTCCGCCGCCGTGCCGGCCACGCCCCCGGTGAACCAGTTCGCCCGGGCGAAGAAATCCTGGAGGATGTATTGCGCGGCGAGCGTCGCGATGGCGAGGTAGAGCCCTTTGAGTCGGGCCGCCGGCAGGCCGAAGATCAACCCGACCGCGGTGGTCATGACGCCGGCGAGCGGGATCGCGAAGAAGACGGGAATCCCGTAATTGTTCGACAGCCAGGCCGAGGCGAAGGCGCCGAATCCGAAGAAGGCGGCGTGCCCGATCGAGATCTGCCCGGTGAAGCCGACCAGGATGTTGAGGCCCAGAGCCGCAACCGCGAAGTAGCCGATCTGGATCAGGAGGCTCAGCCAGTAGCGGTCGAGCACCAGGGGCGCGCAGCAGAGCAAGGCCAGCCCCGCCCAGACCGCGTAGCGGCTGCCGGCGGTCGGGAAGATGGTGGTGTCGGCGGCGTACGTGGTGCGGTAGTCGCCGGCGGGGATCAGGCTCTGGGTCGCCATCAGACGCGCTCGATGTCGCGGGTGCCGAACAGGCCGTAGGGCTTGATCATCAGGATCACCACCAGGACGTAGAAGGGAACGATCTCGTAGAGGTTGCCCCAGTGCAGGTACTGGCCGTCGACATATTGCGCGACGTTCTCCAGCACCCCGATGACGAGGCCGCCGATGACCGCGCCGACGACCGAGTCGAGCCCGCCGAGGATGACGGCCGGAAACACCTTGATGCCGTAGAGCGACAGGGCCGACGAGACGCCGTTGACGATGCCGACCACGATGCCGGCGACCGACGACACCACCGCCGAGATCGCCCAGGCCATCGCGAAGACGTTGCGGACCGAGATGCCGAGGGATTGGGCCACCTGCTGGTTGAAGGCGGTGGCCCGCATGGCGAGCCCGTGCTTCGAATACTGGAAGAACCAGGCGAAGCCCGCCATCATGGCGACGGAGATGCCGAGGCTCATGAGATAGACGGTCTGGATCTCGAGCCCGAGGAACGACACCGACTGGGTCTGGAAGATCGGCGGGAAGGGCTGGGCGAAGACGCCGAACAGCCACTTGCACAGGGCCTGGAAGAAGATCGACAGGCCGATCGTCACCATGATGACCGAGATGATCGGCTCGCCGATCAGCGGCCGCAGCACCACCACTTGGAGCGCGATGCCGAAGACCAGCATGAACGCGAAGGTGATGCCCATGCCGACGAGGAATGGCAGCTGGTAGGTGGTGAGCAGCCACCAGCACACCCAGGCGCCGATCAGCAGGAACTCGCCTTGCGCGAAGTTCACGACCTGGCTCGCCTTGTAGATCAGGACGAAGCTCATCGCGACCACCCCGTAGAGGGCGCCGACGATCAGCCCGTTGACGACGAGCTGGAGCAGGAGGTGGGTGTTCATGGCCTCAAGGCCCCTATTCGGCGGCGGCGAGGGTGGCGGGGGCCGCCGTGAGGTCGATCACCGGCAGGGTGGTGCGGATGCGTTGCGTCGTGCCGTCCTGGAACCGGATCACCGTATCGACCCGGTAGCTCGGCGCCCCGGCATAGATCGTGTCGATCAGGTCTCCGTACTTCTCGTTGATGACGCCGCGGCGGACCTTGCGGGTGCGGGTCAATTCGCCGTCATCGGCATCGAGCTCCTTGTAGAGGAGCACGAACTTGGCGACGCGCTGCACGTCGGTGAGGCCCTGGTTGACCTTCTCGACCTCACGGCGGATCAGCTCGATCACCGCCGGCTTCGAGGCGAGGTCGGAATAGGTGGTGAAGGCGATGCGGTTCTTCTCGGCCCACTTCGCCACCACGGCGTAGCGGATGCAGACGAGAGCCGCCAGATACTCGCGCCCGGCGCCGAGGATCACCGCTTCGGCCACGTAGGGCGAGAACTTCAGCTTGTTCTCGATGTATTGCGGCGAGAAGCGCTCGCCGTGGATGTTGACGGCGAGGTCCTTGATCCGGTCGATGACGACCAGTTCGCCCTTCTTGTCGACGTAGCCGGCATCCCCGGTATGCATCCAGCCGTCGCGCACGTCGCTCGGGGTGTCGGGGCCGGCCTTGTAGTAGCCGTGGAACATGTTGGCGTGGCGCGCCAGCACCTCGCCGATGCCGTTGCGGTCGGGATCCAGCACCCGGATCTCGATGCTGTCGTCGAACGGCACGCCGACCGTGTCGAAATCGACCGTCTTCCCCCGGTGCAGGGTGTAGGCGCCGAGCGTCTCGGTCTGGCCGTAGAGCTGGCGCAACGGCACGCCCATGGCGCGGAAGAACCGGAACGTGTCGGGGCCGAGCGCCGCGCCGCCGGTCGCGGCGGAGGTCAGCCGCGTGAAGCCGAGGCGATCGCGAAGGGCTCGGAACAGCAGGGCCTCGGCGGCACCCGAGCGCGTGCCCTTGTCGAGGGCAGAGAGGCCCATCCTCATGCCGCGCTCGTAGAGGGCGCGCTTGAAAGGGGACGCGTCCATCATCCGGGCGCGCACGTCGGCGGCGACCGCCTCCCAGACGCGGGGGGCGAACAGCACGAAGGTCGGGGCGATCTCCCGGAAGTCGTGCATGAGCGTGTCGGCATCCTCGACGAAGTTGACCTTCATGCGAGAGAGGAGCGCCTGACCCAGCGCATAGACCTGCTCCATGATCCAGGGCAGCGGCAGCACCGAGACGTAATCGTCCTGCGGCCCCTTCGGGTCGGCGGCGAGGTAGCGGGCGCAGTGGCGCAGGACCCGGCCACCGCTCAGCATGGCGAGCTTCGGCCGCGCCGTGGTGCCCGACGTGGTGCAGAGGATCGCCACCGCCTCGGCGTCGGTCGCATCGACCATCCGGTCGTAGAGGCCGGGATCGGCGTCGTGCAGGGCCTCGCCCCTCGCGGCGAGCGCATCGGCCGAGATCAGCCGCGGATCGTCGTATTTGCGCATCCCGCGGGGATCGCAGAACACGATGTGGCGCAGGCTCGGCACCTGATCGGCGAGGTTCAGGAGCTTGTCGACCTGCTCCTCGTCCTCGGCGATCACCGCCTTCACCTCGGCGAAGGCCAGGAGATACTGGACCTCGTCCTCGAGCGCGTCGCGGTAGAGGCCGAGCGACAGGGCGCCGAGCGCGTGGGCGGCGATCTCGCCGGCCACCCAATCGGGCCGGTTGTCGCCGATGAGCCCGACCACGTCGCCGCCATCGATCCCGAGATCGGACAGGCCGAGCGCGAAGGCGCGGGTGCGGGCGTGGTACTCGCCCCACGTCGTCGGGCGCCACAGCCCGAAGATCTTTTCGCGCAAAGCCACCTCGCCCGGATGCGCGGCGGCGTTGCGGCGCAGGAGCTTGGGGAAGGTGTCGGCCTCACGGGCGATGGCAGAGAAATCGGTCGTCACGACGCGGCCCTCGCGGGTTCGAGGGTTGCGGGCTCCTCGTCGTCCTCGCCGAGATAGGCTTTTCGCACGTGCGGATCGGCCAGAACGGCCTCCGGTCGCCCGAGGGCGATGCGGCGGCCGAAATCGAGCACCATCACCCGGTGCGAGATATCCATGACCACGCCCATGTCGTGCTCGATCATCACGACCGTCATGCCGAACTCCTCGTTGAGATCGACGATGTAGCGGGCCATGTCCTCCTTCTCCTCGAGGTTCATGCCGGCCATCGGCTCGTCGAGGAGGATCAGCTTGGGCTCGAGCGCCATGGCGCGGGCCAGTTCCACCCGCTTGCGCAAGCCGTAGGACAGGGTGCCGGCGGGCGCCTTGCGGTAGGCCTGGAGATCGAGGAAATCGATGATCTCCTCCACCCGGCGGCGATGCGCCAGTTCCTCGCTCCGCACCCCCGGCAGCCAGTAGAGCGAGCCGGTGACGAAGTTGTTGCGCATCAGGTGGTGGCGCCCGACCAGGATGTTGTCGAGCACGGTCATGTGGTGGAACAGCGCGAGGTTCTGGAAGGTCCGGCCGATGCCGAGCTTCGGGCGCTGGTTCGGCGTCGCCTTGGTGATGTCGCGGCCGTCGAGCAAGATCTGGCCCTCAGACGGCTTGTAGCGGCCCGAGATGCAGTTGATCATCGAGGTCTTGCCGGCGCCGTTGGGGCCGATGATCGAGAACAGCTCGCCCTTCTCGACCGCGAAGCTGACATCCGTCAGCGCCTTCACGCCGCCGAAGCGCAACGAGATCTGGCGAACCGCGAGGGTTTCCGCCACGCCTGATCCTCCCTGGGATGGCGGCCGCGCTCGTGTCCGGCGCCGCTCTGCCTGTGGCGGATGCCCGGTATGCGTCCCGGTCATCCGCCTTGAAAATACGTTCGACTGTTTTTTTCCGAGCGTCAAGTGCTACACTGGCGCGACGAAAGTCGTGGGGCGGCAGGCCCCGTGAGGGTGGGGTTAGGGGCCAGCATGGCGCGTATCGCAGGCTCGTCGGGACCGCGGACCGAAGAATCCATCCGGCGGGCGGGGCTCAGGCTCATCGCCACCCACGGCTACGCCGCGATGAGCCTGCGCCAGCTCGCGGCCGAGGTCGGCATCCAGCAGGGCTCGCTCTACAACTACTTTCGCAACAAGCAGGAATTCCTGTTCGACCTGATCCGCGGCCACATGCTCGACCTGCACGCGGCCCTCGACGCGGCTTTGCTGGCGGAGGGCAGCGCGGAACAGCGGCTGACCCGGTTCACCACGTTCCACGTCGCCTACCACGTCGAGCGGCCGCAGGAGGTGTTCATCTGCTACTCGGAGTTGCGCAGCCTCGAGCCGGACAACCTCGCCGCCGTGGTGGCGATGCGGCGCGACTACGAGCGCAAGCTCGGCGACATCCTCGATGACGGCTGCGCCACCGGCGAGTTCCGCCTGGCCGATACCCGGATGGCGACGCTCGCCATCCTGGCGATGCTGTCGGGCATCTGCACCTGGTACAAGCCGGGCGGGCGTCTCTCGACGGACGGATTGCAGGAGATCTTCACCGGGATGGTGCTGGCGCTCGCCAGAGGCGAGACGCAGGCGCTCGCCAGAGGCGAGACGCAGGCGCTCGCCCGCGATGAGGTCGCCGTGCCGCCGCGGCGGCGCGGGGCGCTCCGGGCGGGGATCGGGTAGGCGCGGGGATCGGCGACC
This sequence comes from Methylobacterium sp. SyP6R, assembly GCF_019216885.1. Lineage (NCBI taxonomy): Bacteria > Pseudomonadati > Pseudomonadota > Alphaproteobacteria > Hyphomicrobiales > Methylobacteriaceae > Methylobacterium > Methylobacterium synurae. The sequence goes on along the minus strand of NZ_JAAQRC020000001.1, from coordinate 475,142 downwards.
GACCGTACGGATGATCTCTCGCCGTCGATCGCCAGTCTTCGGCTGGCGATGCCCCCTCGTCATGCTTGCGGGTCCCGTGCGTCCGCTGCCGCAACGGCATGGTCGACGCATTTGCGCTCGCGCCCTGCTTGTTTCACGTTCGATTCCGCCATGATTTCACGTTGTTTTTCGTCTTCTGCCATGACGATTTTTTTAGCGGCGTGCCAAAAACATCATCCGCCGGAATGCTTGTTACACGAACAGCATATACCGCCCATTCACGCTTTCCCGGCTATTTCGACGGGTAGTCCGGCGAGACCCGGAACCGGAGCGGCCTTTCGATGTTCGTGCTCACCCTCCCCCGCAAGTTCGCGCTCCTGATCGCGCTCGCAGGCTTGAGCCTGATCGCCCTGGGGGGGATCGCGCTCACCTACCAGTACGACGCGATGATGGCGCAGCGCATCGATCGGCTGTCGGTCATGACCGAGGCGGCGGCCAACATCGTCGAGCGCTACCGGCAGAAGGTGGACAAGGGCGAGATGGCCGAGGCGGCGGCCCGCGAGGCGGCGCTCGCCGATATCGCGGCGATGCGGCACGGGCGCGACAACTACGTCTACGTCAACGATGCCGCCGGAACGGTGGTCGCCCATCCCTCCGCGAAGGTGGTCGGCCGCAACCTGATGGGCATGGCCGATCCCACCGGCTTCCGCTTCGTCGCCGACGTCATGCCCCGCGCCAAGCGCGACGGCGTGGCGACGTTCCGCTACGTCTGGGCGCAGGAGGGGCAGGCGGCGCCCGTGCCGAAGATCGGCCTCTTCCGCTACTACGCGCCGTGGGACATCTATATCGGCGTCAGCGAGTATGTCAGCGACCTGCGGGCGATGATCGTCGAGCAGGTCGAGCGTCTCGCCGTCGCCGGCTTCCTCATCATGCTGGTCCTCGGCGGCGCCTCGCTGCTGATCGTCCGCTCGGTGGTGCGGCCGATGGCGCGCCTGCGCGCCACGATGGGCACCCTCGCCGAGGGACGCACCGACCTCGCGGTGCCGGAGGCCGGGCGGCGCGACGAGGTCGGGGCGATGGCCCGTGCCGTCCTCGTCTTCCGCGACAACGCCATCGAGCGCGAGCGCCTGCGCGGCGAGAGCGAGGCCGAGGAGATGCGCCGGATGCGCCGCGCCGCGTCGCTCAACGACCTGATCCAGGGCTTCGAGGCCTCGATCACCGGCGTGGTGGCGGGCGTCGCCGCCGCCTCGGGCGAGTTGCGCGGCACCGCCCAGGCCATGACCGCCACCGCCACCCAGACCGCGTCCCAGTCCACCACCGTGGCGGCGGCCGCCGAGCAGGCCTCCGCCAACGTCGAGACCGTCGCGGTCGCGGCGGAAGAACTCGGCGCCTCGGTCCAGGAGATCGGCCGCCAGGTCGACGGCTCGGCGCAGCTCGCCAAGGCCGCGGTGGCGGAAGCCGGGCAGACCGCCCGCCAGGTCCAGGCGCTGACCGAAGCCACGGCCCGGATCGGCGACGTGGTCGGGCTGATCTCGTCGATCGCCGCCCAAACCAACCTGCTCGCGCTCAACGCCACGATCGAGGCGGCGCGTGCGGGCGCGGCGGGACGGGGCTTCGCCGTGGTGGCCGCGGAGGTGAAGGAACTGGCCGGCCAGACCGCGAAGGCGACCGAGGAGATCACCAGCCAGATCGCCACGATCCAGGCCTCGACCGGCCAGGCGGCGGGGGCCATCGGCCAGATCACCGCGCGCATCGAGGAGATCTCGACGGTGGCGACCTCGATCGCCGCGGCGGTGGAGGAGCAAGGCGCGGCGACCCAGGAGATCGTGCGCAACGTCGCGCAGGCCGCCGCCGGCACCGGCGAGGTGACGGGCAACATCGCCGGCGTGGCAGGGGCGGCGGAGGAGACCGGCGCCGCGGCGAGCCAGGTGCTGGTCTCGGCCTCCGACTTGTCGCGCCAGTCCGAGCGCCTCTCGGCCGAGGTCGACCGCTTCCTGGCGCAGGTCCGGGCGGCCTGAGGACCGAAGGCCCTGGAACCCGGCCGGCCCGAGGGCCGCCCGGATCGCTCAGCCCACCGGCCGCTCGTCGGCGATGACCTTGCCGTCGTTCGGCAGGCTGCCGGGGGGAACGAGGGCGACCGTGCCGCGCAGCTTCGTCACCGCCCGCAGGGTCTCGGCCACGGCCTCGGCGAGGGCGGCCTCGGTCGTCCCGGCCTCGGCCCGCAGGGTCATGACGTCGGCCTCGTCGGCCCGGGTCACCACCAGGCGCAGGCGGCCGAGCTCGGGATGGCGGCGGGCGATCTCGGCGACCTGCTCGGGGCGCACGAACATGCCCTTCACCTTGGCGGCCTGGTCGGCCCGGCCCATCCAGCCGCGGATGCGGCCGCCGGGCATGGACGCCGTGAGGTCGCCCAGCGCGTAGCGGATCAGCGGCCGGTCGAGGTCGGGCACCGTGACGACGATCTCGCCGACCTCGCCCTCCGGCACCGGATCGCCGGTGCCCGGCCGGACGATCTCGAGGATCAGCCCGGCACCGATCAGGAGGCCCGGCTCTCCCGGCGTCTCGTAGGCGATGAAGCCGACATCGGCGGTGGCGTAGGCTTGGGCTGCGGCGATGCCGCGCGTCCGGAATTCGGCCTGGAGCGAGGGCGGGAAGGCGGCCCCGGAGACCAGCGCCTTCACGAGCGACGACACGTCCCGCCCGGCCTTCTGGCCTGCATCGAGCAGCACCTTGAGGAAGTCCGGCGTGCCGACATAGCCCGCCGGGCGGTAGGCCTCGATCAGGTCGAGCTGCTGCTCGGTATTGCCGGGCCCGGCCGGGATCACCGCGCAGCCCAGCGCCCGGGCGGCGGTATCGAAGATGAAGCCGCCCGGCGTCAGGTGATAGCCGAAGGTGTTGAGCACCACCTCGCCGGCCGTGAACCCCGCGGCGGCGAGCGCCGGGGCCCCGCCCCACGGGTCCTCGCCCGCCCGCTGCGGCTCGAAGATCGGTCCGGGCGAGGTGAAGAGGCGTGGAAACGCCCCGGCCGCCCCCGGCACGAAGCCGCCGAAGGGCAGCGCCTCGCGCTGGCGCGCCGGCATCTCGCCCTTGCGCAGGACCGGCAGGCGGGCGAGCGCCGCCCGGTCGGTCACGGCGGCGGGGTCGAGGCCTGCGAGGTGGGCGGCGTAGGCGGGGGCCTGACGGGCGGCGGCGAGGGCGGCCGGGAGGCGGGCGAACAGGGTGGATTCGGGAGTCTGAGGGGCTTCGTGGCGTGGCATATGCGGCGTACTCCCTGAAGCCCGCGCGTTGGTCGCGCGGTGCGTCACGATTGAAACGAAGGATTCGTGATCACGGTACCGTCGGCGTCGTTGCCCGTCGATCCGAGGCCCGGCAAGCCGAGAGCGGCAACTGTCGCAACGTCATGGCGCGCATACGGCAGCATTCCGAATTCGCGGCGTGGTTCTCAAGGCTGCGCGATGCGACGGCGTTCGCTCAGATCGCGAAAAGAATCGTTCGGCTGGCACTCGGGAATCCGGGCGACGTGGCACCTGTTGGCGATGGCGTGAGCGAAATGCGCATTCATGGCGGCCCCGGGTATGGAGTCTATTTCGTGCGTCGCGGCGAGGAGATGGTCATTCTCCCGTGCGGCGGTGACAAATCCTCTCCGCCGCGCGATATCCGCCGAGCGAAGGCCTTGGCAGCTTCTCTCTGAATGTCGATGGTGACGCCCATGACCGATGTCTTGCTCACCCCCTACGATACGGCGGACTACCTCGATAGCCCAGAACGGATCGCCGCCTATCTCGACGCCGCGCTCGCCGAGGACGATCCAGCCCTGGTCGCCCGCGCGCTCGACGCCGTCGCACGGGCCCGCGGCCTCGCTCGCGGCGAGGTGCAGGCGGGAGCGCCGCAACTGACCGCCGTGATCGATCTGTTGAACCGTCTCGGCCTCAGGATGAGTGTCGCCCCGCTCGAAGTCCCGTGAGAGGGCCGGCACCGCCACGGAGTCACAGGCCTAGGCGGTCGAGATCACGCGGATCCTGCATCAGGTCTGCATGATCATAATCAGTCTAGAGCATTTTCCGACGAAGTGGATACCGGTTCGTCGCAGAAAATGCGGCGAGATCAAAGACCTAGAGAGCTTCGCGATTGCAATGCGATCGTGAAGCGCTCTAGACGCCTCTCTCCTTCAGAACGGCGTCGAGCGCGGTGCGGGTCTCCCCGCCTCACCCCACCCGCGCCAGCAGCCGCTCCGCCCGGCGCAGGTGCGGCCGATCGAACATCTCGCCGTCGATCCCGACCACGCCGACCCCCGGCGATTGCGCGAAGGCGGCCACGACCTGGCGGGCCTGGGCGAGGGCGGCCTCGGTCGGCGTGAAGGCCTCGTTGATGACCGAAACTTGCGCCGGATGGATCGCCATCTTGCCGACGAACCCGTCGCGGCGCGCCGCCCGGCACTCGCGCGCCAGGCCGTCGAGGTCGCGAAACTGGGCGTTGATGGTGTCGATGGCGTCCACCTCCGAGGCGGCCGCCGCCATCAGGGTCAGGTTGCGGGCGAGCGCGAACGGGGCGGTCCAGGCACCGTCCTCAGCCCTGTTGGTCTCGGCGCCGATGTCGGCGGAGAGGTCCTCCGCCCCCCAGGTGATGCCGGAGAGCCGCGGGCTCGCTCCCGGCAGGCTCTGGAGCGCGAAGACCGCCCGGGCCGTCTCGGTGGCGATCGGCAGGATGCGGGTGGCGCCGTCCTCCAACCCGTATTCGGCCTCGTGGACCGCCAGACGCGCGCCGAGATGCGCCACGCTCAGGCCCCCCTCGGCCTTCGGCAGCATGATCCCGTCGGGGGCGTGCGGCATCACCGCGGCGAGGTCGTCCTCGGTGAGGCCGGTATCGAGGGCGTTGACCCGGACATAGAGTTTCGGGCGCGTGGCCCGATCCCGCATCCGCGCCAGGAAGCCGGCCGCGACCTCGCGGGCCTTCGGCTTCTCGGCGAGCGCGACGGAATCCTCCAGGTCGAGGATCAGGGCGTCGGCGCCGACCTCCAGGCCCTTCTCCTGCTTGCGGGGGGAATCGCCGGGGACGAACAGCAGCGAGCGCATCGTCTCAAGCCTCCGCCACCGGTCGCTTGCGCATCATCGCCTGGCGGCGGCATTCCGCCACCAGCGTGCCGTCCTGATTGTAGGCGCGGTGGACGAGGTCGACGATGCCGGCGGTCGGGCGCGAGCGCGATTCGCGCTTGGCGACGACCTCCGTCGTCACGCTCACCGTGTCGCCCTCGAAGAGCGGCGCGGGGAAGCGGGTCTCGGTCATGCCGAGATTGCCGATGGTGGTGCCGACCGTGGTGTCGTTGACCGAGATGCCGATCATCAGCCCCAGCGTGAACAGCGAGTTCATCAGGGGTTTGCCCCACTCCGTCTCGGTGGCGCAGAAATGCGCGTCGATGTGGAGCGGTTGCGGATTGAGCGTCATGTTGGAAAAAAGCATGTTGTCCATCTGCGTCACCGTGCGGGTGAGGCGATGGCGGAGCGTGGCGCCGACCTCGAAATCCTCGAAGTACAGCCCGCCGCGCGGGTGGGTCGAAGCCGGAATCGTGCTCACGCGGCGTCCTCCGTGGTCAGGGTGATCAGGCGGGCGCCCTCGGCGACCTGCTGGCCGGCTTGCCCCGCGACCTCGGCGACGATGCCGTCGCTGGGGGCGGTGAGCGCGTGCTCCATCTTCATCGCCTCGACCACCGCGAGGCGCTGGCCGCGCACGACCGTGTCGCCGGGGGCGACCAGCACGGCGACGAGGCGGCCGTGCATCGGCGCCTTGATGGTGCCGCCCTGGTCGATGTGGTCGAGATCGACCGCGAAGGGATCGGGGGGCTGAAGCGCGATCTGGCGGCCCTCGGCCAGCACCAGCACGCCGGGCGGCGCGTCGACCACCGTGACGGCGTCGGGCTCGAGACCGGCTTCGCCATAGTCCACTTTCGGCCCGGAGGGGCCCCAGTGCAGCACGGCTTCGGCCGGCTCGCCTTCGAGCACGAACGGCCACACCTGGCGCCGGGCCTCGCCGAGCTGGAACCCGTCCACCGCGTCCCAGGGCGAGCCGGTGCGCGCAGAACTCTCCCGTGCCACCAGCGCCCGGATCCCGGCCCGGATCGCGGCGTCGCGATGCGGGCTCGGCGCCGTCAGGACACCGAGGTCGCGGTCGATGAAGCCGGTATCGAAGCGGCCCTCGCGAAAATCCGGCGCCTCGGCGAGCGCCTTGAGGAAGGCGACGTTGGTCTTCGGCCCCGCCACCAGGGTGCGGCCGAGCGCCCCCGCCAGCCGGTCCAGGGCCTCGGTACGGGTGGCGCCGTGGGCGATCACCTTGGCGATCATGGGATCGTAGAACGGCGTCACCCGGTCGCCCGCCCGCACGCCGGTATCGACCCGGATCCCCTCCCCTTCCGGAAGCTGGAGCGCCCGCAAGGGGCCGGTCGAGGGCAGGAAGCCGTGATCCGGATCCTCGGCATAGAGCCGCGCCTCGACGGCGTGGCCGTGGATCGCGAGACCCGCCTGATCGACCGGCAAAGTCTCGCCGGAGGCCACGCGGAACTGCCACGCGACGAGGTCGTGGCCGGTGATCGCCTCGGTCACCGGATGCTCGACCTGGAGCCGGGTGTTCATCTCCATGAACCAGAAGCCGTCGGGTCGCAGGCCCTCGCGGCCGTCGGCGATGAACTCGACCGTGCCGGCGCCGACATAGCCGACCGCCTTCGCCGCCTCGACGGCGGCCCGGCCCATCGCCGCACGGACCTCCTCGGGCATGCCGGGGGCGGGCGCCTCCTCGATCACCTTCTGGTGCCGGCGCTGGAGCGAACAATCGCGCTCGAACAGGTGGACGGCGTTGCCGTGGCCATCGCAAAACACCTGGATCTCGACGTGGCGCGGCGAGAGGATGTATTTCTCGACCAGCACCCGCGGATCGCCGAAGGCTCCTCTCGCCTCGCGCTGCGCGGATGCCAGCGCGTCGGCGAAGTCCGCCGGCCCCTCGACCCGCCGCATGCCCTTGCCGCCGCCGCCGGCCACCGCCTTGATGAGGACGGGGTAACCGATGGCCGCCGCTTCCGCGGCGAGGAAATCCGGGTCCTGGCGGGCGCCGTGATAGCCCGGCACCACCGGCACGCCGGCCTCGGCGACGAGGGCCTTCGCCGCATCCTTGAGGCCCATGGCGCGGATGGCGGAAGCGGGCGGGCCGACGAAGACGATGCCGGCTTCCGCGCAAGCATCGGCGAAGTCCGGCCGCTCCGACAGGAAGCCGTAGCCCGGATGGATGCACGCGGCGCCGCTCGCCCGTGCCGCCTCCAGGATGCGGTCGATGCGCAGGTACGAGTCGGGCGCGGGCGCCGGGCCGATGCAACGGGCTTCGTCGGCGAGCGCGACGTGGAGGGCGTCGCGGTCGGCCTCCGAGTAGACTGCGATGGTGCGCATGCCGAGGCGTTTGGCGGTGCGGATCACCCGGCAGGCGATCTCGCCGCGATTGGCGACGAGGACGGAAGTGAGACGGCGTATGGTCATGACTGTCCTCTGGCGTCCTCACATCCGGAACAGGCCGAACCGGGTCTCCGGCACCGGCGCGTTGAGGCAGGCCGAGAGCGACAGGCCGAGCACCCGGCGCGTTTCCTCCGGCAGGATGATGCCGTCGTCCCACAGCCGCGCCGTGGCGTAGTAGGGCGAGCCCTCCTCCTCGAACCCGGCGCGGATCGGGGCCTTGAACGCCTCCTCCTCCTCCGGGCTCCAGGCGCCGCCACCGGCCTCGATGTTGTCGCGCCGCACGGTGGCGAGCACGCTCGCCGCCTGCTCGGCGCCCATCACCGAGATGCGCGAATTCGGCCAGGCGAACAGGAAGCGCGGCGAATAGGCCCGGCCGCACATGCCGTAATTGCCGGCGCCGTAGGAGCCGCCGACGATCACCGTGAGCTTCGGCACCGCCGCGGTGGCGACCGCCGTGACGAGCTTCGCGCCGTTCTTGGCGATGCCCCCGGCCTCGACCTCGCGCCCGACCATGAAACCGGAGATGTTCTGGAGGAAGATCAGCGGGATCCGGCGCTGGCAGCACAATTCGATGAAGTGCGCGCCCTTCAGCGCGCTCTCCGAGTACAGGATGCCGTTATTGGCGAGGATCCCGACCGGCATGCCGTGGAGCCGGGCAAAGCCGGTGACGAGCGTGGTGCCGTAGAGCCGCTTGAACTCGTCGAACTCCGAGCCGTCGACGAGGCGGGCGATCAACTCGCGGGCATCGTACTGCTTGCGCAGGTCCGTGGGCACCAGGGCGTCGAGATCGCCCGCCGCGTAGGCCGGATCGACGGAGGCCGCGATGTCGAGGTCCGGCCGCTTGACGGTGTTGAGGCCCCCGACGATACGGCGCAGGATGGCGAGCGCGTGGGCATCGTCGGTGGCGTAATGGTCGGCGACGCCCGACAGCCGCGCGTGCACGTCGGCGCCGCCGAGGTCTTCGGCGCTCACGACCTCGCCGGTCGCGGCCTTCACGAGCGGCGGACCGCCGAGGAAGATCGTGCCCTGGCGGCGCACGATCACGCTCTCGTCCGACATCGCCGGCACGTAGGCGCCGCCGGCGGTACAGGAGCCCATCACGCAGGCGATCTGCGGGATGCCGGCGGCCGACATCTGCGCCTGGTTGTAGAAGATGCGGCCGAAATGCTCGCGGTCGGGGAACACCTCGGTCTGTTGCGGCAGGTTGGCGCCGCCGGAATCGACGAGGTAGAGGCAGGGCAGCCGGTTCTGGAGCGCGATTTCCTGCGCCCGCAGGTGCTTCTTCACCGTCAGCGGGTAATAGGTGCCGCCCTTGATGGTGGCGTCGTTGCAGACCACCATCACCTCGCGGCCGGCGACCCGGCCGATGCCGGTGATGATCCCGGCGGCGTGGATCTCCTCGCCGTAGAGTCCGTGGGCGGCGAGCCCCCCGACCTCCAGGAAGGGCGAGCCCGGATCGAGCAGGCGCAGGACCCGGTCGCGGGGCAGGAGCTTGCCGCGGGCGACGTGGCGCTCGCGGGCCCGCGCCGGCCCGCCGGCGGCGGCCTTGGCGCGTTGAGCCTTCAAGGTGGCGCGCAGATCGGCCCAGGCGGCACGGTTCTGCTCCGCCGCCCCGGAGGTGAGGTCGGCGCTGGTGGGGATGACCGGCATCGGCTTCAGAACCTCGGAGCCTGTGTGAGCGGCTTGATCTGACGAGAGCTGAACATCATTCGGCGTCTCCACCCTCTCTCCTCATCCTGAGGTGCCCGCGAAGCGGGCCTCGAAGGAGGCCTCCAGAAGACGCGGCGATCTCTGGAGGCCTCCTTCGAGGCCCGCTTCGCGGGCACCTCAGGATGAGGTCGATTACTGGAACAATAGCTCAAACAGGCCTTCAGGCGGACTTGGCGAAGAGCTCGCGGCCGATCAGCATCCGGCGGATCTCGCTGGTGCCGGCGCCGATCTCGTAGAGCTTGGCGTCGCGGAGCAGGCGCCCGGTCGGGTAGTCGTTGATGTAGCCGTTGCCGCCGAGCAGCTGGATCGCGTCGAGGGCGCATTGCGTCGCCCGCTCGGCGGCGTAGAGGATCGCGCCGGCCGCGTCCTCGCGGGTGGTCTCGCCGCGGTCGCAGGCCTGCGCCACCGCGTAGACATAGGCCTTGGCGGCGTTGGTCGAGACGTACATGTCGGCGAGCTTGCCCTGGACCAGTTGGAACTCGCCGATCGCCTGGCCGAACTGCTTGCGCTCGTGGACGTAAGGGACGACCACGTCGAGGCAGGCCTGCATGATGCCGAGCGGCCCCGCCGCCAGCACCGCCCGCTCGTAGTCGAGCCCCGACATCAGCACGTTGACGCCGCGGCCGACCTCTCCGAGCACGTTCTCTTCCGGAATCTCGCACTCCTCGAAGACCAGCTCGCAGGTATCGGAACCGCGCATGCCGAGCTTGTCGAGCTTCTGGGCGGTCGAAAACCCCTTCATGCCTTTCTCGACCAGGAAGGCGGTGATGCCGCGGGGTCCCGCCGCCGGATCGGTCTTGGCGTAGACCACCAGGGTCTCGGCGATGGGGCCGTTGGTGATCCACATCTTGGAGCCGGTCAGGACGTAACGGTCGCCCCGCTTCTCGGCGCGGGTCTTCATCGACACCACGTCCGAGCCGGCGCCTGGCTCCGACATCGCGAGCGCGCCCACATGCTCGCCGGAGATGAGCTTCGGCAGGTATTTCCGCTTCTGCGCGTCCGAGCCGTTGCGGGTGATCTGGTTGACGCACAGGTTCGAGTGCGCGCCGTACGACAGGCCGACCGAGGCCGAGGCCCGCGACACCTCCTCCATCGCCACGCAATGGGCGAGGTAGCCGAGGCCGAGCCCTCCGTACTCCTCCTCGACCGTGATGCCGTGGAGGCCGAGCGCCCCCATCTCAGGCCACAGGTCGCGCGGGAAGGTGTTGGTGCGGTCGATCTCCTCGGCCCGTGGCGCGATCCTGTCCTGCGCGAACCCGCGCACGCTGTCGCGGATCGCCTCGGCAGTCTCGCCCAGGCCGAAATTGAATGCTCGCGCGGCGTTCGGGATCATCGGCGCCCTCCCAGATTTTCCCCATTCATACGAACGATCGTTTTTTAAGACAAGCGGGGAGAGAGCCGAGGGCGCGGTGCCGAGCGGACATTCCGGCACGGCGGCCGGGTGACGGCGCCGTGTCGGTCGAGCGATCCGAGCGCGGACTCGACCTCTCCGCCTCACAGGGTCACCCCGGGGCTCGCCGCAGGCGGGAGCCCGGGATCCAGAAACTCAGGTGCGTGGAGGATCGAGCGGAACGCCATTCGCCTTTTCCCGAACGATCCGCGGTTCGGGATTCCGGTTTCCGCATCGCGAAGCGATCCATCGGAAAGCGTATGACGCGGAGGGTTTCAGTCGTTTGATCGCCTCTGGTCCACTGCTCTTGCCGGCCTTCCCCTCACCCCCGCGCCACCGCCCGGGCGATCCGCGCCGCCCCCGGCCCGGCCGCGGCGGCATGGGCGGCCGTGCGCATCCGCGCCGCCCGGTGGCTCGCATGGGTGATGGCGATGGCGAGCGCGTCCGCCGCATCCGCGGTGTCGGCGGTGGCCTTCGGCAGGAGGAAGCGCACCATGGCGCCGACCTGGTCCTTCTCGGCATGGCCGGCGCCGACCACGGTCTTCTTCACCAGGTTGGCGGCGTATTCGGCCACCGGCAGGCCGGCAAGCGCCGGCACCAGCAGCGCCACGGCGCGGGCGTGGCCGAGCTTCAGGGTCGCCTGCGCGTCCTTGTTGACGAAGGTCTCCTCCACCGCCGCCTCGTCGGGCAACAGCGTCGCGACCACCTTGGTCAGGCCCTCGTGCAGGGTGCGCAGGCGGGTGGCGAGGTCGTCATCGCCGTTCGACGTCACGGTGCCGCTCGCCACGAAGGCGAGGCGGGTGCCCGTGACGGTGATCAGGCCCCAGCCGGTGCGGCGCAGGCCCGGATCGATGCCGAGGATGCGGATCGGTTCGCTCATCGCCGCTCGAAGTTCCTTGTCAACCGGTGCAGGCGGCGCCCGCATCATGCCGAAAAACCGCCCCGGCGCGAAGAGCGTCGGATCTTAGCCGGGAAACGGCTGCGCCGCCACCACGGGACGTTCCGTGAACACGCCCGGACCACTCATGCGGCGAGACCCTTGACGAATCGTAGCCGTGGCGCGCGTGGTGACGTCATGTCGCTCGATCTCGCCACCCTGCTGCCGCTCGACGCCCGGGCCGCCGCCCTGTTCCTCGCCGCCCTCGTCGGCGGGCTGGTGCGCGGCTTCACCGGCTTCGGCTTCGCGATGGTGTTCGTGCCGGTCGCCGCGGCCGCCGTCGGCCCGGCGGCGGCGGTGGGGCTGATCTGGGTGGTCGATGCGCCGTTCTCGTTGTGGTTCGGCGCCCGTTCCGCCCCGCGGGCGGTCTGGCGCGAGGTGGTGCCGCTCCTCATCGGCTCCACCCTCCTGCTGCCGCTCGGCGTCCAGCTCCTCACCCATCTCGATCCGACCCTGACCCGCTGGATCACCGCCGGCGCCATCCTGCTGGCGCTCGCCGCCCTGGTCTCGGGATGGCGCTACAAGGGCGATCCCTCGCTGCCGCTCTCGCTCGCGACGGGGGGCGCCTCGGGGCTGGCGAGCGGATTCGCCGCGCTCGGGGGCATGCCGCTCGCCGTCTTCTGGCTCGCCAGCCAGCGCGCCTCGGCGCGCCAGGTGCGCGACAACCTGATGGCCTATTTCGGCCTCTCGACCCTGGTCTCGGGGGTGGTGTTCACGGCGACCGGGGTGCTCACCGGCCCCCGCTTCGCGGAAGCCGTGCCGCTGCTCCTGCCCTACGGGTTCGGCCTCTGGATCGGATCGCACGGCTTTGCCCGCGCCTCCGACCGGATGTTCAGGGTGGTGGCCTATGCGGTGATCCTGGTGGCGGTCTGCCTGGCGCTCCCGGTGCACTAAGCAAAGTTGCACGGGGCACCTCTGCTTGGCTTTGCCTTCTTGCATCATCTTTGTCGCCGAACCGGCGACCACTTCGGCGAATGATGCTCAGGCCTTGTCCCACCAGCCCTTTTCCGCGTGCAGCCCGTGCTGGCCGCGATACGACGCCACGGCCGGGCTCTGCCACCCCTCGGTCAGTTCCGGGTCCAGCCGGTAGACCTCGACGGCGAGCGGCCGGCAGACGTCGATCGGGTCGCGGGCGTCGGGCCCCCAGAGCGGCACCGAGAGATCGCCGCCCGGGCAGGTCGAGAGCGCGCAGAGCAAATCGATCTCGGCGAAGAACTCCAGATAGTCGCCGGCTTTCGCCGGGCAGTCGCGCATGAAGTACAGGTCGTCGTAGTTGAGGCCGGTGACCTGGAACACGTTGAGTACGTCGTGCACGTCGAATTCGGTCAGGCCGAACGGCATCACCGCGCGGACCAGGTTCGAGTGGCAGTGGAAGTGGAAGTCCTGGCCGGTCAGCAGCTTGTTGATATAGGGGTCGCAGCGGGTTCCCAAGAGATCGTGGATCCGGCCGCCATACTCGTCGGTGCCGTAATGGCTCAAGCTGTCGGCCGTGATGGTGACGAGCGGGCGCAGGAACGGCAGGGTCGACCACAGCCGGTCGAAGGTCGTGACATGGGCGCCCTGGAGCTGGCGGGTCCGCGCCGCCCAGAGCCGCTCGCGCGGATCGTGCCGGTTCCAGATGTTGAGGTCGCCGACCTGCGGCCCCTCCGGCGCGACGATGCGAAAGACATGGCCCGCCGGCACGCTCCAGGCCCGGCCGAAGCGGATCGGGATGGTGAAGCCGTCGACCAGGGTGCGCCCGCCGGTCTCGGCGGCGATCCGCTCGTAGAACGGCCGGTCGACCGACAGGGCCGAGCCCTCGCTGACCTGATAGGCGGCGGGAAAGTCCTTCATGCCGGGGGCTCCGGGTGGGGTGGGATGCGCCGGGAGTGGCAGACGCGGAGGAGAGGGGCAAATACCGAGCCAGGGCGGGCGCGAGTCCCGCGTTTCCCGCCCGGCGCGAAGCTGTCCGGGGAAAAGAAGAGGCGCGGGCTTCCCCTCTCCCCGCGGGCGGGGAGAGGGCCGTGTCTCTGTCCAAGAGACACGGCAAGCGGAGGCGAAAGCCGGAGCGAGGGTGAGGGGGTCTCGACGAGTGAGGCTCCTCCGGAAACACCCCCTCACCCTCGCCCTCCGGGCTCCCCGAGCCCCTTCGGAGCTCGGGCCTCTCCCCGCCCGCGGGGAGAGGAGGAAGGCGCCTACTCCGCCGCCGTCGCGAGCGGGGCGTCCTTGTTGCGGAACCGTGCCAGCAGCGCCGCCTCCTCCTCCCGTACCGCCGCGAGGTTCTTCGCCTTCACCGGCCCGTAGCCGCGGATGCGCTGGGGCAGGCCGGCGAGGCCCACTGCCGTGGCGTGGTTGGCCGGCGTCAGGTCGCGGGCGATCTCGGCCATCCGCACCTCGAAATCCTGCACCAGCCGCCGCTCCTCGCGCCGCTCCTGCGTGTAGCCGAACGGATCGAAGGCGGTGCCGCGCAAGGCCTTCATCCGGGCCAGCACCCCGAACGCCTTCATCATCCACGGCCCGAAGGTCATCTTGCGCGGCCGGCCGGTGGCGGGGTCGCGGCGGGCCAGCAGCGGCGGGGCGAGGTGGAACTCGTAGCGAAGGGTCTCGCCCTCGAAGGTGCGCTGAACTTGCGCCTGGAAGCTGCCGTCGGTGTAGAGCCGCGCGACCTCGTATTCGTCCTTGTAGGCCATGAGCCGGAACAGCGAGCGCGCGGCGGCCTCGGCGAGCGCCGACTGGCCCGGCACGATCGCGGCTTCGCGAGCCCGCACGGCCGCCACGGCCTTTCCGTAACGGTCGGCATAAGCCGAATCCTGGTAGGCGGTGAGGAAGGCGACGCGCCTGGCGATGACGCCGTCGAGATCCGGCGCCTGCTCCGGGGCGGGGGCCTCGACCGCCCGCATCGTCTCGGGTCGAGCCGCCGCGCGCCGCCCCCAGGCGAAGGCGGCGAGGTTCATCGCCACCGCCTCGCGGTTGAGCTCGATCGCCTTCAGGAGTGCGTCCCGCGACAGCGGCACCCGCCCGCGCTGCCAGGCGTAGCCCAACATGAACATGTTGGCGGCGAGCGCATTGCCGAGCATCGAGACCGCGAGGCTCGTCGCATCGGTGAAATCGGCGGCGTCGGCGCCTGCGGCCTCGCGGATCGCCCGCTTGATCCGCTCGGCCGGCAGGGAGAAATCGGGCCGGCGGGTGAACTCGCCCGGCATCACCTCGGCGGTGTTGACGACGAGGTGGGTGCGGCCCTTCGCAATCGCCGACAGCACCTTGCGGTTGCCGCTGACCACGAGGTCGCAGCCGAGCACGAGATCGGCCGCGCCCGCCCCGACCCGGATGGCGTGGATGTCCTCCTGGCGGTTCGCCAGCCGCACGTGGCTGAACACCGCCCCGCCCTTCTGGGCGAGGCCGGCCATGTCGATCATGCCGAGGCCCTTGCCCTCGAGATGCGCCGCCATGCCGAGGATCGCCCCGATCGTCACCACGCCGGTGCCGCCGACGCCGGTGACGATCAGGTTGTAGGTGCCGGCGATCTCCGGAATCGCGGGCTCGGGGAGACCCGCATCCGGCGCCGCGTCGGTCGTCACCGGGACACCGGGCGGCCGGCTGCGGGGCTTCGCCCCATGCACCGTCACGAAGGACGGGCAGAAGCCCTTCACGCAGGAAAAGTCCTTGTTGCAGCCGGACTGGTCGATGCGGCGCTTGCGGCCGAACTCGGTCTCGACCGGCTGCACCGCGACGCAGTTCGACTGCACCGAGCAATCGCCGCAGCCTTCGCAGACGAGTTCGTTGATGATCACCCGCTTGTCGGGATCGGGATAGGCGTTGCGCTTGCGCCGGCGGCGTTTCTCGGAGGCGCAGGTCTGGTCGTAGATCATCACCGAGACGCCCGGCACCCCGGCCAGTTCCCGCTGGACCGCGTCCAGCTCGTCGCGGTGGTGGATCGTCAGCCCGTGCGGCCAGCTCACCGTCGAGGGGTATTTGTCCGGCTCGTCGGTGACGAGCGCGATGCGCTCGACGCCCTCCGCCCGCACCTGCGCGGCGATGCGGTCGACGGTGAGCCCGCCCTCGTGCGGCTGGCCGCCGGTCATCGCCACCGCGTCGTTGAACAGGATCTTGTAGGTGATGGTGGTGCCGGTATCGACGGCCCATCGCAGGGCCAGCGAGCCCGAATGGTTGTAGGTGCCGTCGCCGAGATTCTGGAAGACGTGGCCGCGCTTGGAGAAGGCGTTCTCGCCGATCCAGTTCGCGCCCTCGCCGCCCATCTGGGTGAAGCCGTCGGTGCTGCGGTCCATCCACTGCGCCATGTAGTGGCAGCCGATGCCGGCATAGGCCCGCATGCCCTCGGGCACCTTGGTCGAGGAATTGTGCGGGCAGCCGGCGCAGAAATGCGGGATGCGCGCCGCGATGTCGGCGGTCGCCGCCAGCCGCTCCTGCGCGCCCTTGAGGCGGGCGACGCGGGCCGCGAGGTCGTCGTTGCGGTGGTAGCGCAGCAGCCGCTCACCGAGCGCCACCGCGATGTCGTTGGGATCGAGGGCGCCCTTGACGGGGAAGAGCGAATTTCCGTCCTCGTCGCGCTTGCCGATGCAGACCGGCTGGTGGCGCGACCCGTAGAGCTCCTCGCGCAGCTGCACCTCGATCAAGGATCGCTTCTCCTCGACCACCATCACGAGGTCGAGGCCGTCGGCGAACTCCGCCAGTTCGCGCCGCGACAGCGGCCACGGGCAGGCGACCTTGTAGAGCCGCACCCCCATGTCGTTGGCCTTGACCTCGTCGAGGCCGAGGTCGTCCATCGCCTGGCGCACGTCGAGATACGACTTCCCGACCGTGATGATGCCGATCTTCGGCTGGCGGCCCCCTGAGAGCACGATCCGGTTGAGGTTGTTGGCCCGCACGAAGGCCAGCATCGCGTCGCGCTTGAAGTCCTGGAGGCGGGCCTCCTGCTCCAGGATGCCGTCCGGCGTGCGGATGTTGAGCCCGCCCGGCGGCATCAGGAAGTCGTCGGGCAGGTGAATCTTCACCCGGTCGAGGCGCGCATCCACGCTCGCGGTCGATTCGATGTTCTCCTTCACGCACTTGAAGGCGACCCAGGTGCCGCAATAGCGGCTCATCGCGTAGCCGTAGAGGCCGTAATCCAGGATCTCCTGCACGCCGGCCGGGTTCAGGATCGGGCTCATCACGTCGACGAAGTGGAACTCCGACTGGTGCGCGACGGTGGAGGATTCCGCCGTGTGGTCGTCGCCCATCAGCGCCAGCACGCCGCCGTGGCGCGCGGTGCCGGCCATGTTGGCATGGCGGAACACGTCGCCGGAGCGGTCGACGCCCGGGCCCTTGCCGTACCAGAGGCCGAACACGCCGTCGTAGCGGCCTTCGCCCCGCATCTCGGCCTGCTGCGCCCCCCAGATGGCGGTGGCGGCCAGTTCCTCGTTGAGGCCGGGCTGGAACACGATGTTGGCCCGATCGAGCACTGTCTTGGCCCGCACCAGGTTCTGGTCGAGCCCGCCGATCGGCGAGCCGCGATAGCCCGACACGAAACCCGCGGTGTTGAGCCCCGCCGCCCGGTCGCGGGCCTGCTGCATCAGCAGCATCCGGATGACGGCTTGCGTGCCGGTGACGAAGACCTGATCGCGGGAGAGATCGTACTTGTCGTCGAGGCTGACCGGCCGAAGGGACGGGGTGGTCGCGGGCGAACCCATCGCGTGTTCCTCTCCTCCTCGCGCGGTGCGGGCCGGTTTCACCGGCCTCTCGGGACCACGCCGATTAAGTCAGGAAGGCTGACATTTGCGGCCAGCCCCGTCAACGCGGCTCGGACGACACGGCTTGGAGGTATTCCAGGCAGGCGCTCCTTGCCGCCCACTCGCATTCACGGCATCACCGCCACCCCCGCGGGCGCAAGGCCCGCCAGCCCCGGATGACCTTCGCGATGATCCGCTCCGACATCCTCGCCGCGATTGGCGGCACGCCGCTGATCCGCCTCAAGCGCGCCTCGGAGGAGACCGGCTGCACCATCCTGGGCAAGGCCGAGTTCCTGAATCCGGGCCAGTCGGTCAAGGACCGCGCCGCCCTGTCCATGGTCGAGGCGGCCGAACGCGCCGGCAGCTTGCGGCCGGGCGGCACCATCGTCGAGGGCACGGCGGGCAATACCGGCATCGGCCTCGCGCTCGTCGGCGCGGCGCGCGGCTATCGCACGGTGATCGTGATCCCGGAGACCCAGTCGGCGGAGAAGAAGCAGGCGTTGCGTCTCGCCGGGGCCGACCTCGTCGAGGTGCCGGCGGTGCCGTTCGCCAACCCCAACAACTACGTGAAGGTGGCAGGCCGCCTCGCCGAGCGCCTCGCCGCGACCGAGCCCGGCGGCGCCTTCTTCGCCGACCAGTTCGACAACCTCGCCAACCGCGAGGCGCACATCGCCACGACGGGGCCCGAGATCTGGGAGGCGACGGACGGCAAGGTCGACGGCTTCATCTGCGCGGCCGGCACCGGCGGCACGCTTGCCGGCACCGCGGCGGCGTTGCGCGCCCGCCATCCCGGGGTGACGATCGGGCTCGCCGATCCCGACGGCTCGGCGCTGCACCCGTACTACGCCACCGGCGAGCTCAAGGCCTCGGGCACCTCGATCACCGAGGGCATCGGCCAGGGCCGCATCACCGGCAACCTCGAGGGTTTTCGGCCCGACATCTCCTTCGGCATCCCCGACGCGGAAGCACTGCCGCTGGTCTTCGGCCTGCTGGAGGAGGAGGGCCTGTGCCTCGGCGGCTCGTCGGGGATCAACGTGGCAGGCGCGATCCGGCTCGCCCGCCATCTCGGCCCGGGCCACACCATCGTGACGATCCTGTGCGATTACGGCACCCGCTACGCCTCGAAGCTGTTCGATCCCGATTTCCTGCGCGCCCGCGACCTGCCGGTGCCGCACTGGCTGGCGCACCCGCGGGCGATCGATCCGGGGTTGGTGGCGTAAGGGGGCGTGAGGGGGTTCGGCTGAGGCGTTGTGCGGGCCGCGCGGCGCCTGAGCGAAGCCGCTTTCCGCATCGCGAAGCGATCAATCGGAAAGCGTAGGAGACGCCTCCGGAAACACCCCCTCACCCTCGCGGCGAACCTGCGGTTCGCTGCCGGGCTCCCTGAGCCCCTCCGGAGCTCAGGCCTCTCCCCGCAACGAAGTCGGGCTTGCCCGACTTCGTCCGTCGCTTGCAGATCCCGGGCAAGCCCGGGATCTGTCGGGGAGAGGGGAATGCCCGCGCCTCACACGGCGACCTCACTCGATCCAGAACGGCTTCCCCGCCTCGCGCGCCGCATCGGCCCGCGACAGGCCGACATCCTTCAGCAGTTCGTCGGGGCAGGCGAGCAGCGCGCGGCGCTCGTGCCAGCGGTCGGCCCACAATTCGAGCCGCTGGAGCAGCGAGACGGCGGAGCGCCGGCGCGGCGCACCGACACGGATGGTGGGAACGAGGCGCAGGTTTCCTCGGCCAGCGACGAGGGTCGTCATGGCTCTCTCCAAGTCGGACGGGGTGTTGCTGATGGAGGGAGATTGCCTTTTCGGAGCCCGCCGATCAAACCAGATCGACTCGTCCGTCGCCCCAGGAAATCTGGGTCACTTGGAGGATCGCATCGTGGCCCTCGACCGGACTCCCCGCCGCCGCCTGCCGCCGCTCAATGCCGTGCGGGCCTTCGAGGCCGCCTCGCGCCACGCCACCTTCCACGAGGCCGGGGACGAGCTCGGGGTGAGTGCCGGCGCGGTGGCGCAACAGGTGAAGATCCTGGAGGGCTGGTTCGGCCTCGCCCTCTTTCGCCGCCTGCCGAGCCGCGGCGTCGTCCTCACTCCGGCGGGCCAGCGCTTCGCGGTCGCCGCCGGCGAGCTGCTGGACGGGCTCGCCGAGGCGACCGCCCGGCTGCGGCGTCAAGGCCAGGACCACGTGCTGACGGTGAGCACCACCCATTCCTTCGCCAGCCTGTGGCTGATCCCGCGCATGAGCAGCTTCCGGACGCAAAATCCCGACCTCGACGTGCGGGTCGTCGCCAACAACCGGCTGGTGGACTTTTCCCGCGACGACGCGGACGTGGCGATCCGGCACGGGCGCGGGCGCTATCCGGGCCTGCGCTCCGACCTCCTGATGCACGACGTCGTCTTCCCGGTCTGCAGCCCGGCCCTGCGCGACGGCGAGCCGCCGCTGCGCTCACCCGGGGATCTCGCCCGCCACACGCTGCTTCACGACGACGACCCGATCGACGTCGAGGCGGTGGACTGGTCGCAGTGGCTCGCCGCGGCGGGCGTCACCGGCATCGATGCCTCGCGCGGGCCCCGCTTCACCCACACCTTCATGATCCTGCAGGTCGCCACCGCCGGTGGCGGGGTCGGCCTCGCCACACGGGTGCTGGGCGGTGATCTCGTCACCGGTACCGGACTGGTCCGGCCCTTCCCCGACGAGGTGGCGAGCCCCTACAGCTTCTTCCTCGTCACCCCGACCGAGGACGACGCCCCGAAGGTCGCCCGCTTCCGGGAGTGGATCACCGCGCAGGTGGCGGAGTCGGACCGCTGAGCGTCGGGCCGGCCGCCTCGCTGTTCCCAGACCACGAGACGCCACGCCCGTCGCCGAGCAGGATGCAGGCGCAGCGATCGGAGGACGGACGCCCCGGCAGCTTTCCGAGGAGGGCGGCGACGAGCCGTAAGAACCAGGACGACATGATGACAAACAGACTCCGCCGCGTTCGGGCGCGGTCGGCGCGCGCTCCGGTGAAGTCCGGAGTGTGCCCGAGCGTGACCGTGTCCTCCATGCTCGTACGTCCCACTTCGTAGACCCCACGTCCAAACGACGCGGACCGACCGCGCCGGCCTGCCGGGGCGGCCTCACCCGCGGACCACCGCGTGCGCCGCGAGGAAATCCACGAAGCAGCGGATACGCGAGGACAGCCGCTCGTGCCCGGCATAGAGGGCATGGATGTCCTCCGCGTCGCCCGGGCTGAACTCTTCGAGCACCGGCACGAGGCGGCCGGCCGCGATGTCCTCGTCGACGTGGAAGCGGGCGAGACGGGCAAGCCCGGCGCCGCCGAGCGCCATCAGCCGCACCACCTCGCCGGAATTGCCGAAGAAGGTGCCGTGGACCGGCCGCTGCACCACCGCCCCGTCGATCAGGAACGGCCAGGTGTCCAGCGAGCGGCGGAAGCTGAAATTGAGGCAGTTGTGAGGGCCAAGCGCGTCCGGATGGGCGGGCGTGCCGCAGCGCTCCAGGTAGGCGGGAGCCGCCACCACCGCGAGGCGGCTGCGGCCTAAACGCTTCGCCCGCAGACTCGTGTCGCGCAGAGGGCCGATGCGGATCGCCACGTCGGCGCGTGCCTCGACGAGATCGACCACGTCGTCGGTGAGCGCGAGATCGACCCGCATCCGCGGCTGCTCGATGAGAAAGCGCGGCAGCACCGGCAGGATCGCCTTCATACCGAACGGCACCGAGGCGTTGACCCGGAGAAGCCCGCTCGGCTGGGCGGCGTCGCGGCCGAAGCCGTCCTCGATCGCGTCGAACTCGGCGATCAGCTCGCCCGCGCGGACGAGGTACGTCTCGCCCTCCGGCGTCAGGGTCATCGCCCGGGTGGTGCGCCGGATCAGGCCGACGCCGAGGCGTGATTCCAGCCGCGCCACCGCCCGGCTCACCGCCGAGGGGGTGCAGCGCAGGGCCTTGGCGGCGGCCGCGAAGCTGCCGCGGCGGGCCACCTGCACGAAGGCCTCCATCTCGCCGAGGCGGTTGTCCATCGCCGGTCCATTGTTGCGTCCGATGCACGATCATCGTGCCGGCCCGCGCGCTGGTCATCAATCCCCGGCATCGTCATCTCGGGACCTCCAGAGACGGAGACCGACCATGGACCTGAAGATCGGCGGCAAGATCGCCCTCGTCACCGGCGCCACCGCGGGCATCGGGCTCGCCATCGCCCGCCGCCTCGCCGCGGAAGGCGCCGAGGTGGTGCTGCCCGGCCGCAACCAGGGCAAGCTCGATGCGGCCGCGGCCGTGATCGCCGCCGAGCCCGGCGCGCGGGCGCCCCGCACGGTGCTGGCCGATCCGGCGACCGCGGACGGCGCGGCGGCTTTGGTCGCGGCTTTGCCGGCGGTCGACATCCTGGTCAACAACCTCGGCATCTACGAAGCCAAGGCGTTCGAGGAGATCACCGACGCCGATTGGCACCGCCTGTTCGAGGTCAACGTCGTCTCGGGCGCGCGGCTGGCCCAGGCCTATTTCCCCGGCATGCTGGAAAAAAATTCCGGGCGGATCGTGTTCGTGTCGAGCGAATCCGGCCTCGTGCCGCCGCCCGACATGCTGCACTACGCGGTGTCGAAGACCGCGCAGCTGACGATCACCCGGGGCCTGGCCCAGCGCACCCGCGGCACCGGCGTGACGGTGAACGCGGTGATGCCCGGCCCGACCCGCTCGGAGGGCATCGTGGACTTCCTGAAGAGCGTCGCCTCGGACCCGGACGCCCCGCCGGCCGAACTGGAGGCGGAGTTCTTCCGGGTCCACCGCCCGCTCTCGCTGCTTGCCCGGATGATCGAGCCCGAGGAGATCGCAGGCCTCGTGGCCTATCTGGCGAGCCCGCTTGCGGCGGCGACCAACGGTGCGAGCCTGCGGGTCGAGGGCGGGATCGTGCCGACCATCGCCTGATCCCCCTAGACCACCGCCTGCGCCTCCGGGCCGCCCAGCGAGAGGCGCCACCCGGCGGCGTGATCCGCTCATGATCTAACATTCCGACGGCGCCCGGGGGCTCCGAACCACAGCCAGGCTCGGCCGTTGAGGGAGGTTCGTCCCGTCGTGAAAAGGCCCCCGGTTGCTCCGCGTCCTCACCTACAACGTGCGCCGCTGCCTCGGCGCCGACGGCCGGCTTGCCCCGGAGCGCATCGCCGCGGTGATCGCCGCCTGCCGGCCGGACGTGGTGGCGTTGCAGGAGCTCGATGTCGGCCGCGCCCGCAGCGGCGGGATCGACCAGGCTGAGGTGATCGCCGGCCATCTCGGGATGCGCTCCCACTTCCATCCGGCAATGCGGGTGAGGGAGGAACTCTACGGCGACGCGATCCTGACCTCCCTCCCCTCCCGGCTGGTGCGGGCGAACGGCCTGCCGGGGCGGGACGGCTGCGAGCCGCGCGGCGCGCTCTGGGTCGCCGTCACCGCCGGCGACGCCGAGGTGCAGGTCGTCACGACGCATTTCGGCCTCGGCCGGCACGAGCGACGGGCGCAGGCCGAGGCGCTGCTCGGGCCCGCCTTCCTCGGCGATCCGGCCTGCCGCGACCCCGTGGTGCTGCTCGGCGACTTCAACGCCCTGCCGGGATCGCACGTCCATCGCCGCCTCGCCGCCCGGCTGCCGGACGCGCACGGGAAACGGGTCTGGATGCGGCCGACCTTCCCGGCCCGCCTGCCGCTCCTGCGCATCGACCACGTCTTCGTCAGCCGCGGCGTCGCGGTGCGGCAGGTCAGCCCGCTCGGCGGCCGGCTCGCCCGGGTCGCCTCCGACCACCTGCCGCTCGTCGCCGACCTCGACCTCGCGCCGGCCCTCGGCCCCCGCATCTCCGTGCCCCGGGAGGAACCCGCGTGACGCAGGCTCAAGACCGAACCCAAGAACGACCCGAAGACGAACACGAGACGTCCGCCCGCCGCCGGTTCTGGACCATCCTCCTGACGATCCTCAGCGTCGCGCTCGGCGGCTACCTGCTGTACCGGACGCTCGCGGGCTACAGCCTGGCGCAACTCGTGGACTCCGTGCGGGCGCTCCCCGCCGGCCGGCTCGCCGCCGCCGGGGGCTTCGCCGCCGCGAGCTATCTCTGCCTCACCGGGATCGACTGGCTGGCGTTGCGCGCCGCCGGCAAGCCCCTGCCCTATCCCCGGGTGGCGCTCGCGGCCTTCATCAGCCTGTCGCTCGGCCACAGCATCGGATTCGCGGGCCTGAGCAGCGGGGCGATCCGCTACCGCTTCTACACCCGCTGGGGCCTCAGGACCGCGGACGTCGCCAAGGCGGTCCTGTTCTGCGGCGTTACCGTGGCGGTCGGCCTGATGGCGCTCGGCGCCGTCGCGGTGCTGGTCCATCCCGGCCTCGCCCGGGAGGTGACGGGCCTCGGCCAGGGTGCGGTACTGGCGGCGGGCCTCGCCTGCGCGGGCGGCGTCGCGACCTATCTCGGCCTCGCCGCCTGGTGGCGCAAGCCGGTGACCTTCCGGCGCTGGTCGATCGAGATGCCGCCGCTTCCCCTCGCGGCGGCGCAGGTAGGCTTGGGAGCGGTCAACTTCGCCCTGGTCTCGGCCTGCCTGCACCAGGTGCTGGCGGCGGTCTCCGATGTCGGCTTTCTCGCCGTCGCCTCGGTCTTCGTCATCGCCAACGCGGCGGTGCTCGTCACCCATGTGCCCGGCGGCGTCGGGGTGATCGAGAGCGTGGTCGTCCACCTCCTGCCGAAGACCGACGTGATCGGCCCGCTGATCGCCTTCCGGTGCCTGTACTTCCTCGGCCCCCTGGCGCTCGGCCTCATCGTCTTCGCGGTGACGGAGGCGGTGTTCCGGTGGCGGGATGCGGGTGGAGCGGCGCGGGAGGTCGCGTCCGTGCGGTCGTCGTGACCGGAGCGTGGCGATGACCGCGTGCCCTGTCGCCTGGCACGAGCGGAATCGCCGGTCTCTTTTCCATCCCGACCCTCGACCTCATCCTGATGTGTCAGAGCCTGTTTGACCGATCAACATACTCTATCCCACCAGCAACCTCATCCTGAGGTGTTAGTCGATCAAAGATCGACTAACCTCGAAGGAGGGCTCCAGAACTCTCCGGGATCACTGGATCCCTCCTTCGAGGCTCACTGCGTTCCCACCTCAGGATGAGGTTGAGGGTGGGATGATTGACATGGAGCATCCGACCAAGCTCCGAGCATGAACGCACACCGCGGAATCGCGACCCGTCGCTGGGCGCAAGCCCCCCTACGCCGTCCCGAACGGCCGCTCCGGGTCCAGCAACTCGGAGCTGACGAGCGGGTCGAGCAGCCCCTCCTCCTCCGGCACCTCGCAGACCCGCAAGGAGCGTGGGCCCCCCATGTGCCGGCGGATCGCCGCGACGAGGCCGAATTCCGCGATCGCCTCTTCCGCCACCTCCGGCGCCACGCCCAGATGCTCGGCCACCAGGCGGGCGCGCAAACGACGGAGCGCGGCACGCTCCTCCGGGTCGCGGGCCTCGACCGCGAGGTCGCACTCGGTGTCGAGGGCGACGGAGCGGTTGTTGAGGTTCGAGGAGCCGATGCGCAGGAAAGAATCGTCGATCAGGACGAGCTTGGCGTGGACCTCGATCTCGCAATCTCCTTCGGATCCCGGCACCACCGGATAGGCCACGAGGAGACGGCCGAAGCGGTCGATTTCGCGCAGGCGGCGCAGCACCCGGTCGCGCGGCGTGCCCATGGCGACGCGCTCGGTGAAGTTGTGCGAGCGGCGCGTCAGCACCACCACGATCTCCGGGCCCGCCTCCGCCGCGAGATGGGCGGCCAGCGCATCGGCGACGAAATCCGCCGTGAGGTACTGCGCCTCGAGGTAGATCGTCTCCCTGGCCGCCGCGAGCGACGCGGCGGTGAGCGCCGCCGCCTCCTCGACCGAGGGTTCGTCGCCCTGGAGCGGCATGGTGCGGGCAATGGCGACGGGCGCGTCGGTGACGAGCGGCGCCAGTCCCTGAGGCCAGACCGGAGCGGCGGCCGCTACCGGCGCCAGCCCCTCGCCGGTGGCGGCCCGCCAGCGCGCGCGGGCGAGATCGCCGAGCCTTGCCGCCGCCTCGCCGTCCACCGCCATCTGGAGGTCGTGCACCGGCGGGTAGAGGTCGCCGTCGGGATTGGTGCGCAAGGGATCGCCGGCCGTGTGGGCGGGGGTATCCCAGCGCCCGACCGTGAGGTCGATGCCGCCGCAGAACGCGACCCGGTCGTCGATGCAGACGAGCTTCTGGTGGTGGGCGGCGTAGAGCGGGTGGTGGGTGTCGAGGCGCACCTCGACGCGCGGATGCGCCTCCCACTCGGCCCCGAACAGCAGCGGCAAAGCCGCGCCCGGCCCGTGCAAGGTGGCGACGCTCCAGACCAGCACCCGCACCTCGAGCTCCGGCCGCCGCGCCGCGAGGTCGCGCAGGAGCGGGCCCAAGGGCGGAGATTCCTCCGGGCTCGCCTCGTGGCGCAGGCGGATGCGCCCGTCGAAATCCCAGCCGACGATCAGGATCGAGCGTTGCGCCTGGCGCAAGGCGTCCTCCAGCCGGGCGAAATACTCGGCGGAATCGATCATCACCGCGACCCGCTCGGCCCGCGCCACGCACCAGCAGGTGCGGCCGGGCTGGAACAGGCTGTCGGGCTCGTCGCGCGCGGGGTCGATGGTCATGAGCGCTCGTGGACTCCTCACATTCCCTTGATCCCGGAACGGCAGGCGGGGCCGTCCGTTCCGGGACCAAGGGAAACGCACAGGCGATTCGCCCGCAAGACGGCCGCAACGGTTCCCAAGACCGGCCCGGCTTCCTACCTTCGCCAAGGAGGCCCGGCAGGGCAGGCCGGAGGTGGATCCCGTTTCGATGCGCAGGAGGCCGTCCTTCACCGAACGCGACATCCTGCGCAACTGCGGCCACGCCTCCTTCCACGACGGCGCCCGCGACCTGGCGCAGGGCCGGGTGCTCGACATCGAGGCCGACGGGGACGAGTACGTCGAGGGCGACGTCGAGAGCCGCAGCGGGCGAACGGTGTACAGCGTCTCGATCTCCATCGGGCGAGATTCCCAAGGCATCTCGATCCGCGGGGATTGCACCTGCCGGGACCGCTTCAATTGCCGGCACGTGGCGGCCGTACTGCTCGCAGCGCTGAACGGCACCGCCGTGCGGCCGCCACCACCCCCGCCGCCAACCCCCGAGGAGCGGGCGGCCCGCCTGCTCCGGCTCCAGGATTCCGCGACCGACGACACCCTGTCGCCCGAGTTGACGAACTGGCTGGCGCGCCTCGACCAGGTCCGCAAGACCGGCAGCGAGGAGTTCCCGCCCGACATCGACCGGCGCCTGATCTACGTCATCCTGGCCCTGCCCGGCCGCGGCGGCACCGCACCCCGGCTCGCCGTCGCGCCGATGCAGGCCCGGATCCTGAAGAGCGGGGCGATGTCGGCGAAGGCGCGCCCGGTCGATCCGCAGAGCATCGCCTATGCGGCGAGCCCGGCCCAGTACCTGCGCCCGTCCGACCGGCGCATCCTCAAGTCGCTCAACGGGCGGATGCGCGAGACCGACGGCGACGGGCCGCCGGCCTATCCCCTGATCGACCAGGCCGGCGCCGAGATCCTGGACCAGGTGCTGGCCACCGGCCGGGCCCGGTCCGGGACCGTGCTGGGGCCGGCGCTGGCGGCCGGCCCGCCCCGGCCCGGCCACCTCGCCTGGGTCGAGGGCGAGGAGACGCTGACGCCTCGGCCCGTCCTCGAGGGCGAGAACGGGGACAGCCAGGTTCTGGCGCTGGCCGCCCAGCCGCCGGCCTATCTCGACCCTGAAGCCGGGCAGGTCGGGCCGATCGAGGTCGGGTTGCCGCCGCACCTCGCGGCCGCCCTGCTGGCCGGACCGCCGGTGCCGGCCTCCGCCGCGCCGGCCCTCAACGCCGCCCTCGCCCGGCAGATGCCGGGCCTGACCTTGCGCCTGCCGGAACCGCCGCGGGAGAATGTGGTCGACCAGGCGCCGGTGCCGGTGCTGCGCCTGACCCAGATCGAGCTGCCGGCGCCCGCTTACTATTTCGGCCTCGGCGAGAAGCCGCCGCCCGAATCCGTGCGCCTCGCCGCCCTCTCCTTCCGCTACGGCCCGGTGACGGTGCCGTTCGGCGACCTGCGGGCCAAGCCGACGCGGCTTTCGAACGGCCGGCTCTACGTGGTCGAGCGCGACGGCCCGGCCGAGCGGCGGGCGGTGGCGCGGCTTCTCGCCCACGGCC
This sequence comes from Methylobacterium sp. SyP6R, assembly GCF_019216885.1. NCBI lineage: Bacteria > Pseudomonadati > Pseudomonadota > Alphaproteobacteria > Hyphomicrobiales > Methylobacteriaceae > Methylobacterium > Methylobacterium synurae. The sequence continues at coordinate 447,759 of NZ_JAAQRC020000001.1, read as the reverse complement.
TGTCGCCGGCCCAGGAGCGCCGCATGGACCTGCCGCAGGCCCATGCCCGGGATTTCCTGCCCGATGGCGGCGAGGAGGCCTGGACGGCGCTCCAGTCCGACGCGCTGCCGGCCCTGAAGGCCGCAGGCTTCGAGATCGTGACCGATCCGGCTTTTCGCGGCCGGGTGCTGCACCCGGATGCCGCGGTCGAGTTCGCGATCCACGAGAGTTCCGGAATCGACTGGCTCGAACTCGATCTCGGGGTGGAGATCGAGGGCGAACGCATCCCCCTCGCCGAGCCGGTCGCCGCGCTGCTGGCGCGTCCCGACTTCACGATCGAGTCGATCGACGAGGCCTCGCCCGAGCCGGTGATGCTGCCGCTCGGCGACGGGCGGCTCCTGGCCCTGCCGGGCGCGCGGCTGAAGCCGATCCTGCTCGCGCTCCGCGAACTCAGCCTCGGCGGCGCCTCGGGCGAGGGCGGGCGGCTGCGGCTCGGCCTCGTCGATGCCGCGACGCTCGCGGCCCTGGAGCGGATGAGCGAGGCGGCGATGCTGGCCTGGCGCGGCGGCGAGGCCTTGCGCGCCATGGGAAGGATGCTGCTCGCCGAGGGCGGCATCCCGCAGGTCGCACCGCCGGACACCTTTCGCGCATCCTTGAGGCCCTACCAGGCGGAAGGGCTGTCCTGGCTCGCCTTCCTGCGCGATGCCGGCCTCGGCGGCATCCTCGCCGACGACATGGGGCTGGGCAAGACCGTGCAGGCCCTGGCGCTGATCGCCTGCGAGAAGGCGCAAAGGCGCCTCGACCGGCCGGCCCTGGTGATCGCCCCGACGAGCCTGATGGCGAACTGGCGCCGGGAGGCCGAGCGCTTCGCCCCCGACCTCTCCGTGCTGGTGCTGCACGGCCAGGGCCGGCACGAGCATTTCGACGCGATCGAGGGCCACGACCTCGTGCTGACGACCTATCCCCTCGTGGTCCGCGACCAGGCGGTGCTCTCCGCCCAGGACTGGCACCTCCTGATCCTCGACGAGGCGCAGACGATCAAGAATCCGGACGCGACGACGACCCAGCTGATCCACGGCCTGTCGGCCCGGCACCGGTTCTGCCTCTCGGGCACGCCGCTCGAGAACAACCTCGCCGAATTGTGGTCGCTGTTCTCCTTCGCCTGCCCGGGCCTGCTCGGCGAGCGCAAGACGTTTGCCCGGACCTGGCGCACGCCGATCGAGAAGCACGGCGACGCCGAACGCAGCCGGCTGCTCGCCCGCCGGATCAAGCCGTTCCTGCTGCGGCGGACCAAGGAGCAGGTGGCCAGCGACCTGCCGCCCAAGACCGAGATCACCGAGGAGGTCGAGCTGGGCGAGGCCCAGCGCGCCCTCTACGAGTCGATTCGCCTCGCCATGCATACGAGGGTGCGGGAGGCCATCGCCGCCAAGGGCTGGGAGCGCAGCCGGATCGTCATCCTCGACGCCCTGCTCAAGCTGCGCCAGGCCTGCTGCGACCCGCGCCTCCTGAAGCTCGACCGGGCAGGTGAGGCCGGATCGGCCAAGCTGGAGCGGCTGGAGGAATTGCTCGACGCGCTCCTGGCCGAGGGGCGTCGGGTGCTGGTCTTCTCCCAATTCACCGCGATGCTCGCGCTGATCAAGCCGCGGCTGGAGCAGGCAGGCATCGCCTATACCGAGCTGACCGGCCGCACCCGCGACCGGGAGGGGGCGATCCGGCGCTTCGAGACCGGCGAGGCGCGGGTGTTCCTCATCAGCCTGAAGGCCGGCGGCACCGGGCTCAACCTCGTCGCCGCCGACACGGTGATCCTGTACGATCCGTGGTGGAACCCCGCGGTGGAGTCGCAAGCGATCGACCGCGCCCACCGGATCGGCCAGGACAAGCCGGTCTTCGTCCACAAGCTCGTGGCGGCCCGCAGCATCGAGGAGAAGATGGAGGAGTTGAAGGCGCGCAAGAGCGCGCTCGCCGATTCCCTCTTCGACCACGAGGGCGCCCCGACGAGCGCGCTGACCCAGGCCGATCTCGACGTGCTGCTGGAGGGGTGACTGCGTTCACGCCGCCTGCCGCATCCCCGGCAGGTTCAGCTCCGGCAGGGCCGCGACCGTGGGCCGAGCGAAGAGATAGCCCTGGAACAGGGTGATGCCGGCCTCGCGGAGCGCCGCGAGTTCGTCGGGCGTCTCGATCCCCTCGGCGATCACCGCGACGCCGAGCGCCCGGGCGATGGCGATCACGCCCGACACGATCGCCCGCCGGGCCGGCGATTCGGCGATGCCGCGGATCAGCTCCATGTCGAGCTTGATCAGGTCGGGCTGGAACCGCGCCAAGAGGCCGAGGCCGGCATAGCCGGCGCCGAAATCGTCGAGCGCGGTGAGGAAGCCGCGCTGGCGGTAATCGGTGATGATGCGCTGGACATGGGCCACGTCGGTCATGCGCTCGTTCTCGGTGAACTCGAACATGATCCGCTGGTGGGCGAACCCGATGCGGCGCGCCGCTTCCAGGGTCGCCCGGATGCAGGCCGCCGGCTCGTAGACGGCGTTGGGCAGGAAGTTGATCGACAGCCGCACGTCGCCGGCCGGAAACAGCCCGCCGGCCAGCTCGATCGCCTTGGTGCGGCAGGCCTGGTCGAAGCGGTAGCGGTTGTCGTCGTCGACCTGGCCGAGGATATAGCCCGCACCCTGCCCCTCGGTGCCGCGCACCAGGGCCTCGTAGCCCCAGACGCTCCCGCTCTCGAGGTCGACGATCGGGTGGAACGCCATCGTGAAGGTGAAGGGTAGCGGTTCGCCGCTCCGGCACTGCCCACACTCGCTGCGCTTGGTCATGGTACCGTCCGGCTCCGTCGACGGATACCCTCCCACCGTTATCTTGACGCAAGATGAAACCGGCCTTGCGGATGCGGAATTAAGATAATTGTCCCGTCATAGCCTCAGGCCCGCGGCACGGCATTGACCCACAGCACCAAGGCGATCCGGTCGGGGGACGGGTTGCGGTAGCGGTGCGGGCGCCGGCTAGCGAAGCGGAAGCTGTCGCCGGCCCTCAGTTCCGCCGTCGTGCCCTCGACCGTGAGGACGAGGGCCCCCTCCATCACCAGCCCGGCCTCCTCGCCGTCATGGACCAGGGGCTCGTCGCCGGTGCCGGCCCCGGGCGCGAGCTGCATCAGGAACAGGCTCAGGGCCGCGTCGCCTTGCGTGAGCAACTGCTTGGTGATGCCGGCGCGCCACAGCGTGAGCGCCGCCCGCTCGCCGGCCCGGGTGACGATCCCGTCGGCGGCCGCATGCTCCGGCGCGCCGAACAGGGCGCCGAGCCCGACCCCGAACAGGTCCGCGACCTGCGTCAGCACCCGCAAGGACGGCGAGGACAGGCCGCGCTCGACCTGGCTGAGATAGCCGATCGACAGCCCGGTCAGCGCCGCCACCGCCTTGAGCGAGAGCCCGCGCTCCTGACGCAGGGAGCGCAGCCGCCGGCCGACCGCGAGATCGGCCGCCATCGGCTCGCTTGCCTGCCCGTTCGATTGCCGATCTGCCGCCTGTTTCATGTGCATGAAATTCGATTGCGTGATGCAACGAATTATGGCCTGATGTTCATGTCAATGAAATTTATGCGGTGGGACGGCGAGCCGCACACAACCGTCAGGGGAGCAGAGGATGACGAGGCGTCTGATTCGGGCCGCGGGCGCGGCCCTGGTGCTGCTCGCGGGAAGCGCGCTCGCCCGCCCCGCTTTGGCGCAGGAGACGGTCCGGGTCGGCTCGACGCCGACGGGCGTCCCCTTCACCTTCCTCGACACCAAGACCAACACCATCCAGGGCGTGATGGTGGACGTGATCACGGCCATCGGCAAGCAGGCCGGCTTCTCGGTGCAGATCGAGCCGTTCCAGTTCTCGAGCCTGATCGCCGCGCTCAACGCCAGGAAGATCGACGCGATCTCGGCGGCGATGTTCATCACGGCGCCGCGCAAGGAGGTGATCGCCTTCTCGGAGCCGGTCTACGCCTATGGCGAGGGGCTGGTGGTGCCGAAGGCCGACACCAAGGCCTACACGGCATTTTCCGACCTGAAGGGCGAGGTCGTCGGCGCCCAGGTCGGCACCGCCTTCGTCGATGCGCTCAAGAAATCGGGCGAGTTCAGCGAGGTGAAGGCCTACGACACGTTCCCCGACATGCTGCGGGACGTCAATGCCGGCCGGGTCAAGGCGGTCTTCGCCGACGCGCCGATCATCGCCTACAACCTCAAGAGCGGCAACTTCCCCAACGCCCACCTCGTCGCCTCGTACAAGCCGGTGGTCGTCGGCTCGGTCGGCATCGGCGTGCGCAAGGACGACACGGCGCTGCTCGCCAAGATCAATGCGGGGCTGGCCAAGATCAAGGAGAACGGCGAACTGGCGAAGATCCTGGAGAAGTGGGGCCTGCAACCGTCGGTGAACCCGTCCTGACGGGCTGAGACCGTCCCATGTCCGGTTTCCTGTCCGACGCCCGCGAGTTCATGCCGATCCTGCTCCAGGGCGTGGGGCTGACGATCCTGATCACGGCGGGCTCGCTCGTGGTCTCGACCGCGCTCGGCCTCGTCTGGGCGATGATGCGGGTCTCAGGGGTGCCCGTCCTGTCGTTCCTCGCCGCGAGCTTCATCAACGTGATCCGGGGCATCCCGATCATCGTGCAGCTGTTCTACATCTACTTCGTGCTGCCGGATTTCGGGGTGTCCCTCACGGGGGTGCAGGCGGGCATCATCGGGCTCGGGCTGGCCTATTCGGCCTACCAGGCCGAGAATTTCCGCGCCGCCATCGAGGCGATCGACAAGGGCCAGGTCGAGGCGGCGCAGACCATTGGCATGGGCTGGGGGCTGACGATGCGGCGGGTGCTGCTGCCGCAGGCCTTCCGCGCCGCCCTGCCGCCCTTCGGCAACGTGATGATCATGATGCTGAAGGATTCGTCGCAGGCCTCGACCATCACGGTGGCCGAGCTGGCGCTCCAGGGCAAGCTCATCGCCTCGTCGACCTTCAAGAACACCAGCGTGTTCACCCTGGTGGCGCTGATGTACTTGGGCCTGAGCCTGCCCCTGATCCTGATCGTGCGCCACTTCGAGAAGCAGCAGGCCGGCCGGCGATGATCGAGCTCGACGACGTCCGCAAATCCTATGGCGCGCTGCCCGTCCTCAAGGGCATCACCGCCCGGGTCTCGAAGGGCGAGGTGGTCTGCGTGATCGGGCCGTCGGGCTCGGGCAAGTCGACGGTGCTGCGCTGCATCAACGGGCTCGAATCCTACGAGGGCGGCACCATCACGGTGAACGGCCGCAAGGTCGACCGGTCCGACCGCTCGATCCGGAGCGTGCGGGTCCAGGTCTCGATGGTGTTCCAGCGCTTCAACCTGTTCCCGCACCGCACGGCGCTCGAGAATGTCATCGAGGGGCCGATCTTCGTGAAGGGCGAGGACCGTGGGCAAGCCACCGAGCGCGGCCGGGCCCTGCTCGCCCGCGTGGGTCTCGCCGGCAAGGAGGAGGCGCATCCGCCGCAACTCTCCGGCGGGCAGCAGCAGCGGGTCGCCATCGCCCGGGCGCTCGCCATGCGGCCCGACGCGATCCTGTTCGACGAACCGACCTCGGCCCTCGACCCGGAACTCGTCGGCGAGGTGTTGGGCGTGATGCGCGGGCTCGCCGAGGAGGGGATGACCATGATGGTCGTCACCCACGAGATGAGCTTTGCCCGCGAGGTCGCCGACCGGGTGCTGTTCCTCGACGGCGGCGTGATCGTCGAGGAGGGCCCGGCCCGCGAGGTGCTGGGCCGCCCGCAGCAGCCCCGCACCCAGGACTTCCTGCGGCGCGTGCTGAACCCGCTGTGACGAGGCGTACCCGATGACCGAACCCTTCCCCCTAGGGCCGGCCCTCTGGGCCACCACCGCCCCGCCCGCCCCCGCGACGCAGCCGCTCGCCGAATCCGGCCGGGCCGACGTCGTCGTGATCGGCGCCGGCTTCTGCGGCCTGTCGACGGCGCTCCACCTCGCGGAAGCCGGCATGAAGCCCGTGGTGCTGGAGGCGCGCGAGATCGGCTTCGGCGGCTCGGGCCGCAATGGCGGCCAGGTGATCCCGGGCCTCAAGCACGATCCCGACGAATTGGTGCAGATGTTCGGGCGAGAGCGCGGCGAGCGCCTCGCCGCCTTCGGGGCCGGGACGGCGGATGCGGTGTTCGACCTCATCGCGAAGCACCGGATGGACGTGCCCCACATCCGCACCGGCTGGATCCAGGGCGCCCATACCGCCGAGGGTCTGGCCCTGTCCGAGCGCCGGGCCGAGCAATGGTCCCGCCGCGGCGCGCCCGTGCGCCTGCTCGACAAGGCCGAGACCGACCGGCTGCTCGGCACCGAGCGGTATCTCGGCGGCTGGCTCGACGGGCGCGCCGGCGCGGTGCAGCCGCTCGCCTATGCCCGCGGGCTCGCACGAGCGGCGCTGGCGGCCGGCGCACGCATCCATACCGATACCCCCGTCACCGGCCTGTCCCGCCAGGGCGGCACCTGGACGGTCGGGACGGGACGTGGCCCGAGCCTCACCACCGAGCGGGTGGTCTTGTGCACCAACGGCTATTCCGGCGACCTGTGGCCGTCCTTGCGCCAGACCATCATCGCGGCGAACTCGTTCCAGGTCGCCACGACCCCACTCTCCGACAACCTGCGCCGCACGGTGCTGCCCGAGGGCCAGGTCTGCTCCGACACCCGCAAGCTGCTGCTCTACTTCCGCCTCGACCATACCGGCCGGCTGCTGCTCGGCGGGCGCGGGCCGTTCCGCGAGCCCAAGGGGTCCGGCGACTGGTCGCATCTGGAGCGGATCGTCCCGAAACTGTTCCCGCAGCTCGCCGGCATCGGCTTCGACCATCGCTGGTGCGGACGGGTCGCGGTCACCCGGGACTACCTGCCCCACCTGCACGCGCCCGCGCCCGGCCTCCTCATCGATATCGGCTGCCAGGGCCGCGGCGTCGGGCTCCAGACCCGGATGGGCCAGGCGATCGCCGCCTTCATCGCCCGGGACGATGCCGACGCGCTGCCGATCGCCCCGACACCGATCACCCCGCTGCCGCTGCACGGGCTGCACCGGCTCTACGCCTCGGCGGTGGTGGCCTGGTACCGGCTGCAGGATGGGGGGCTGTAGCGAAGCGCCGGCGCGGAGACGGTCCGGAGCGGCCGCGAGATCCGCACGCCTCGAACCTCCCCCGTCGATCGATCTCGGATCTGCGCCGCCGGCGGCATTCCCGGCAAGGAGATCGAACCCGGCAAGAAGACCGAAATTCTTTCATCATCGCCGAAATCGATACCGCGATTGACCCAAAGACATACCCCCTCGGCGCGCAGATTCCGCCAGCCGATTTTCATCGCTTCTTAAAGCTCCGCGGTACATAGGGAAGCGTTCGCCGCACCGACCAGACGAGAGCCGTGGGCCCGACGATCGACACTCCGCCGGCCGGCGCCTCGCGCGGCCGTTCCTTCCGGATCGTCGTCGCGTCCGCCGGCCTTCTGGCGGCAGTGATCGCGGTCTCCTCGGGGCTTTTGGTGAGCAGCCTGCACCGGCACGCGATCACCGAGGCGGAGGGCAATCTCGTCGGACTCTCCACGGTGCTGGCCGACCAGGCCGACCGGGCGCTGCAATCGATCGAGCTGGTCCAGGACAGCCTGATCGGCGAGTTCCGAACGGCGGGAGTCGCCAGCGACGAGGATTACTCCGTCCTGGCCTCGCAGCAGGTGCTGCACGACGCGTTGAAGACGCGCATCGCCGGCTTGCCGCAAGCGAACGCGATCACGGTGATCGACCGGCACGGCAAGCTCCTGAACTTCAGTCGCTACTGGCCGATCCCGACGGTCAACATCGCCGACCGGGACTACTTCAAGGTGCTGGCGTCCGATCCCGGGCTCGATCGCTATATCAGCCAGCCGGTGCAGAACCGCGGCGACGGGGTGTGGACGATCTACATCGCCCGCAAGGTTCGCGCCCCGGACGGATCCTTCCTCGGCCTGGTTCTCGGCGCCGTCGAACTCGGCTACTTCGAACGACTCTACCGGACGATCGCCCCGATCCGGGATGACGTGATTTCGCTGTTCCGCGACGACGGGACGCTCCTCGTACGCCATCCCCAGCACGACGGCGCCGTCGGCAAGACCTTCCAGAGAGTCGGAGCCTCCCCCGTCGCGCTCAAGAAACGAGCCGAGGGCGTGATCCGCGCGCTCAGCCCGGTCGACGGGCGCGACCGCATCATCGCCAGCCGGACGCTGACGCGCTACCCGATGCTCCTGAGCGTCAGCCGCACCGCGGAGGCGAGCCTCGCGGCCTGGCGCCAGCAGGCGTGGATCATCGGCGCGGCCGCCCTGCTCCTCGATCTCGGCATCGCCGGGTTGGTGCTGCTCGGGCTGCGCCAGGCGCGGGCGCAAGGGCGGCTCGCCGCGGCCGAGGCCGCACGCTCCGCTGCCGAGGCGCGGGAGCAGGGCGAGCGGAAGCTCGGCGCCCAGCGGGCGAAGTTCGGCATCGCCCTCGACCATATGACCCAGGGCCTGTGCCTGTTCGATCGCGACGACCGGCTGATCGTGATGAACGCGCGCTACGCCGCGCTGCACGCCGTGCCGGAGGCCCTGCGCCGGGAGGGAACGCCGCTCGCAGCCCTCCTCGACTATCTCGGGGCGGACGGGACGCGGGCGGCCCTGGTGGCGGCGGCGCGCCGCCGTATCGCCACGGGCGGGCCGGCGAGCTTCACCTGCGACCTCACCGACGGGCGCGCCATCGCGGTCGTGCATGTGCCGATCCCGGGCGGCGGCTGGATCTGCACCCACGAGGACGTGAGCGAGCGCCGCCGCAACGAGGCGCGCATCGCCCACATGGCCGGCCACGACGCCCTCACCGGCCTGCCGAACCGCACCCAGTTGCAGGAGCGCCTCGACGCGGCGCTGGCGGAGCGCGGCGCCGACGATGCGGTGAGCGTGCTCTGCCTCGACCTCGACGGCTTCAAGGAGGTCAACGACACCTACGGCCACCCGGTCGGCGACGAATTGCTTCGCCTCGTGGCGCGGCGGCTGCGGGAGGCGGTCGGCGCCACGGCTTTGGTCGGACGCCTGGGCGGCGACGAGTTCGCGGTGATCCGCTGCGCGCCCTCGAACCCGGCCGGTATCGCGGCGCTCGCCGAGCGGATCGTGCGGCTGCTGCGACGGCCCTTCGAGGTCCAGGGCCACGAGGTCGGCATCGGCACCTCGATCGGCGTCGCGACGACGGAGGAGCCCGAGGTCAGCACCGCCGAACTGCAGCGCCGGGCCGACGTGGCGCTCTACCAGGCGAAATCCTCGGGGCGGAACGGCTGGCGCTTCTTCGACCCGGCGATGGATGCCGACCTCCAGCGGCGCCGCCAGCTCGGTGCCGACCTGCGCGTCGCCCTGGCCGAGGGGCAGCTCGATCTCCACTACCAGCCGATCGTCGCCGCCGACGGGTCGGCGTTGCGCGCCCGCGAGGCGCTGCTGCGCTGGCGCCACCCGCGCGAGGGGTTCGTCAGCCCGGGAGAGTTCATCCCGATCGCCGAGGCGACCGGGCAGATCCGCGGGCTCGGCGCCTGGGCGCTGGCCCGGGCCTGCAGCGACGCCGCCGGTTGGCCGGCGGAGATCAAGGTGGCGGTGAACCTCTCCCCGGCGCAGTTCGTCGGCGACGGGCTCGTGGAGGAGGTGATGGGCGCGCTCAAGGCGAGCGGCCTGCCGCCGGACCGGCTCGAACTGGAGATCACCGAATCGGTGCTGCTCCAGGACGACGCGGCCACGCTCGCGATCCTGCACCGGTTGCGGGCGCTGGGGGTCGGCACCGCGATGGACGATTTCGGCACCGGCTATTCGTCCTTGAGCTACCTGCGCCGCTTCCCCTTCGACAAGATCAAGATCGACCGCTGCTTCGTGCAGGATCTCGGGCAGGAGGACGGCAGCGCCGCGATCGTCCGCGCCACGATCGGCCTCGGCAAGGCGCTCGGCATGGTCGTGCTGGCCGAGGGCGTCGAGACCGAGATCCAGGCCGCGGTCCTGCGCGAGGCGGGCTGCGACGAATTGCAGGGCTACCTGTTCGGCCGGCCCTGCCCGATCGGGGAGGTGCAGGGAGTCGCGGCGGACGGCGGCCGGATCCCAGCCGCCGCCTGATCCCGCCCTATCCCCGCAACGCCCGCTCGATCAGCCCCGCCGCCGCCAGCGCCCGCCCGTCGTCGCCGAACCGGGCGATCACCTGCACGCCGACCGGCAGGCCGGCGGACGTCCGGTCGACCGGCAGGGTGACGCAGGGCACGCCCATCAGGGTCCAGAGGCGGTTGAAGCGCGAATCGCCCGTGTGGTCGAGGCCGGCGGGCGCCGCGCCGGGCGCCGCGTAGGTCAGGAGCACGTCGACCCCGTCCTCGGAGAAGACGTCCTTGAGGCCGCGGCGGGCATGGTGGGCGGTGCGGCGCGCATCGTCGTAAGCTGCGGTCTCGATCTCTTGCGCCGCGTCGAGGGCGGCGCGCAGGCGCGGCGGCAGGGCGTCGCGGTGCGCCGCGTATTCCCAGGCCAGCGCCTGGCGCGCCTCGTAATCCTGGAGCGTGCCGTGGGCCGCAAAGGCCTCGCCGAACCGGGCCGGCAGGGTCAGGTCGCGGATCACGGCTCCCGCCCGCTCGGCGGCCTGCGCCGCCCGGGCAAGCGCTCCTTCCGCCTCCGGTTCGGGGGCGGCGCAGAACTCCTGGCGCAGGATCCCGATCCGGGGCGCGCCGGCCTCGCCGGTCCGCGCGATGGCCGGCCGGTCGGCGATGAGCGCCAGGGCGTGGGCGGCATCCGCCACGCCCGCCGCGAACAGGCCGAGCGTGTCGAGGGCCCAGGAATAGCACTTCACCCCGACCGTCGGCAGCAGCCGGAACGACGGCTTGACCCCGACGACGCCGCAGAACGCCGCCGGGCGGATGATCGAGCCCCCGGTCTGGGTGCCGAGCGCCAGCGGCAGCATCCCGGCCGCCACCGCGGCGGCCGAGCCGGCCGAGGAGCCGCCGGGGGTGTGCCCGGGGTGATGGGGATTGCGGGTCGCGGTGGGGTCGAGGAAGGCGAAGGGCGTGGTGGTGGTCTTGGCGAGCGGCACCGCGCCGAGGCTCTTGAGCCGCGCCACCACCGGCGCGTCGGCGCGCGGGCGCCAGCCCTCGTAGATCGGGGAGCCCATGGTGGTCGGCAGGTCGGCGGTGTCGATGATGTCCTTGATCCCGACGGCGATGCCCGCGAGCGGGCCCTTGGCCGGGATCGCCGGCGCGGGATCGACGCAGACCAGGGCGCCGACCTCCGGCTCGCGGGCCGCGATCGCCTCGCGCACGAGGCCGACCGCCCCCTCGGGCGTCAGCCGGCCGGCATCGATTCGGGCGCAGAGGTCGAGGAGCGGGAGCATCGGGCCGTCCGGGCGGGAGGAGTCGGATGAACGACTTTGTAAGCGCATTCGGGCAGTGTGTTCCAGAACACGAAGCGAGGCCTGGCATGGCCCGGCGAAACTCCGAGCGCGTTGCGGCCAGGGTCCCGCTTCGGCTAAACCGGCGCCGTTCACCCGCCGCACGGCCGCCTGGGGCGGATCAGGCCGACGCGGCGGGGCGCCGAAAACGGCATCCTTCGCGAGAGAGCCCGTGACCCTTCCCTCCGCCCTGCCCCTGCAAGCCCAGGCCATACCTGCTCCGCGGCCCGTCTCGCGCCTCGGGCGCCTGTTCGGCCGCGGGCGCAGGGCCGAGGCCGCGGCGGAGCGGGACGGCGCCGCCGAGGCCTTCGGCGGGCCCGGCATCCTGGCGGTGGCCGGCCTCAAGAAGAGCTACGGCGCCCGCACCGTCGTGCACGATGCCGGCCTGACCGTGCGCAACGGCGAGGCGGTCGGCCTGCTCGGCCCCAACGGCGCCGGCAAGACCACGATCTTCTACATGATCACCGGCCTCGTCTCCGCCGATCGCGGGACGATCAGCCTCGACGGGCACGAGATCACCCGGCTGCCGATGTACCAGCGCGCCCGGCTCGGCATCGGCTACCTGCCGCAGGAAGCCTCGATCTTCCGCGGCCTCAACGTCGAGGACAACATCCGGGCGGTGCTCGAGGTGGTCGAGCCCGACCGCAAGGCGCGCGAGCGCAAGCTCGATTCGCTGCTGGAGGAGTTCAACATCACCCGCCTGCGCAAGTCGCCCTCGATCGCGCTCTCGGGCGGCGAGCGGCGGCGCTGCGAGATCGCCCGGGCGCTGGCCTCCTCGCCCTCCTTCATGCTGCTCGACGAACCCTTCGCGGGCATCGACCCGATCGCGGTCGGCGACATCCAGGAACTGGTGATGCATCTCAAGGGCCGCGGCATCGGCGTGCTCATCACCGACCACAACGTGCGCGAGACGCTCGGCCTGATCGACCGGGCCTACATCGTCCATTCCGGCCGCATCCTCACCGAGGGCACGCCGGACGAGATCGTCGCCAACGAGGACGTGCGCCGGCTGTATCTCGGCGAAGATTTCCGGCTGTAGCCAAGAAGCGGGCGTCATCCGGGTTCGCCGCTCCGCCGCAACCGAAATCCCCGAACCGTCGATGGGCGCTCACCGGAACCTCGGTACGGCACTCTGCTTCGTCCGGCTCCCGGCGGACTTGCCTCACCCAGCGTCTCGTCCATGACGGCGGCGCCGACGAGCCGTTTTTCCACTGGCGACCCACCCCGCCCTGCGCCACCCTGACGGAGAAACGCACGGGGAGGACCACGTCCGCTTTGACGCGAGTCCCGCTTCGGTTTAAAGCTGCTACGGGATGTCTGAAGCAAGAGTTGTGCCGACCCCGGCGCGAACCGGGGCGTCGCAGGGCGGGGCTGGCTGATGGGTTTGCTGCAACGGCTCGAGATGCGCCAGGGCCAGGCCCTGGTGATGACGCCGCAACTCCTGCAGGCGATCAAGCTTCTGCAGCTCTCCCATCTCGACCTCGCGACCTATGTCGATGCCGAGCTGGAGCGCAATCCGCTCCTGGAGCGGGCCGAGGTCGAGGTGCCCGAGCCGGGCGAGCCCCGCGGCGAGGCGGCCGATCAGGGCGGCGACGGCGACGGTTTCGACGGCGGCGGCTTCGACGGAGATGGGGCCGCGGAGCCCTGGCTGTCCCACGATCTCAACCCGAGCCGCAGCGAGATCGAGGGCGATCTCGGCACCCGGCTCGACAACGTGTTTCCCGACGAGGGCCCGGTGGCCCGCGAGCTGCCGACGGGATCGGAGGGGCTGTCGCTCACCCCGGCACCCTGGAGCGGTACCGGCGGCAGCTTCGACGGCGAGACGCCGGATTTCGAGGCGACGCTGACGGCCGAATCGTCGCTGCACGAGCACCTGTCGGCGCAGCTGGATCTCGCCACCCGCGATCCCGTCGAGCGCCTGGTCGGCGGCTTCCTGGTCGATGCCATCGACGAGGCCGGCTATCTGCGCGAGGATCTGGCGGCTTTGGCCGAGCGCCTCGGCGTCGCTCCGGCGATCGTCGAGCGGGTGCTGGGGATCGTCCAGGGCTTCGACCCCTCGGGCGTCGGCGCCCGCGACCTCGCCGAGTGCCTGGCGATCCAGCTGCGCGAGCAGGACCGGTTCGATCCGGCGATGCAGGCGCTGGTCTCGCGCCTCGATCTCGTCGCCAAGCGCGATTTTTCCGGATTGCGCCGCCTGTGCGGGGTCGACGAGGAGGATCTGGCGGACATGCTGTCCGAGCTGCGCCGCCTCGACCCGAAGCCCGGCCGCGCCTTCGGCGCCGGCCCGGTCGAGGTGCTGGTGCCCGACGTATTCGTCCGCCCGGCCCCGGACGGCTCCTGGCTCGTCGAGCTCAACAGCGAGGCCCTGCCCCGGGTGCTCGTCAACCAGAGCTACTACGCCACCGTCTCGCGCGGGGCGGCGACCGAGACCGACAAGGCCTTCCTGTCGGAATGCCTCCAGACCGCCAACTGGCTCACCCGCAGCCTGGAGCAGCGCGCCCGCACCATCCTGAAGGTGGCGAGCGAGATCGTACGCCAGCAAGACGGCTTCTTCGTCAACGGCGTCGCGCATCTGCGGCCGCTCAACCTGAAGACCGTCGCCGACGCGATCGGCATGCACGAATCCACCGTCTCGCGGGTGACCTCGAACAAGTCGATCGGCACCAGCCGCGGCACCTTCGAGATGAAGTACTTCTTCACCGCGGCGATCCCCGGGGCGGCCGGCGCGGCGGCCCATTCCTCGGAGGCCGTGCGCCACCGCATCAAGCAGCTCATCGACGCGGAGGCCGACGACGTGCTGTCGGACGACGCCCTGGTGCAGCGCCTGAAGGGCGAGGGCGTCGACATCGCCCGCCGCACGGTGGCGAAGTACCGGGAATCCTTGCGTATCCCGTCCTCGATCGAGCGCCGGCGCGAGCGCGCCGCGATGCCGGCGCGGTGAGCGCACGACCTTGAGGGCGAGCCCTCCGAAAGGCCCCTGCCGCATCGGGACCGGCTTCGTTGACTTCGCGTCCGGACGTTCCTAGCTCTTGAGGGCTGGCCCTTGCGCCGGAGACGTCCCCGGAAAACCAAGGGCGGCGAACGACGAGACCGGAGGGAGCTGATGGCAGCGTTGCGCGTGTCGGGTCGTGGCGTGGATCTCGGGGAAGCCCTGAGAACCCGGGTGGAGGAGCGGATCTCCGCGGCCCTCGCCAAGTACTTCGACGGTGCCTACAACGGTCATGTGACGGTCGGGCGCGACGGCAGCGCCTATCGCACCGACTGCGTGCTGCACCTGCCCTCGGGCATCACCCTCGAGGCCTCGGGCTCGGCCCACGACGCGCATGCGAGCTTCGACCAGACCGCCGAGCGGATCGAGAAGCGCCTGCGCCGCTACAAGCACCGCCTCAAGGCCCACCCGAACGGCCACGCCAAGGACATCGCCGTCGACGGCGGCCTGCCGGGTGCCGCCATGCCCGATACGGCCGTGATGGAGGCGGCCTATTCGGTGATGGAGGCGCCCGAGGAGGATACCGGCGAGCACCCGCCGATCATCGCCGAGAGCACCCGCACCCTGCACCGGCGCACGGTGAGCGAGGCGGTGGTGGAGCTCGATCTCACCGGTGTCCCCGTCCTCGTCTTCGTTCACGCTGGCACCGAGCGGGTCAACGTCGTATATCGTCGGGGCGACGGCGCGATCGGCTGGATCGATCCGCCGGAACGCGGCACTCCGTGAGCGGGCTCAAATCCTTCTCGCGGAAGGCCTCCGGTCCTGGAACAAGTGCGGGGCGCCGTGGGCGCTTCCCGCCGATGAGGCAGCGGTCTCGATGCCATTGCTGGAATTCCTGAAGCCGGAGGCGGTCCTCCCGGCGCTGCGCGCGCAGGGGAAAAAGCAGGTTCTGCAGGAGCTGGCCGCCCAGGCGGCCCGCCACCTGCCGGGCCTGGACGAGCGCGAGATCTTCGAGACGCTGCTGCAGCGCGAACGCCTCGGCTCGACCGGCATCGGCGAGGGCGTGGCGATCCCGCACGGCAAGCTGCCGGGGCTCGGCACGCTGTTCGGCCTGATGGCCCGCCTGGAGCGTCCGGTCGATTTCGAGGCCCTGGACGGCCAGCCGGTCGACATCGCCTTCCTGCTGCTGGCCCCCGAGGGCGCCGGCGCCGACCACCTGAAGGCGCTGGCCCGGGTCGCCCGGGTGCTGCGCGAGCCCGGCATCATCGACCGCATCCGCGCCGCCCGCGACGCCGACGCGCTCTATGCCCTCCTGACCCAATCCCCCGCCCAAGCGGCGTGACCGTAAAGCCGGCCTGACCATGCGGACCTCTCTCTGCGCGGCGGCGTTCCTCTTCGCCGCGACCACCGTCGCGCGCGCCGACGGCACCTGCGCCCGCGATCTCCTGGTGGCGCAATCCTCGCAGAAAACGGCGATCGAGCGCCTGGAGACCCTGGGCGACAGCGACGCCGACCGCTGCCGCGGCTGGCGCCAGCACGTCGACACGATGCGCCGCGCCGCGACCGTCTACGGCCGCTGCCTCTCGGGGGCGGAGCGCAGCGAGCGCCTGGCCCAGGTCCAGGGCTCGGAGAAGGAATTTTCGGAGTTGCTGCGGAGCCGCTGCAAGGGGCGGTGAGGCGACCGCCGCGCCAAAACCCTCCCCACTCTGCGGGGGAGGGTGGCGAGCGGAGCGAGCCGGGAGAGGGGCAGCGCAACGCTGATCCAGGGGGCGCCCGTCACCACGGTCGCGACATTGCCGGAAGCGTCGCCCCCTCTCCCGCCCGGCTCCGCCGGGCACCCTCCCCCGCAGAGGGGGGAGGGTTTGGCGCAGGGCAGCACCCGCCCAGCCTCCTGGGTCGTGCAGTGCGCGCCAGGCCAATCGAAATCACCCCTCACCGCACCAGCGGCTCGGCCACCACCTTCACCGGGTGCCCACGGCTGACCAGCACCGCCGCCCGCGAATGCTCGGGGTCGGTCTCGAACCGGGTGCGGACCCAGGCGACCAGGAACTTCGCGTATTCGGAGGCCAGCAGGCGCGCCGAGGCCGGGTGGCGCCACCACTGGTCCGGGTCGATCCCCTCCGGGACGACCGGATGCGGCACCACTTGGTGGCCTTCCGCCAGCGCGTGGTCGAGTTCCACCAGGGTGCGTGGCATGTGGTAGTTCGAGGTGACCACCGCGACGCTCCGGAAGCCGTTCTCGCGCATCCAGCGCCGGATCTCGATGGCGTTGCCGATGGTGTTGCGCGCCCGGTAGTCGAGGTCGACGCAGCAGGCGATCAGGTGCTGCTGGCCCGGATTGAGCCGGGCGATCTCGTCGCGGCTGGTGCGCTCGTTGACCCCGGTGATGAGCAGGCGCCGGCCGTAGCCGCCGGCGAGCAGATCCATCGCATCCTCGATGCGCTGGGCGCCGCCGGTGAGCGCCACGATGCCGTCGGAGGGGCCGAGCGGCAGTTGCTCCGACCGGGCGAGATGGGCCACGAAGGCGAGGAAGCCGGCGCCGAGGGCGATCCCGGCGACGAGGCCCAGCCCCGCGACCCCGAGGGCCAGGCGACGGCGCAGGCTCCAGGACGACGATTCGGGGTCGGGCGTTTTGGGGGCCGTCAACTTGGGCGCCGGCAACTTGGCAGGCGGCATGCCGTCGGGCCGATCGCCCGACCAGGACCAGCCCACCACGTCCCCGGTTCGCGTTGTCATGTCGCGCTGCATCCGCGAGGTCATCTCACCCGTGCCGAGCATAGTGCCGATTACGGCGGCCGAGAGGCAACCGCCCCGGAGGGCGATTCGTTCAACCGGGCCGGCCCTGTGGAGAGCGGGCAAGGATCGACGCTACCGCCCCTGGCTGGCGCCGGGCTGGCCTCGGCAGGGTTGCGAGACGCAACCCTGTCGAGGCTATCGGCTTTGGCATCATTCTTTGCGCCGAACCGGCAGCCACTTCGGCGCCGGCCGCCCCCGGCCGGCGGAGTGATGCTCAGTCGAGGAAGCGCCGCACGGTGAGGCGCGAGACGACCGCCGTGACGATCGAGGCGATCACCCCGATCAGGACCACGCTGGCATAGCCGCGCCAGCCGATGGCGAAGCCGCCGAACAGGGCCTCGATCTCGTCGCCGGCCGGTCCCGCGCGCCAGAGCCGGGCGAGCGCGCCGCCGGCCCCGATCACCGCGAGCGCCGCCACCGCCCCGATCGCCCCGCCGCGCAACCCGAGGCGGAAGAAGCGGCGCTGGAACTCGCGGGCGATGAAATCGGCATCGGCGCCGACGAAGTGCAGCACCTCCACCACCTCGCGGTTGCCCGCCATGGCGCCGCGGGTCGCGAAGGTGACGGCGAGCCCCGTGGCGAGCAGCACCAGCGCCACGACCGCCACGCCGACGCCCACCACGGTGTTGGCCATGGTCGAGAGGCGCGAGAGCCAGAGCGCGTGGTCGTCGAGGCTCGCCACCCCGGGCAGGGCCTCGGCGAGGCGCTGGCGCAAGGCGCCGAGATCGGGCGTGCTCGCGCCCAGCCGCACGGTGATGAGCCGCGGCACCGGCAGGTCGCCGAGATCGAGGCCGCTGCCGAGCCAGGGCTCGAGCAGGCGCTCGGATTCCGCCTTGGTGAAGGGCCGCGTCGCCGCGATGCCGGGGGTGCTGGAGGCGAGCGCCGCGGCCTTGGCGACATCGGCGTCGGTGTCGCGGCCCGGGCCCGGACGGATCTGGATCGTCACCTCCTGGGCCACCGAGCCCTGCCACTGCGCCGCGCTCGAGGCGACGATCTCGGCGCCCCCGGCGCAGAGGGCGGCGAGGAAGGTCAGGATCGCGATCACCGCCGCCAGCGCCCGGCCGGCGCTGGTATCGGTCGGCACGAGAGGGGCGTTGCGGCGTAGGGTCGGCGGCAGGTCGGAGGCCGGGGCCTCGCGCCGCGGCGCCCGCTCCAGGGTGGCTCCATCAGACATGATGCGTCTCCCCGCGGCTCATCCCTCGATCCGCAGGCGGTTGTTGCCGAGCACGAACCGGCGCGCGTCGACGAGGTCCATCAGGGCGAAATCGTGGGTGGCGATCAGCACCGAGGTGCCGAGGCGGTTGAGCTCGACGAACAGGCGCAGCAGGCGCCGGCCGAGCTGGGGATCGACGTTGCCGGTCGGCTCGTCGGCGAGCAGCAGTTCCGGCCGGGCGATCAGCGCCCGGGCGATCGCCGCGCGTTGCTTCTCCCCGCCCGACAGGAGCGGCGGCAACACGTGCATGCGCTCGCCGAGACCCACCCAGCGCAGGAGCTCCACCACCTCGGCCCGGTAGCTCGTCTCGGCCCGGCCCTGGACGCGCAGAGGCAGGGCGACGTTCTCGTAGGTGGTGAGGTGGTCGAGCAGGCGGAAATCCTGGAACACCACGCCCATGCGCCGGCGCAAGGATGTGAGCGCGCCGCTCGAGATGCCGCTCACCTCCTCGCCGAACACCGAGACGAGGCCGCGGCTCGGCCGCACCGAGAGCAGGATCAGGCGCAAGAGCGTCGTCTTGCCGGCGCCCGACGGGCCGGTGAGGAACTGGAACGAATGCGGCGCGATGGTGAAGCTGATGTCGCTCAGGATCTCGGGGCCGACCCCGTAGCGCATCCCGACATTCTCGAACCGGACCACCGGCTCGTCCATCCCGCCGAGCAGGCTGCTTCCGGTCCCCCGGTCCGTTCTCGCGTCCATCCGGTCTCCATGCGCGATCGCCTCACGAGGCGTCCCGATCCGCGAACGCTCGGGCGATTTCGATGCGCCGGCGCCTCATAGTCCGCGCCGCTTTACCACGCATTAAGGCTGTGGCGTGAGGAGTCGTGGTCCGGCCCCGGTGCCGCGCCCGACTGATTCGCCATGCTGATCGTCTGCCCCGCCTGCGCAAGCGAATATACGCTCGATCCCGAGCAGATCGGCCCGGCCGGGCGCACCGTGCGCTGCGCGGCCTGCCGCGAACCCTGGTTCGTCGCCGCCCCCCCGCCTGAGCCGGGCCTCGAGCTCTCGCCCACCGGCGAGGCGGTGTTCTCGGCCGCCGAGACCGCCCCGCCGCGCCGGGCCGGCCCCCGCACCGCGAAGGCGAAGGCGGCCCCCGCGCGCCGGCGCCTCGCCGTGGCGGCGCTCGCGGTCGCGGGCTGTGCGGCGATCGGATTGTCCCTCATGCCGGCGGGACGCGCTGCAATCGTGCGCGCCCTGCCCCAGACCGCCCGGCTCTATGCCGGCATCGGCCTGCCGGTGAACCTGCGCGGCCTGACCTTCCGGGACGTCGCCGCCTACCAGGTGCCGGATGCCTCAGGCGTCGGCCGCCTCGTGGTCGAGGGCGACGTGGTGAGCGCCTCGAAGGAGGCCGTGCCGGTGCCGCCCTTGCGCGTCGAACTGCGCGACGAGCACGGCCAGGTGATCTTCCGCTGGACCGCAGAGGCGCCGCGGGACCGGCTGGAGCCCGAGGAATCCGCCCGCTTCCGCGCCGAGCTTCCGAACGCTCCGGCCAAGGGGCGCGCGGTGCTGGTCCGCTTTGCCGCGGTTGACAGCGGGGATTCTGCCGTCAGCCTGAGGGCTCCGATGAACCCCCAGGCGAACCTCAAAGACCGATGACCCCGCCCCTGCCCCGCGTCCGCGTCCTCTTCGACGAATCCGCCATCGCGCAGCGCAACGAGGAGATCGCCCGCGCCATCGCCAGCCAGCCCCTGGAGAACCTTCTGGTGGTGGCAGTGCTCAAGGGCAGCTTCATGTTCGCCGCCGACCTGATCCGGGCGCTGCACCGGGCCGGCCTCGCGCCGCAGGTCGAGTTCATCCACCTGTCGAGCTACCGCGCCGCGACCGTGTCGTCGGGCCAGGTCGCGATCCTGCGCGACGTCGAGAGCGAGGTGCGCGGGCGCGACGTGCTGTTGATCGACGACATCCTCGAATCCGGCCGCACCCTCGTCTACGCCAAGGACCTCCTGATGGCCCGCGGCGCGCGGCGGGTGCTCACCACCGTCCTGCTGGAAAAACCCGGCAAGCGCGCGGTGACGATGGATGCCGATTACGTCGGCTTCACCTGCCCGGACGTGTTCGTGGTCGGATACGGGATGGACGTGGCCCACGCCTTCCGGCAATTGCCCTATGTCGGCCTCGTCGATTACGGCGACGGGGGCCCCGATCTGTTCGACAAGGATTGAAATTCCCGGGTCGGGGCTTCGGGATCAGGATATCTGGGCTCAGGGTTGCGGGCCCGGAGCGATGCGCGATTGCAACGTCGCCGGGCTTCGTGCGGCGTCGCCGCACGAAATCGGAACCTCAGCTGCGGCGGTGGCTTGACCCGGCAGCGCCGGGCCGATCACATCTGCCGTATCCGCGCGGTTTTTCGGCCCAGAGAGACGAGAGGACATGGCGCGCATCCTGCTGGTCGACGACGAGGAACCGATCCGCGGCTTCCTGAAGCGCGGGCTGGAGATGGACGGCCACATGGTCGTGACGGCGGTCGACGGCAGCGACGGTCTCGACCGCCTGTCCGAGACCGCTTTCGACCTGATGCTGACCGACATCCGCATGCCGCTGATGGACGGGATCGCCCTGGCGCTCGCGGCCAAGCGCGACTACCCGGACCTCACGATCCTGCTGATGACGGGCTTTGCCGACCAGCGCGAGCGCGCCCGCGGCCTCGACGCGATCGTGGCCGACGTGCTGACGAAGCCCTTCACCCTCGCCGACATGCGCGCCACCGTATCCCGCACCCTGCGCAGCGCCGGGGTGGTGGCGGCGCGCTGACGGGTCTCGTCAACCCGCGGGAGCCGGGCCGGCGAAGTGGGCGAGCGCGAAATCGATGAACGAGCGCAGCTTCGGGGTGATCCGCCGATCGGGTGCGTAGAGCAGGTGCATCGGCCGTGACACCGGCCGGTAGGCCGGCAGCACCCGCACCAGGTGGCCCGCCGCGACCGCGTCCCGCACGAGCGCCGTCGGCTGCAGCAGCAGGCCGAGGCCGGCGAGCGCCGCGGTGAGCAGGGCCTGGCCATTGTTGACCAGGAGCCGGTACGACACCTCGACCGCCTCCGGTCCCTCCGGCCCGGTGAACAGCCACTGATCCCCCGTCGCCATATGGGCAAACCCCAAGCATTCGTGCTGGCGCAGCTCGGCCGGGGCGCGCGGCGCGCCTCGCGCCGCCAGGTAGGACGGCGCGGCGCAAAGCGCGAAATCCATCGGGCGCAAGGGCCGGGCGACCAGACCGTTGTCGACCGGCGAACCGACGCGGAAGACCACCTCGTCCCCTTCCTCGATCAGGTCGATCTTCCGGTCCGAGAGGGTCAGCGCGACATCGACCTTCGGATGAGCCGCCAGATAGGCCGGCAGCACCCGGGCGAGGTCGTAGGCGCCGAAGGTGACCGGGGCGTTCACGCGGATCTGGCCCCGCGGCACCGCCTGGCTGCTCGCCGCCAGCGCCTCCACCGCTTCGACCTCGGCCAGGATGACGCGCACCCGCTCGTAGAGCTCGCGCCCCGCCTCGGTCAGGCTCTGCCGGCGCGTCGTGCGGTGGATCAGCCGGACACCGAGATGGTCTTCCAGCAGGCGCACCTGCTTGCCGACCGCCTGCGGCGAGAGCCCGAGGATCTCGCCCGCCGACGAGAACGACCCGGTCTCGACGGCCTTGGCGAAGGCCTCCATGCCCGAGAGACGGTCCATCGATTGCAAACCCGGCGTTTCGAATGTCGAAGGCGGGTCCGGATTTATCACGCCGCCGGCCCGGTCCATACCGGGCGCACGAGTTGGACAGAGCCAGAGAAGAGGCCCGACATGTCGACCCAACGCCGCGTGGTGCTCACCGAGTTCGGCCCGCCGCAGGTCATGACCCTGCAAAGCGGGGATCTGGCCGCGCCCGGCGCCGGCGAGGTGCGGTTGCGCCAGACCGCCATCGGCTTCAACTTCATCGACGTCTACCAGCGCCGAGGCGTCTACCCGCTGGAGCGCCCGACCGGGCTCGGCTTCGAGGCGGCGGGCGTGGTCGAGGCGGTCGGGCCGGAGGTCGCTGAGTTCCAGCCCGGCGACCGGGTGGCCTACATGAATGCCGGGGTCGGCGCCTATGCGGACCGGCGCAACCTGCCGGCGGCGAAGCTCGTGCGGATCCCCGAGGGCATCACCGACGAGGAAGCCGCCGCCCTGCTGTTCAAGGGCATGACGGCGCAGTACCTGCTGCGCAAGACCCATGCGGTGCAGCCGGGCGACCTGCTGCTGGTCCATTCCGCCGCCGGCGGCGTCGGCCAGATCCTGACCCGCTGGGCCACCGCGCTCGGCGCCAGGGTCGTCGGCACCACCGGCTCGCCGGGCAAGCGCGATGCGGCTTTGGCCGCCGGCTGCGCGGCGGTGATCGACCTCACCGATCCCGACTGGCCCGAGGCCTTCCTGAAGGCGACCGGCGGCGCCAAGGCGCGGGTGGTCTACGACGCGGTCGGCAAGGACACGCTGCTGAAGTCCCTCGATTGCGCCGCGCCGTTCGGCCTCGTCGTCTCCTACGGCGCCGCCTCGGGCCCCTCGCCGGCGATCGACCCGGAGCTTCTCAACAAGAAGGGCTGCCTGTTCCTCACCCGCCCCTCCGTCTTCCCGCACAATGCCGACCCGGCCACCTTCCGGGCCAACGCCGCCGACCTGTTCGACGCGATCGCGCGCGGCCACGTCTCGGTCGAGATCGGGGCGCGGTTCGCCCTGGAGAAGGTGGTGGAGGCGCACGAGGCGGCAGAGGCGCGGGCGGTGACGGGCGCGATCGTGTTGGTGCCGTGAGGCACCTCCCCTGTTCGTGACATGAGAAGGGTTCGCTTCTCCTACACACAACCTCATCCTGAGGTGTGGAGCGATCGAAGATCGCGGAGCCTCGAAGGAGGGCTCCAGAAATCTCCGAGCTATCTGGAGCCCTCCTTCGAGGTCAGTCCATCTTCGATGGGCTGACACCTCAGGATGAGGTTGCGGGTAGGACGAACGCGGGTGCCTGCGCCCTCAATTCATCCACCAGATCGCCGCGTTGAGCGCCGTCGCGTAGGCGACCCAGGCGGCGTAGGGGACGAGGACGAGGGCGGCGATCCGGTCGAGTGGGGCGAAGAGCCGGATCGTCCACAGGATCATCACCAGGAGGGCGACCACCACGACGAGGCCGCCGCCGAGATCGTGCCGGGCGAAGAACACCGGCGTCCAGGCACCGTTGAGGGCGAGCTGGACGAAGAACGCCCACAGGGCGAGCGTCCGGGTGCGGCGCAACCCGCCGGTCGCCGGGGCGGTGCCGAGCACGCGCCAGCCCGAGAAGGCGATCAGCGTGTAGAGGATCGTCCAGGCGACCGGAAACAGCCAGTTCGGCGGCGTGAAGCCGGGCTTGGCGAGGCCCGCATACCAGGTCGGGATGTTCGGCGTGGTCGCCAGACTCCCCACCACCGCGACCGCGGCGACGGGCGCGATCGCCGCAAGCAGGCGCGGCACGGGGGAGAGGACGGGTCTGGGATCGGTCAGCGTGGCGGTCGGCGGCATCGTTGGCTCGGGTGCTATACCGGGATGGAGGTTGCGCGCCGGCACCGGTTCTGCAAGGGCGGCGGGGGAGCAAAACAATTCCCCCGCACCCTGGAGTCCCGGCATGAGCCACGCCCCGCGCCACTGGTCGAAGAAGAGCCTCGCCGCGCAGGCGCTCGGCCATGTCGATCCGATCACCAAGGCCGTGGTGCCGCCGATCCATGTCGCCACCACCTACATCCGCGACGAGGACAACCAGTATTCCTCCGGCTACGTCTACGGCCGGCCCGACAACGCCACGGTGCGCGAGGCGGAAGCCGTGATCGCGATGCTGGAGGAGGCGCAGGCCGGCGCGCTCCTGTTCTCCTCCGGCATGGCCGCCGCCACGGCGGTGTTCGGCGCCCTCGATCCGGGCGACCACATCGTGGCGCCGACCGTGATGTACTGGGCCCTGCGCCGCTGGCTCTCAGAGGAGGCGACCCGCTGGGGCCTCAAGGTCGATTTCGTCGCCACCGACGACCTTGCTGCCCTGAAGCAGGCCGTGCGACCCGGGCAGACCAAGCTCGTCTGGCTCGAGACCCCCTCGAACCCGCTCTGGACGATCACCGACATCGCCGCCGCTGCCGAGATCGCGCATGCGGCCGGCGCGCGGCTCGCCGTCGATTCGACCGCGAGTTCCCCGGTGGTGACCCGGCCCCTGTCCTTGGGCGCCGACGTGGTGATGCACGCCGCCACCAAGGTGCTCAACGGCCATTCCGACGTGATCGCAGGTGCCCTTGCCGGGGCGAAGGCGGATGCGTTCTGGGCCCGCATCCAGCGCATCCGCTCCGGCAACGGCGCGATCCTGGGGCCGTTCGAGGCCTACCTCCTGATGCGCGGGATGCGCACGCTGCACGTGCGCATCAATGCCCAGATGGCGAATGCCGGCGACCTCGCCCGGCGGCTCTCGGCCCATCCCGCCGTGGCGCAGGTGCTGTATCCGGGACTGCCCGAGCATCCCGGCCACGCGGTGGCGGCGCGGCAGATGACCGGCGGCTTCGGCACCATGCTGTCGATCCGGGTGGCGGCGGGCGAGGCGGCGGCGATCCGGACGGCGGCCCGGGTGGGTCTGTGGAAGCGCGCCACCTCGCTCGGCGGCGTCGAGAGCCTGATCGAGCACCGCGCCTCGATCGAGGGCCCGGGCACCCCCTGCCCGCCGGACCTGCTGCGCCTCTCCGTCGGCATCGAGGATGCGGACGACCTGTTCGCAGACCTCGATCAGGCCCTGCAACAGGGTTGAGGGAGCCTCCGGCGCGGTTTGCGCGTTGAACCGGCGAAGCTTTTCCTTCTCCGGCTCACGGGAGACCCGCCATGCCCGCCGCCCTGCCCCTCGCGCTCCTCGGTGCGCAGCTCGTTCTCGTCGCGGCGGATGGACCGCCGCGGCTCGATATTGCGGCCACCTGCAACTCGCCCGGCCGCGCCTCGGTCAGCCAGGAGGCCGGCGCCGATGGCTGCCTGCGCTCAGAGCGCTCGGCCGGCGACGAGCTGCGCAAGCGCTGGGGCCAGTTCTCCGGCTCGGCCAAGACCCAGTGCTCGCAGCAATCGACGGCCGGCGGCTTCCCGAGCTACGTCGAGATGCTGACCTGCCTCGAACTCGCCAGCGGCGCCGTGCCGGTGACGAGCCCGACCAACCGCGCCACCGCCGGCCAGGGCAGCCCCGCCACCACCGGCAGCGTCCGCGGCCGCCCGGAGGAGCGCGCCGACAGCCTGACCGCCGAGCCCTCGCCGAGCCAGCGCACCGACCCGCTCAAGGTGCTGGGTAAGCCGGCGAAATGAGACTGTGCTGAGAGCCTGTTCGAGCAGTTGTGCCGATCGATCCGGCGCATACGTTGACATCTCGCCACGTCATCCCGGGGCTCGCCGAAGACGAGAACCCGGGATCCATGAACGCCGACGAATCCTGAAAACGCTGACAGCGTTCCGCCTCGTCCCGAAACCTCAGCGTTCATGGATCCCGGGCTCCGCTGCGCGGCCCCGGGATGACATTGCTGGTTTCAATTCAGTCGGCCAACTCAACCGGGCTCATAGTTCTTAGCGTGGCGGCGACGCCTTCGCATCATCCGTCGCGGTCGCGAGCCAGACCGGCGCCTCGCCGCGACCCGGGTGCGCCCGTGCGGCGCCTTGCGGCGCGGCGCGGGCGATCATGAGGTCGCGCAGCTCCGGGGCCTGGGCGGTGTCGTCGATGGTGAGAAACAGGCCGCGGCGGCGCGCCGCCTGGCCGAGATCGGCGCGGCTGGTCAGCACGCTGAGCGCGGGGCTCGCCAGCAAGGCGAGGACCAGCGGCGCCATCCACAGTGCCAGCCACGGATCGGCGGCATAGGCGAGCGCCGCCGCGAGCACGCCGCCCGCCACCAGAGAATCGGCCTGGAGCCGGCAGGCCTCGGACCACGGTACCCGGCGGTCGTCGCGGACCTGGGTGTCCCAGCGCACCACCCGTCCGGCGAAGGTCGTCGCGACCGCGCCGGCATTGAACAGGGTCATGACCGGCCAGAGCAGCACCCAAAGGGCCTGTTCGAGGGCGGCGCTGACGAGCAGGCGGCGCGTGCCCCCGAAGGCGGCGCGGCGCTCCGGCGAGAGCAGGACGTGGCCGAGGCTGAGGAGCTTCGGCAGGGCCAGGACGGCGAGGCTCAAGGAGGCCAGGATGACTGACGCCGGCCCCTCGCCGGTGAGGCCGTAGGCGATGAGCCCGAGATCGCCGCTGCGGATCGCCTGCCAGGTTCCCAGGCCTAAGAAGGCGACCCAGACCGGCGAGGCGAGGTAGGACAGGATGCCGGCGCCGAGATGCCAGCGGCTGCCGGCGGTGAGGCCAGCTGAGCGGATGATGCCGAGATGCTGGAGGTTGCCCTGGCACCAGCGCCGCTCGCGGCCGAGCAGGTCGATGAGGTTGGTGGGCATCTCCTCCCAGGTGCCGGGCTCCTCCGGCAGCAGGCGCAGCTCCCAGCCGGCCCGGCGCAGGAACGCGCCCTCGACCGTGTCGTGGCACAGGATCTCGCCGCCGAGCGGCGCGCGGCCCGGCAGCACCGGCAATTCGGCATTGGCCGCGAAGGCCGCGATGCGCAGGATGGCGTTGTGGCCCCAATAGCCCCCATCCGGCCCCTGCCAGGTCTCCAGCGCCCGGATCGAGAGCGGGGCGTAGAGCCGCACGGCGAATTGCTGGATGCGGGCGAACAGGGTGTCGCGCCCGGCGGCGTAGCTGACGGTCTGGATCAGGCCGGTGCGGGGATTCTCCTCCATCAGCCGCACCAGGCGGCGCATGGCGGCACCGGTCATCAGGCTGTCGGCGTCGAGCACGATCATGAAGTCGTAATCACCGCCGTAAGTCCGGCAGAACTCGCCGACATTGCCGGCCTTGCGGCCGCTATTCTCCTGGCGGCGGCGGTAGCGGATCGCCGGGAGGCCGGGTCCGGCGGTCTGGCGCCACGCCTGGATCCGGGCGAACTCGCGCTCCTCGGCCGCCGCGATCTCCGGGTCGCGCGTGTCGCTGAGGACGAAGATGTCGAGGTCGCGCCCGTCGCCGCCGGTGCGGGCGAGCGACCGGGCCATCACCCGGATCGCCGCGAACACCGCCGCCGCGTCCTCGGCGTGGATCGCCACCACGGCCGCGGTGCGGCTGCGGCCGCTCGCCTGCGGGGCGATCTCGGCGGCCTGCCGCTCCACCCGCGACATCACCCGCGTCCCGAGACCGGCGGCAACGGCGCCGTAGAGATACGTCCAGGCGATGTAGGATTGCCAGGCCATCGCCAGGCAGAACAGGATCAGCACCGCGCCTTCGAGCAGCCCGTCCGGCACGCCGGTGACGGCGAGGGCCGCGAGCGCGAGGGCGAGGGCCGTCGCCACCGTCGGCAGGAACAGGGCCAGCCGGCGCCGACGCAAGTCGGCGGTCTCACGGGGGCAAGGGTCCGCGCCGGGCGCAGCCGGCGCCGCATCGTGCGACGGGGGAACGAGGGGCATGGAGGGTCGCGTGAACTCGGTGGAGGGGGCCGGAGCGGGACTCCGGAAGACGCGCCGTGGCTGCGCTATCCCGCTGGCATCGCTTTGATCGTTCTTGTGGATCAATCGGGCTGAATGACGCCAGAACGATGACACATGTTCGCGGCACTCTCGCCCGGTAGAGACAGCCGGAGCGTCTGCGCCGGCGACGGTCGGCAACTCGAGGAGCGTGACGGGCGCCGCAGGGAGGCCATCCCCTCGACCTGGGTTTCCTCGATCCGGGTTTCGAGGACCGGCGCGCCGGCGACCGGCACTGCTACGTCTCCGATACTCGCCGCGCTGCCGCCGATCTCGGGCTGCCCCGGCCGCTGCCCTCGCGGCGGGGCCTCACGCGTTTGGCCGCCTGGCTCGCCGGAAGCCGGGGCCTGCGGACGGCCGTGCCAGCCTGAGACACGCGCGAAACGCGTTTCGGTTCCAGCTCGGGGCCTGCGGCTGCGGCATGGTCGGCCCCGTGCCATGCGCCGGCTGCATGGCGGACGCCTCATCGGTATCAATCGCTTAACCGCATTCGGGCGAAAAGCCCTTGTCGTCCGGAGCGGACCCGCCACTTCGCACATAGTCGCCACCAGTATCTGCGATGCCCGTTTCCGGTCCAGGACAGCCGCTTTGAGAATCGCCCTCGTCAACCCGACCTGGAGCTTCGAGAACAGCACCGATTGCGGGTGCCGTTCGCTGCGCCTCCCCCTGGAGTTCGGGGCCTGCAAGGTGCTGCTGGAGCGGGCCGGCCACGACGTGCTGATGCCGGACGGCGCCCTCGACGGTCTCTCGCTCGAAGGCCTCGCCGACCGGGTGGCGGACTTCGCCCCCGCCATGACGGTGGTGACCACCGCCTCGACCTCCCTGTTCCGGCGCTGCGCCCAGCCGGAATCGCGGGTCCCCCGCGCCTTCCTCGACGCGCTCGCCGGCCGCGGCGGCCGCACCGTGGCGGTCGGCCCGCACGGCTCGGTCACCCCGGCGACGACGCTTGGCAAGCTCGGCTTCGATCGGGCGCCGGAGGGGCCGGGCGCCGAGGTCGAGGTCTCGCGCGGCCGCCCTTATTCCTGCACCTTTTGCGCCGAGATCGACTTCCGGGACAAATACCGGCGGCGCGCGCTGCCGGCCATCCTGGAGGAGGTCGACCGGTTGATCGCGCAAGGGCTGAGCGACCTCTCCTTCATCGACGAGATCTTCCTGCCCCGAAGAGCCCTGCCGGAGGCGCTCGCAGCCCGCGCGGTGGAGTTCGGGGTGCGGACGCGGATCGACCTGTGGAAGCCCGGCATGCTCGACATGCTGGGCGCTGCCGGCTGCGTCTCGATCGAGGCCGGCGTCGAGGGCCGGACGGAAGGCGGCCGCGCGATGCGCGACAAGACCTGCCGCGCCTCGACCGACGACCTCGCCTTGCGCCTGGTCCATGCCCGCCGCTCGGTGCCCTTCGTGCAGGCAAACCCGATCAAGGTCGCGGGCGACGACCCCGAGACGGTCGCGGCCCGGCGCGACCGCCGGCGCGCCGCCGGCATCCGGGCCAACGATCCCGTGCCGCTCTCCCCGTCCTCGCCCGACTACCGCCGCCTCTGGGGCGAGCCGGACGGCGAGGCCTGGGAGCGGGCACGCGCCCATGACCTCGGCCAGTTCGACCGCTTCGGCGACGGTCAAGAAGAACGGCCGGCCCCGTTGCGCGAGTTGGAGGCGGCATGCTGCCCAGCCTGACGGTCCCGGCCGGACGCCCCCTCCCCTATCGGGGGGCGCCGGCCCTCAACCTGTTCATGACCGTCGATGCGGTTGGCGGAATCTGGCAATACGGGCTCGACCTCGCCGAGGAGCTGACGCGCCAGGGCGTCGGCGTGACCCTGGCGGTGCTCGGCCCCGAGCCGAGCCAGGACCAGCTCCGCGCCGCCCGTGCCATCCGCGGCCTCGCCCTGTGCCCGCTGGGCGCCAGCCTCGACTGGACAGCGCTGACCCGCCGCGAGGTCGAGGCGGCGGCCACCCTGGTCGCCCGCGAGGCCGAGCGGGCCGGCGCCGACCTGATCCACCTCAACAGCCCGGCGCTCGCCGCCATCACCGATTTCTGCGCCCCCGTCATCGCGGTCGCGCATTCCTGCGTGGCGACCTGGTGGGCGGCGATGCGCCCCGGCCCCCTGCCCCCCGACCTCGCCTGGCGGGCGAGCCTGGTGGCGGAGGGCTACCGGCGGGTCGACATGCTGCTCAGCCCGACCCGCGCCTTCGCGGAAGCCACCGCCGCGACCTACGGCATCGCCCCGCCCCGGGTGGTGCCGAACGGCCGGCGCAAGCCCGCCGACCGCGGCCAGCGCAGCCCGGCAGGCGCCGCCGCCTCGCCCTTCGCCTTCACCGCCGGCCGGCTCTGGGACGAGGGCAAGAACGCCCGCACCCTCGACCGGGCCGCTGCCCGGATGCAGCTGCCGCTGCTCGCCGCCGGCGACCTCAAGGGCCCGAACGCGGCGCAGTTCTCGCCCGAGCACCTGCGCCCCCTCGGTCGGCTCAGCGACCAGGACGTGGCGCGCTGGCTCGCCGGCGCCCCGATCTACGCTTCCGCCGCCCGCTACGAGCCCTTCGGCCTCGGCGTGCTGGAGGCCGCGAGCGCCGGTTGTGCCCTGGTGCTCTCCGACATCCCGACCTTCCGCGAATTGTGGGACGAGGCCGCGATCTTCATCGCGCCCGACGACGAGGCCGGCTTCGCCCACGCCATCGAGATGGTGGCGGGCGACCCCGCGATCCGCGCGCGACTCGGCGCCGAGGCGCGGTCCCGGGCCGAGGCCTACACGGTCGAGGCGATGACGGCGGGCGTCCTCGACGCCTACCGGGCGGTGCTGGAGGCCCCGCCCCTGCGGGCCGGGGTTCCGGGTTGAGGATCGTGTCGCGTGCCCGCGCTCGTGCTGGAACCACGGCCACGCGGTCGCGGCACCCGAGCCGCAAGCGCTCACGCCGTCCCACCGACCCGCACCAGCAGGTTCGCCATCACGCCGATCCGCGGCCCCAGGCTCGCGAGATCCAGATGCTCGTCATGGGCGTGGAGCCCCGCGCCGCAGGGACCGAGCCCGTCGAGGGTCGGCACGCCGAGGGCGCCGGTGAAGTTCCCGTCCGAGCCGCCGCCCGACACCTCCGGCGAGACGACGACCCCGAGCGCCGCCGCCACCGCCTGCGCCGCCTCGTAGAGCGCCCGGTCCCCCGTCCCGGTGCGCCAGAGCGGGCGCTCGCTCGCGAGGTCGATCGCCAGCCGCTCATCCGCCTCCGCGGCGACGATCCCGGCGATCTCCGCGCGCCGCGCGTCGTCGGCGGCAACGCATAGCATCTCGGCCGAGGCGTGCTCGGGCACGCAATTGACCCACGTGCCCCCGCCGATCACCCCGACGCCGAGGCTCGCGCCCGGCACGCTCCGGCTCTCCAGGGCGACGATCGCGCGGGCGAGCCGGTGGATCGCGGAATCTCCCTTCGCGGGGTCGCGGCCGGCATGGGCGGGCCGGCCGGTCGCCGACAGCGCGTAGCGCAGGATCGCGTGGCGGCCGACGACGAGGCCGCCATTGTCGCGGGCGGGCTCCGGCACCAGGACGCAGGCCGCCGCCTTCGCCCGCGCCTCGATCAGCCCGCGGGAGCGGGGCGAGCCGATCTCCTCGTCGGAGGTGATCAGGATCTCGACCGGCCGGGCGAGATGCGGGCCGGCCCGGCGGAGCGCCTCCAGAGCCAGCACGATCCCGCCCTTCATGTCGAGGATGCCGGGCCCGAAGGCACGGCTCCCCTCGATCCGCCACGGATTGGCGGCGAGCTCGCCGACCGGGTGGACGGTGTCGAGATGGCCGAGGATCAGGATCGGCGGGCCGGTCAGCGCCCCGCCCCGATCGTACCTGGCCCGGACGGCCCCGGCGGCGTCGAGATCGGGGGCGGGGTCCGACATCGCGAGGCCGTCCGCCCCCAGTTCCGCCCGCATCAGGGCGAGCCCGGCGGCAAGCGCGTCGGGGGCGTAGCTCGGCGTCTCGCACAGGACGAGGCGCCGCAGGCGGTCGAGGGCGGGCGCGAGGTCCGCCGGGCCCGGAATCAGAGGAACCTGGGGCACGTCACAACGCCGTCGCCGCGTGGGCGGCGATGTCGGCATGGGTGGCGAACCACACGTCGCCCTTCGCCTTGGCGGCGCGGATCAGCTCCTCGACGATCCACAGGCGCGAGCGGTAGCCGATGATGTGCGGGTGCATGGTGAGCTGGAACAGCCCGCCCTCGCGATAGGCGCCCTCGAACTCGCGCATGAAGATCGCGAGCACGTCCTCGGGCCCGATATGCGGGCGCAAGCCCTCGAACCGGCTCATCATGAAGTAGGGCGCGTCGTCCCGGATCCATTCGACCGGAATCTCGACCACCCCGGTCGGCTCGCCGTCCTCCAGGAGTTCGTAGCAGGAATCGTCGGCCATCAGCGACGAATCGTAGCGCAGACCCATCTCGCGGATGATCGCCAAGGTCGCGTCCGAATAGTCCCAGGACGGGGTGCGCAGGCCCACCGGGCGCGTGCCCGTGATCGCCTCCAGGGCGTCGGCGCTGCGCAGCATCAGGTCGCGCTCGGCCTCCCGCGGCAGCACCGAGTTCAGCTCGTGGATCCAGCCGTGGATGCCGATCTCGTGGCCGGCCGCCACCACGGCGCGCTGCTCGTCGGGATAGAGCATCGCCACCACCGCCGGCACGTAGAAGCTCGCCGGGACATCATGCTCGGAGAGGAGCTTCAGGATGCGCGGCATGCCCTGGCGGTTGCCGTACTGGCCCCAGGAGAGCCGCCCGAGCG
This sequence comes from Methylobacterium sp. SyP6R, assembly GCF_019216885.1. Classification (NCBI taxonomy): domain Bacteria; kingdom Pseudomonadati; phylum Pseudomonadota; class Alphaproteobacteria; order Hyphomicrobiales; family Methylobacteriaceae; genus Methylobacterium; species Methylobacterium synurae. The sequence continues at coordinate 415,154 of NZ_JAAQRC020000001.1, read as the reverse complement.
ACTTGCCGCCGTCGCGCAACTCGTTGGTCTCGTGGTCGACGTCGAAGGACAGGGCGACCGCGCACCGCTTGGCCCCGGGCCAGGCCGGGGCCAGGGTGCGGCCGGCCCGGACCTTGTTCACGCGCTGGCGCCAGTGGCTCTCGGGCCATTGCCACGGCTTGAGGGCGGCGGAATCGGTCATGGGGGGCACTCCGATCAGGCGAGCCGGGTCTTGCCGGTCTCCGGCATCCGCACGAGGACGGCGAGCGTGACCGCCGCCATCGGGATCAGGTAGGCGACGCTCGGCGCCAGCGCCGAGCCGGTCGCGGCGATGAGCCAGGTGGCGACGAAGGGCGCGAAGCCCCCGAACACCGCGACCGCGAGCGTGTAGCCGATCGACATCCAGGTCGAGCGCAGGTGGCTCGGAAACATCTCCGAGATCGCCGCCGGGCCGGGGCCGGAATAGAGCGCGACGATGATGCCGAACACGACCTGGATCGCCACCACGGTGGCAAAGCCCGCCCCGTCGGCGACGATCCGGAACAGCGGGTAGGACAGGAGGATCGCCGCGACCGCGCTGGCGATCAGGAGCGGCTTGCGGCCGATCCGATCCGAGAGATGGCCGAAGACCGGAACGGTCAGCACCATCGCCACGAGCCCGATCGTGTTCGACCACAGGGCCTGCGAGGCGGAGAGCGCGCCGTATTTCTGCGTGAAGGTCGGCATGTAGGACAGCAGCATGTAGTACGACACGGTCCAGAAGATCGTGAAGCCGAAGGCGCGCAGCCCCAAGCGCGGGCCGCTCTCGCCCGCGGGCGGCACCGCGGCGGCCTTGCCGTGCTGGACCTTTGCCTCGAAGACCGGGGTCTCGTCGACGCTGCGGCGGATCAGGATGCCGACGACGAGGAGCGAGGCGCCCAGCAGGAACGGGATGCGCCAGCCCCAGGCCAGCATCGCCTCGGGGCTGAGGAGCGAGGTCAGCAGGGCCGCGACGCCGGACCCGAGCAGGATGCCGGAGGCGGTGCTGACCTGCTGGAACGAGCCGAACAGCCCGCGCCGCCCTTCCGGCGCCCATTCGATGATGAAGGCCGTGGAGGCGCCCCACTCCCCGCCGGCCGCGATGCCCTGGAGGATGCGCAAGGTCACCAGCAGGGCCGGCGCCGCGATCCCGATCCGGGCGTAGGTCGGCAGCAGGCCCAGCCCGATCGTGCCGAGCGCCATCATCAGCAGGGTCAGCACCAGCGCGACCTTGCGCCCGCGCCGGTCGCCGAGGCGCCCGATCACCGCGCCGCCGAAGGGCCGGGCCAGGAAGCCGACGCCGTAGGCCGCGAAGGTCGCGAGCAGCGAGGCGGTGGGGTCGCTCGAGGGGAAGAACGCCGCCGAGATCGACCCGGCCAGGAAGGCGTAGACCCCGAAATCATACCATTCGAGCATGTTGCCGATGCAGGCGGCGGCGATCGCCTTGCGCGCCCGGGGGTCGAGGCCCGGCCGGGATCGACGGGCCTCCCTCGTCGCGACCGTGCCGTCCATGCCGAACTCCGCTCGTCTGTATTGCCATGCAATACGCTGCATTGCATGATATGCTGGTTCAGGGGACGAGGCGATGTCAACGGACGTGAGCGGCGAAACCGCGCGAAGCCGGCTCTTTGTGCAATCCGTCGAAAAATGCTTCGCCGTACTCGAAGCGTTCCAGGGCGCCCGCTATCTGTCCTTGCAGGAGATCAGCCAGCGTTGCGGCCACGACAAGAGCACGTGCCAGCGCATGGCCCACACGCTGGCGCAGCTCGGCTATCTCGACCAATGCGAGACGACCCGGCGCTATGTGCTTGCCGACCGGGTGCTCGATCTGAGCTATCACCTGCTGCGCAACCACCCGCTGATCGAGCGGGCGACCCCGATCCTGATGGACCTGCGCCGGGCCTGCGACGCGCGGGTCGACCTGAGCTTCTTCTCGCGGGCATCGCTGGTCTATGCGCTGCGGCTGCAGGCGCGGGCCGAGCCCTATTACACCAACCTGGTCGGGCGCCGGATTCCGCTCTTCTGCAGTGCCGGCGGTCGCGCGGTGCTGGCGGCCCTCGCGGAGCCGGAGGCCCGCGCCCTGGTGGAGGCGGAGGATCGCCGGCCGCTGACCCGGTTCACCCGCACGGAGGCCGAGGCGGTGATGGAGGCGGTGGCGGTGGCCAGGCGCGACGGCTACGCGGTCGCCGCCCACGAGGTGATCGAGGACGAGGTCGTGGTCGCGGTGGCGCTCCTCGACGGAGCCCGCCGGCCGTTCGGCGCCCTGCATGTCGCCGGCGAGGCCGGACGCTGGAGCGATCCGGAGGCCGTCGCCCGGGCCCTGCCGGGGCTGATGCGTGCCGCCGCCCTGGTGAGCGGCGCGGCGTGAGACTTCAGTACCGCACGAACTCGCCGAGACGGCCGGCGAGGCGATAGGCCCGCTCGCGGGTGAGGCCGCGCAGGATCACCCGGGCATCGCTGTAGAGGGTGAAGGTGCCGTCCGCGTCGGCCTGGATCCGGATGCCCTCGTGCTGCATGGCCTGCCCCCTCCCCTGTCGTTGCGTCACCGCTGCGGGGCGCGAGGGAAAACGCGCGGGGGCGCCGAAGGGTACGGCGCCGGCTCACATTTTTTAAACCATCGCTCGCACGAAAAATGATCGTGTCGCCGGAACCTATGCCGTTGGATGAACCTTTCTCGTGACCCGCCCCGAGCGGGAAAAGCCTCCCGCTCCGGCGGGCCGGTCCGCGCCCTTGAGGGCTTGAGGGCCGCGCAAGAGGAGACACCAAAGATGAAGAAGCTGACTCTGGGCCTCGCGGCAGCCGCCGTTCTCGGAACGCTCTCCTTCGGCGTCGGCGCGGCCTCCGCCGCCCCGGCGAGCCCGGCCGGCATCCAGGCCGCTCCCATGGTGGAGACGGTGCAGATGACCCGCGGCGAGCGCCGGATGATGCGCCACCACCGCATGCACCGGCACATGATGCATCGCCGCCACATGATGCACCGGCGGCACATGATGCGTCACCGCATGATGCACCGCCACATGCACCGCATGTAAGGGTTTTCGCTCCGCCCGGCCCTGTCGTCCCGCGGCCGGGCGGAGCCTTCCTTCGTCAGATGTCTCGCGTCAGAACGGCCGGTTCGTCGGAGCCGGCTGACCCGCCAGGATCCGCTCGTCGACCTGGCGCACGTCCCGCAGGCCGCACATCGCCATCGTGACGTCGAGTTCCTTGCGGATGATGTCGAGGCACTGGGTCACGCCCGCCTCGCCGCCGGCCCCGAGCCCGTACAGGAAGGCGCGGCCGATGAAGACGCCGTGCGCCCCGAGCGCCAGCGCCTTGATCACGTCCTGGCCCGAGCGGATGCCGCCATCCATCAGGACCTCGATCCGGTCGCCCACCGTCCGGACGATCTCGGGCAGGGCCGCGATCGACGAGATCGCGCCGTCGAGCTGGCGCCCGCCGTGGTTGGAGACGATCATCGCCTCGGCGCCGCTCTGCGCCGCCAGTTCCGCATCCTCGGGATCGAGGATCCCCTTCAGGATCAGCTTGCCGCCCCAGCGGTCGCGGATGCGCTTGACGTCGTCCCAGTTGAGGCGCGGGTCGAACTGCTCGGCGGTCCAGGACGAGAGCGAGCGCAGGTCCCCCACCCCTTGCGCGTGCCCGACGATGTTGCGGAAGGTGCGGCGCTGGGTGCGCAGCATGTTCAGGCACCAGCGCGGCTTCGTCGCCAGGTTGACGATGTTGGGGATCGTCATCCGGGGCGGGGTCGAGAGGCCGTTCTTCACGTCCTTGTGGCGCTGGCCCAGGATCTGGAGGTCGAGGGTGAGCACGAGCGCCGAGCATTGCGCCGCCTTGGCGCGGTCGATCAGCCGGTCGATGAAGTCCCGGTCGCGCATCACGTAGAGCTGGAACCAGAACGGCGCGTCGGTATTCTCGGCCACGTCCTCGATCGAGCAGATGCTCATGGTCGACAGCGTGAACGGCACGCCGGCCTTGGCGGCGGCGCGCGCCGCCAGGATCTCGCCGTCGGCGTGCTGCATGCCCGTCAGCCCGGTCGGCGCCAGCGCCACCGGCATGCTGACGGGAAGGCCCACCATGGTGCTGGCGAGCGTCCGGTTCGTCATGTCGACGGCGACGCGCTGGCGCAGCTTGATCCTGGAGAAATCGTCCTCGTTCGCCCGGTAGGTGCCCTCCGTGTACGAGCCGGAATCGGCGTAGTCGTAGAACATCCGCGGCACCCGCCGCTCGGCGAGCACGCGCAGGTCCTCGATGCAGGTGACGGGCCCGCTCGTGAAGAACCGCGACATCCAGGATGGCGGCCGCGACGAGGGCATTCGGGTGGCGTGCATGGCGTCTCGCTCGTTTGACGTCTCTTCTCGCCCTGCGCGGGGAACAGCCTTGGCGGGGACGGCCCTCTGGCCCGGCGCGCAGGTTTTTGGTCTCAAGCCCGCCCGGGATACAATCAACCGTTCGGGTCTGACCATCGTTTTCGCCGTGCGCCCGGCGCGGCCCGGCACCGCGTGGATCAAGGGGCGACCTCCTCCCGCGGCGTCGCGCTGAGCTCGGTCCAGTCCAGCTCCTCCTCGAGGCGCAAGTAAGCGTCGTCGCCGATCTCGTCGCGCTCGCGCAAGGACAGGATGACCGCGCGGGCGGCCTCGACGGCGCGGCGGCGCAAGCGGTCGGCCGGCAGGCTCTCCGGGGCGAGGCCCTCGTCATGGTCCTCCGCCTCGCTGAGCGCCGCGTCGAATTCCCGCCGCAGGGCCTCGGCATGGGGCGAGGTCTCGTCGGCCAGGCTGTCGCGGGCCGCCCGGTAGGCCGCGGCGCGGGCCCGGCCGATCTCGATCCCGACCGGATCGTCGTCGCCGAGCGAGAACCAGGCCAGCAGCGGGCGCAAGGTCAGGCCCTGGATCACCAGGGTGCCGAGCACGACGCAGAACGCCGTCAGCACCACGAGATCGCGATGCGGGAAATCGCCCGGCAGCGCCAGCGCCAGCGCGATGGTGACGACGCCGCGCATCCCGCACCACGCCACCGTCGTGCCCGAGCGCAGGCCGATCGGCGCCGGCCCGACCGGACCGAACAGGCGGTGCCAGAGCCGGGCGACGGCCCGGGCGCCGAGCACCCAGGCGAGCCGCACCACCACCGTGGTGGCGAACACCGCCGCGGCGACGACCGCCGTGTGGCGGCGCTCCTCCGGGCTCAACCCCTCGAGGATCGGGCCGATCTGGAGGCCGATCAGCACGAAGGCCAGCACGTTGAGCACGAACACCGCCGTCTCCCAGACGGTGTTGGAGGTGACGCGCAGATGCGCCGGCATGGTCTGGGGCGAGAGCCGCGAGACGGTGAGCCCGAAGCTCACCACCGTCAGCACGCCCGAGACCTCGACCCGCTCGGCGGCGAGCCAGAGGCCGAAGGTGGCGACGAACTGGAGGACCACGAGGCTCGGCGGATCGGTGACCCGGCGCATCAGCCGGACGTAGAGCATCGCCAGGACCGGCCCGGCGACCAGTCCCCCGACGACGCCGATCAGGAAGGTCGGGGCAACCTCGGCGACCGAGAACGAGCCCGTCGCCACCGCCCCTAAAGCGAGGCGGTAGATCAGCAGCGACGAGGCGTCGTTGAACAGGCTCTCGCCCTTGAGAATGGTGACGAGGCGGTGGGGCAGCCGGAGATGGGCCAGCACCGAGAGCGCCGCCACCGCGTCCGGCGGCGCCACGATGGCACCGAGCACGATGCCGGCGGCGAGCGGCAGGTCGGGCACGAGCCAGCGCGCCACCAGCGCCACCGCGACCGTCGTGACCCCGACCGCCCCGACGACGAGGCCGGCGATCGGCATCCAGTTGCGCTTGAGGTCGCGCAGGCTGGTGTCATAGGCCGCGTCGAGCAGGACCGGGGCGAGGAAGAGCGCCAGCGCCAGGTCGGGATCGAGGCCGGGACGCGGCACCTGCGGCACGAAGGCCAGCACCACCCCGCCGATGGCGAGGAAAGCCGGGAACGGCGCCCCCAGGCGCCGCGCCACCCCGGCGAGCAGGACCGCGACGACGAGCACGCCGGCGATCCATTCGAAGATCAGCATCACCCCTCCAGTCTGAAGGAGGGCAACGCGCGCGGGGCTGGGGAGGTTTGGGGGCGATGACGTCGCTGGGCGCGATGAGCGGGACCGGGGGCGCTCAAGATCGCGGCAGGGCGGCCTGCAATTCGGCGATCTGGTTGGGCCGCAGGATATGCCCGTCGGCGAGCACGATCCACACCACGCCGCCCTCGATCCGGCCGGCTTCCGCCACGGCCTCGCGCAAGGTGACGGTGGGTCTCTCGGCCGTGTCGTCGCCCGGCCAGACGACGAGCTGCGCGGGGGTGCTCCAGTCGATGCGGGTGCGGTCGCTCATGGCCGCGTCATCACACCCCATTGCGGCCGGGCCGGGGCGAATTCGTTGCGAGGGCGTGTCAGGCGGCGTTGGTGGCGCCGGCGAGCCGCTCCATCAGGCTGCGCTCGTAGGCGACGAGTTCGCGGCCGACCTTGAGCGCGCGATGATACTGCTTGTTCGCGAGCTCGTCCTGGATCGCCACCAGGTAGGGCGCGCTCGTCGGCATGCCGCGCAGGATCTCCATCGATTGCCGCACCAGCAGGTCGTCGGCCTCCATCGGATGGTCGGCGAGGTAGATCAGCTGGAGCGTGACGCACAGGCGCTTGCAGGCGGTGTCGGCTCCGCTCTCCGGGATGATCTCGCTCTCGCGCAGGAACTTGCAGGTGTTCTCGATCAGCAGGTTGGTCGAGCGCTCGCCGTTGCGGAGCGCAGCACCATTGATGATCAGGCGCTCGAACGGCTTCAGGTGGATGCGCAGGGGCATGGGCGTCTGTCCGTATGATCTTGGGCGAAGGGTGCGCCTTTACGAGTTGGGTTGCATCCGGTCCGTCACCCCGACGGGCCGGCGGAGGACCGCGCCGCCCCCCGCCGCCCGTCCCGCTCCGACGCCTCGCCGGGGCACGCGGGCGGCACGACCGGCGCCGCCCCATCCGGAGATGGAAGCGACCGGCGGGCCTGCCCCCGAGGCGGGGCGTAAGGGAGGGAATGGGTGAACATGGGCCCGACGCTAGGGCGCGGACGATTAAGAATTCACTGTAGCGACGACCGAAACGACTGCCCCGGCGATAGATTTATCCAACATTAACCATAACAGGATGGGCATGATCGGCGCGACCGTTAGGCTTAAGAAAGACGAAAGGCCTGTGCGGCGATGGTGACGGCGTCGTCAAAAAGACGCCTCGCCCGACGATCAAAAAGGTCGCCACCCATGTCCGACATCACCCTCTCGGCCGCCACCCGCCAGAACCTCCTGTCGCTCCAGGATACGGCCGCGCTGCTCTCCACGACGCAGACGCGCCTCTCGACCGGCAAGAAGGTCAACAGCGCGCTCGACAGCCCGGTGAACTACTTCACCGCCCAGAACCTGAATTCGCGGTCGTCGTCCCTGACGAACCTGCTCGACGGCGTGTCGAACGGCATCCAGACGATCCAGGCCGCCAATACCGGAATCACCAAGCTGCGCGGCCTGACCGACCAGCTCAAGGCCATCACCCAGCAGGCCCTCTCGGCCGCAAATGCCTTCACCGCCAAGGCCAGCATCGGCTCGACCGCCCTGAGCGGCGCCACCGCCAACAACCTCCTGTCGGTCGGTGCGACCACCGCGGTGGCCGAGGCGGCGATCGGCGGCGCCAGCGTGACGAGGCAGCAGGCGGTCAGCAACACCCTCGATTCCACCGGCATCGCGGCCATCTTCACCGCCGCCGGTGGCAGCACCGCGACCCTCTCGATCGATGGCGTCAACGTCACCCTGAACCAGGCCACCGACGGCGCGAGCAGCCAGGCCGTCACCGACGCCATCAACAACCAGCTCAAGGCAGCCGGATCGGCCGTCACGGCGACCCTGGCCACGAACGTGATCACGCTCAAGGGTACCACCGACGGCGGTGCCTTCGCGCTCGGCACAGACTCGGTCACGACGTCCGCGTTCGCCACCGGCGCCAACCGGACGGCGGGTGTGTTCGTGCCGACCGCCACCAGCCTGGCCACCGGCGCCGGTTTCGTCGCCGGCGACACCTTCATGGTCAACGGCCAGGCCGTCACGGTCGGCCGCAGCGACACCCTGTCGTCTCTCGCCCAAAAGGTCAGCACCGCCACCGCCGGTGCAGTCAGCGCGACGTACGACGCCACCGCCAAGAAGTTCAGCTTCACGGCGGCGGACTCGGCGACCGGGATCGTGCTCGGCGATGGCAGCACCTCGACCGCGAAGATGTCGAACCTCGGCTTCTCGCTCATCAAGAGCTATGGCGCCGGGCAGGGCACCACGGTCGCGACGGCCGGCACCCCCCCGACCCAGACCTTCACCAAGAGTGCGCTCGACAGCAAGACGATCAGCGTCAAGGTCGCAGGCGGCAGCTTCACCAGCTTGACTTTCGGCACCGCTGCGGGCCAGATCTCGACCCTGAACCAGCTCAACGCTGCCCTGGCTCCGGCCAACGCAATGGCGAGCATCGACAGCACGACCGGTGCGCTGAAGATCAGCACCACCAACGAGGCGGGCGCCGACAACCTGATCCTGACGGCGACCGGCGCCGGCAACCCGTTCAGCTCCGGTAATTCGAGCGCGATCATCGGCGGTGACGGCGCCAATGCCCGTAACAACTTGGTCAACACCTATAACGGCCTTCTCTCCCAGATCGACCAGATGGCGGCGGATTCGGGCTTCAACGGCACGAACCTGCTGGCCGGCGACACCGTCAACGTCAGCTTCAACGAGCGCGGCACTTCCTCGCTCAAGGTGTCCGGTACGGCGGTGACGGCGTCAGGTCTGAACCTGATCGCGGTCGGCCAGACCGACTTCCAGGACAGCAACTCGATCAACGCCGTGATCGCCACGATCAACAGCGCGAACACCGCGCTCCAGAGCCAGGCCTCGACGTTGGGTGCCAACCTGGCGGTCGTGCAGAACCGGCAGGACTTCACCAAGCAGATGATCAACGTGCTCGATACGGGCGCGGCGAACCTGACGAATGCGGACCTGAACGAGGAGGCGGCGAACTCGCAGGCCCTCTCGACCCGCAACTCGCTCGGCATCTCGGCCCTGTCGCTCGCCAACCAGGCCCAGCAGGGCATCCTCCAGCTCCTGCGCGGCTGATCACGCGAGCGGAACAGGCTCAGGCTCCCCGCCTCTCGTGTGATACGAAATCCGGAAGATCACTTCCGGATTTCGTATCACCAGCCCGCGCGGCGCGTGAGCGAAGCCGATTTCCGCATCGCGAAGCGATCAGTCGGAAATCGTATGAGAGACGAGAAGCCTGAGCCTTTCGTGCATCCCGAACGGCCTCTCTACGACGGGCCACGGGACATGCGTGTCGTTGCTTCACGCCGTACGGCGCCGATTCCGAGAAATCCCAAGCAGATGCGTATGATGCGCATCTGCTTGGGATTCTTTCATTGTGCCCGAGCCCGCCCGAATCGTCGCGCCGATTACCTGCACAGGACACGACACAGCGGGTTGCGCAGTGTGGGAGAGACGGCCGAAAGCATGAACCCTCCCCCCACTGCGGGGGAGGGTTCATGCTCTCGGCCGTCGCTCTGGCACCCCGGCGGCCTCCCGCGTCGTGCAGTTCGAGTTATCTGCAGCAGACGTCGATATTTCTTCTCGCCATCCCGGGGCTCGTCGAAGATGAGAACCTGGGATGAAATGGACGGGTTGGCTTTTGTCGACCAACTCAAACAGGCCCTGACCATCTCTGTGAATGCATCCTCCGGCGATCGTGTCTCAGCGGATCGCAAAGGGTGCCGCCGAGCCTGATCTTGCAGGACGGGCAGCCAGATCGGCCAGCCACTGGAGCGGCTACGCTTGCCATGGACAGCACAGTGGCATGCTTCCAGTGGTCGCTGACGCCTGACGTGTCCTCAAGCAGCGCAACCCATTGCCACCCCTCATTCGATCCCTCGACCATTCGCTCTCAGCTGCGCGTGAATCATGGTAACTTCGGCATTAAGGTAAATCGATCAGTCGAGATGGGTACGGTCATTAACGTTCTGAAAGTCATGACCTTTGGAACCAGGGGAACGGAGGCCTTTTCAGCTTTGCGGTAAGGACCGGGCAAGGGCGACGGGGCCAATCTGACCTCGCCTTCAAAACACGAAGGTCTACCGATCAATAGGATCGCCCAATGTCTTCCGGAATCACCCTCTCGGCCGCCACCCGCCAGAACCTCCTGTCGCTCCAGGGCACCGCCGACCTACTGTCGACCACACAGTCCCGCCTTTCGACCGGCAAGAAGGTCAACACCGCCCTCGATAGCCCGAGCAATTACTTCACTGCTCAAGGCCTGTCCTCGCGTTCGTCGGCGCTGACCACCCTGCTCGACGGTGTGTCGAACGGCATCCAGACGATCCAGGCCGCCAATACCGGCATCACCAAGCTGCAGGGCCTAACCGACCAGCTCAAGTCCGTCGCTCAGCAGGCCCTCTCGGCCTCGAACGCCTTCACCGCCAAGGCCAGCGTCGGCTCGACCGCCCTGAGCGGCGCCACCGCCAACAACCTCCTGTCGGTCGGTGCGACCACCGCGGTGGCCGAGGCGGCGATCGGCGGCGCCAGCGTGACGAGGCAGCAGGCGGTCAGCAACACCCTCGATTCCACCGGCATCGCGGCCATCTTCACCGCCGCCGGTGGCAGCACCGCGACCCTCTCGATCGATGGCGTCAACGTCACCCTGAACCAGGCCACCGACGGCGCGAGCAGCCAGGCCGTCACCGACGCCATCAACAACCAGCTCAAGGCAGCCGGATCGGCCGTCACGGCGACCCTGGCCACGAACGTGATCACGCTCAAGGGTACCACCGACGGCGGTGCCTTCGCGCTCGGCACAGACTCGGTCACGACGTCCGCGTTCGCCACCGGCGCCAACCGGACGGCGGGTGTGTTCGTGCCGACCGCCACCAGCCTGGCCACCGGCGCCGGTTTCGTCGCCGGCGACACCTTCATGGTCAACGGCCAGGCCGTCACGGTCGGCCGCAGCGACACCCTGTCGTCTCTCGCCCAAAAGGTCAGCACCGCCACCGCCGGTGCAGTCAGCGCGACGTACGACGCCACCGCCAAGAAGTTCAGCTTCACGGCGGCGGACTCGGCGACCGGGATCGTGCTCGGCGATGGCAGCACCTCGACCGCGAAGATGTCGAACCTCGGCTTCTCGCTCATCAAGAGCTATGGCGCCGGGCAGGGCACCACGGTCGCGACGGCCGGCACCCCCCCGACCCAGACCTTCACCAAGAGTGCGCTCGACAGCAAGACGATCAGCGTCAAGGTCGCAGGCAGCAATACGATCAACCTGTCCTTCGGCACCGCTGCGGGCCAGATCTCGACCCTGAACCAGCTCAACGCTGCCCTGGCTCCGGGTAACGCGATGGCGAGCATCGACAGCACGACCGGCGCGATCAAGATCACCACCACCAACGAGGCGGGCGCGGATAACCTGACTCTGTCGGCGAGCGGCGCAGGCAACCCGTTCAGCTCTGCAACCTCGAGCGCGATCATCGGCGGCGACGGCGCCAACACCCGCAGCAACCTGGTGAGCACCTACAACAACCTGCTTTCCCAGATCGACCAGATGGCGGCGGATTCGGGCTTCAACGGCACGAACCTGCTGGCCGGCGACACCGTCAACGTCAGCTTCAACGAGAAGGGCACCTCCTCGCTGAAGATCGCCGGCACTCAGGTCTCGGCCTCGCTGCTCGGCATGGTCGCGGTTGGCCAGACCGACTTCCAGGACAGCAACTCGATCAACGCCGTGATCTCGACGATCAACAGCGCGTCGAGCCAGCTGAAGAACCAGGCCTCGACCCTGGGCGCCAACCTGGCGGTGGTGCAGAACCGGCAGGACTTCACCAAGCAGATGATCAACGTGCTCGATGCGGGCGCGGCGAACCTGACGAATGCGGACCTCAACGAGGAGGCAGCGAATTCGCAGGCTCTCTCGACCCGCAACTCGCTCGGCATCTCGGCCCTGTCGCTCGCCAACCAGTCGCAGCAGGGCATCCTCCAGCTCCTGCGCTGATCGGCGAACAACACCTCACGAAAGAAGCGGCCGGGGCTCACGCCCCGGCCGTTCCCGTTTCGGGGGGCTCTCAGGCGAGACCCGCCAGCCCCTCCGGCTTCTTCACCTCGATCTCCACGAAGGCGATCGGGTGGTCGGAGCCGTTCTGGACGTCGTGGCGGATGCCGGCCGGGCGGCGGTAGGACTGGCCGTGGGCGAGCGGCACCTCGGTGACGGTCGTGCCGTCGTGGACCCGCAGGGTGCCGGCGGTGATCATCACCACGAAATAGGGCCAGCCGTGCTCGTGCCAGCCGGTGACCGCGCCGGGCGAAAAGTCCCAGCGCGTGATGCGGACCGTGTCGTCGTCGTGCTGGACGGTCGGGATCGCGGGAATCGTGCAGGCGAAGGCCATCGGGCGAAAAACTCCTCAGCGGGCGGATTCGAAGCCGGCGAGGACCGCCGTCAGGTTTTCCCCGAGCAGGTCGGAGAGGTAGCCGCCCTCCTGCACCAGCACGGTCGGCAGGCCGAGACGCGCGAGCGCCGCGCCGATGCGGCGAAAGCCCGGCGTCGTGATGGCGAGGCCGGCGAGCGGATCGTGCTCCGAGGCGTCGAGGCCGAGCGCGACCACCAGCGCCGTCGGGGCGAAGGCCTTCACCGTGCGGCTCGCCACGCCCTCCAGCACGTCGAGATACGCATCGTCGCCGGTGCCGAGCGGCAGCGGCAGGTTGAGGTTGGCGCCGATCCCCTCCCCTTCCCCGCGCTCGTGGGCGTAGCCCCAGACGAAGGGGTAGAAGCCGCGCGGATCGGCATGGAGCGAGACGGTGAGCACGCTCGGATCGCGGTAGAAGATGCCTTGCGTGCCGTTCCCGTGATGCACGTCGACGTCGAGCACCGCGACCCGGGCGTGCGTCTGGCGCAAATGCGCGGCGGCGACCGCGCTGTTGTTGAAGTAGCAATGGCCCCCGGCCCGGTCGCGATAGGCGTGGTGGCCGGGCGGGCGGCAGAGCGCGTAGGCCGCGTCCTCGCCGTCGAGCACCAGTTGCGCCGCGCTCGCGGCGACGTCGGTGGCGCTCGCCGCCGCCGCGTAGGTGCCCGGGCCGATCGGGCAGGCGGTGTCGACCGTGTGCCAGCCCAGCCGCCCGACGATGTGGGTCGGGTAGGTCGCGGCCTCCCGCACCGGGTGGATGTTGGCGATCATCTCCGCCCCGTGGTCGGGCAGCGTCTCCCATTCCTCCCAGGCCTCCGCCAGGAAGGCGAGGTAATCGGGGCTGTGCACCCGCGCCCGCGCGCCCGCGCCGTGGCCTTGCGGCGCCACGATCGCGTGGTTGCCGGCCTTGAGCCCGGCGAGCAGCCGGTCGGCCCGTTCGGGCTGATCGGCGGCGGGCTTCACCTGGCCGCGCACCAGGAAGAACTTCGGGTCGTGGCGGCGGTGGTCCTCGGAATGGACGGCCTTCATGGAATCTCCCGTGTTTCTCAGGGTGTGGGGGCGAGGCTTTGCACCAGCCGGACGACCTCCCGGCGGGCGACGCCGAGATGGTGGTCGACATGGGCGACGATCCGCTCCGGGTGGCCGGCCTCGATGGCCTCCAGCACCGGCTCGTGGGTGCGGGCGATCTCGTCCGGGTCGTCGTAGAGCCGCCCGATCAGCCCGATCACGATCCGCAATTCCGAGGCCAGCCCGTCGAACAGGCGCAGCAACCGCGCATTGCCGGCGGCCTCGCAGATCAGGCGGTGGAACTGGTAATCGGCCTCGACGATGGTCGCCGGATCGTCGCGCCGGGCGAGATCCCGCATCAGGTCGAGCTGGCGGCGCAGGGCGGCGCGGATCTCCGGCGTCTGGCGCCGGGCCGCCTCCACCGCCGCGTGGCGCTCGATGCACAGGCGCAAGGCATAGAGCTCGTCCACGTCTTGCGCCGAGAGTTCGCGCACGAAGAAGCCGCGCCGCGGCGAGGCCTTGAGCAGGCCCTGGCTCTCGAGGAGGCGGGCCGCCTCCCGCACCGGCGCCCGGCTGATGCCGAGCTCGCGGGCGACCGCCGCCTCCGCCACCTTGGCGCCGGGAGCGAGCTGCCCCTGCACGATCGCGTCGGTGAGCCGGCGCGCGACCTGGCGCACGAGATCGCTCTCGGCCAGCAGCGGCAATCCGACGGGTGGGGACATCGCGCGCATCGCACCTCCGTCCGGGCATTGTGCAATGCGTAGGCGTCGATTGTCGACACTTTCAGCTTGATCGTCACGCAAGGCCGGGTCAGTCTAGGCTCATGCCGGGTGATGTCGTGGTCCGACCGGCTCTGCATCCGGCCGTCGTCGCGCATATCTTCGCGCCGCGCCGTCCGTAGACGTGAAGATGTCGTGGCGCACGAACCCGCCGCGAACCTGTCCGTGAGGAGGTCCGATGTCGTCATCCGCTCATCCGCAGGCCGACGAGGTGCAGCGCATCCGCGTCGACCTCGCGGCTGCCTACCGGCTGATCCATCGGCTGGGCCTCGACGACAGCATCTACACCCATATCTCGGCCCGGCTGCCGGGACCGGAACACCGCTTCCTGATCAATCCCTACGGCTTGCGGTTCGAGGAGGTGAAGGCCGGCAACCTCGTCACCGTCGATCTCGAGGGCCGCGTGGTCGACGACCCCTGCGGGCTCGGCATCAACCCGGCGGGCTTCACCATCCACAGCGCGGTCCACGCCGCCCGGGACGATGCGCTCTGCGTGCTCCACACCCACACGGTGGCGGGCGTCGCCGTGTCGTGCCAGGAAGAGGGGCTGCTGCCGCTCAACCAGTGGTCGATGCAGTTCGCCGGCCGCCTCGCCTACCACGATTACGAAGGCATCGCCCTCGACCTCGACGAGCGCCAGCGCCTGGTGGCCGATCTCGGCGACAAGCCGGTGATGGTCCTGCGCAACCACGGCATGCTGACCTGCGGCCGCTCGGTCGCCGAGGCGTTCAAGCTGATGCACAACCTGGAGCGCTCGTGCCGGGCGCAGCTCGCGCTGCAAGCCTCGGGCGCCCCGGTGATCCGCCCGTCAGTGGCGGTGGCCACGAAGACCGCCGGGCAATACGCCTCGTTCTACGACAAGATGGAGACGGGCCGGCTGCCCGACCCCGAATGGGACGCCTTCAAGCGCATGCTGGAGCGCAGCGACCCGGATTATAGAGAATAGGGCGACGCCCGACCCGCCCGCTGCCGAGACGAGCGCGGGTTTCCCCTCTCCCCGCAGGCGGGGAGAGGGCTGCGGACCCCTTGTCGGGTCCGCGGCAAGCGGAGGCGAAAGCCGAAGCGAGGGTGAGGGGGTCTCGACGCGTGAGCCTCTTCCGGAGACACCCCCTCACCCTCGGCTGACGCCTCGCTCCGTCGACGACAAGGTCGCCGGAGCCCTCTCCCCGCCCGCGGGGAGAGGGGAGATGCGCGCAACCCGCGCGTTCACCGTCTCACGACGCCGCCAAAGGGACCAACGGGGACACTCTCGATGCTCAAGACGCTCATGGCCGGCACCGTGCTCTCCCTGGCGCTTGCCGGCACGGCCTTCGCACAAACCCCGAAGCCCGGCGGTACCGCCAACGCGGTGATTCAGCCCGAGCCGCCCGGCCTGATGCTGGCGATGGTGCAGAACGGGCCGACCCAGATGGTGGCCGGCAACATCTACGAAGGGCTGCTGCGCTACGATTCCGCCCTCAAGCCCCTGCCCGGCCTCGCCGAGAGCTGGAGCATGAGCGACGACGGCAAGACCTACACCTTCAAGCTCGTCAGGAACGCCACCTGGCACGACGGCAAGCCGTTCACCGCCGACGACGTGGTCTTCTCGGTCGAGCTCCTGCGCCAGACCCATGCCCGCGCCCGCGGCAACCTCGCCCGCGTCGCGAGCGTGACGGCGCCCGATCCGTACACCGTGGTCTTCACCCTCTCCGAGCCGTTCGGCCCGTTCCTCGGCATCTTCGAGGTCGGCTCGCTGCCGATGGTGCCGAAGCACATCTATGCCGGCACCGACTACAAGACCAATCCGGCCAACAACACGCCGATCGGCACCGGCCCCTACATGTTCAAGGAGTGGAAGAAGGGCTCCTACATCCGGCTGGTCAAGAACCCGAACTACCACGTCGCCGGAAAGCCCTATCTCGACGAGATCTACTGGCACGTGATCCCGGACGCCGCCGCCCGCTCGGTGGCGTTCGAGACCGGCAAGGTCGACATCCTGCCCGGCGGCTCGGTCGAGAATTTCGACGTGCAGCGCCTGTCCGCGCTCAAGGGGGCCTGCTCGACCACCAAGGGCTGGGAGTTCTTCAGCCCGATGTCCTGGCTCTGGCTCAACAACCGCAAGGGCCCGATGGCCAACAAGGCCTTCCGCCAGGCGGTGTCCTACGCGCTGGACCGCGACTTCGCCCGCGACGTGGTGTGGAACGGGCTCGGCAAGCCGGCCACCGGCCCGTTCGCCTCCACCGTGCGCTACCACGATCCGAAGGCCGCGAAGTATTCCTACGATCCGGCCAAGGCCAAGGCGCTCTTGAAGGAATCCGGCTACAAGGGCGAGACCGTGCGCCTCCTGCCGCTGCCCTACGGCGAGACCTGGCAGCGCTGGGCCGAGGCCGTGAAGCAGAACCTCGAGGATGTCGGCATCAAGGTCGAGCTGGTGGCGACCGACGTCGCCGGCTGGAACCAGAAGACCTCCGAGTGGGATTACGACATCGCCTTCACGTATCTCTACCAGTACGGTGACCCGGCGCTCGGGGTGGGCCGCAACTACGTCTCGTCGCAGATCGCCAAAGGCTCGCCGTTCAACAACGTCGAGGGCTACTCCAACCCGAGCGTCGACGAGGCCTTCGCGAAGGGCGCGGTCGCGGTCGGCGACGACCAGCGCCGGCCGATCTACGAGGCGGTGCAGAAGACGCTCGTCGAGGACGCGCCGGTGGCCTGGCTCCTGGAGCTGCAATTCCCGACCATCACCCGCTGCAAGGTCCACGACCTCGTCACCACCGGCATCGGAGTCAATGACGGGTTTCGCGATGCTTGGATTGACCGCTGAAGGCTCTCGGATCGACGGCTGAAGGATAAAGCATGCTGGGCTTCATCGCGCGGCGGATCGCGAAGGGCATCGTGGTGCTCCTCGCCATCGTGGTCCTGAACTTCTTCCTGATCCGCCTCGCCCCCGGCGACCCGGCCCTGGTGATGGCCGGCGAGGCGGGGGCGGGCGACGAAGCCTTCATCGCCCAGCTCCGGGAAAAATTCGCCCTCGACCAGCCGCTGCCGAGCCAGCTCGGCGCCTACCTGCGCAGCATGGCCGGGCTCGATCTCGGCTATTCGGTGCGCCAGCAGATGCCGGTGGCGACGCTGATCGGCGAGCGGCTGCCGGCGACCCTGCTGCTGACCGGCAGCGCCTTCGCGATCTCGCTCTCGCTCGGGGTGCTGCTGGGGTCTCTCGCCGCGCGGCGGGCAGGCACGCTCGCCGATACCGCGATCACCGGCGTCGCGCTCCTGTTCTATGCCACGCCGCTGTTCTGGGTGTCGCTGATGGCGATCCTGCTGTTCTCGGTCCGGCTCGACTGGCTGCCGAGCTTCGGCTTCGAGACCGTGGGGGCGGGCTATACCGGGCTCGGTCGTGCCCTCGACATCGCCCACCACCTAGTGCTGCCGGCCATGACCCTCGGGCTGTTCTTCATGGCGGTCTACGTGCGGATGACCCGCTCCTCGATGCTGGAGGTCTCGCGCCTCGACTTCGTGAAGACCGCGCGGGCCAAGGGCCTGACCGAGGGGGTGATCCAGCGCCGGCACATCCTGCGCAACGCGCTCCTGCCGGTGGTGACGCTGGCGGGCCTCCAGGCCGGCACGCTCGTCGGCGGCGCGGTGCTCACCGAGACGGTGTTCGCCTGGCCGGGGATCGGGCGGCTGATGTACGAGGCGCTGCTCCAGCGCGACTACAACCTGCTGCTGGGCGTCTTCGTGGTCTCCTCCGCGATGGTGCTGGTCTTCAACCTCGTCACCGACGTGGTCTACCGCGCGGTCGATCCCCGCATCGAGGTGGCGTGATGGAGAATGCCGTTCCGCTCGCCGCCCCGGTCCGGTCGCGCCGCCGCGGGCCGCTCGCCGCCTTCCTGCGCCATCCGGGCGCGGTGTTCGGGCTCGTGATCCTGACTCTCGTCGTCGCCGCGGCGCTGCTGGCGCCGGTCCTCTACCCGACCTCGCCCTGGCGCATGGTGCAGCGGCCCTTCGTGCCGCCCTTCACCCTGGAGCGGGTGCCGCTCGGCACCGACGCGCTCGGGCGCGACATCGCCGCCGGGCTGATGCACGGGGCCGGCGTCTCGCTGATCGTCGGCCTGGTCTCGACGCTCGCCGCCCTGCTGATCGGCGTGCCGCTCGGCGCGCTCGCCGGCTATCTCGGCGGCCGGGTCGACGACGCCTTGATGCGCTTCACCGAGCTGTTCCAGACCGTGCCGAGCTTCGCGCTCGCCATCGTGCTGGTGGCGATCCTGCAGCCCTCCCTGTCCTCGATGATCCTCGCCATCGCGCTGGTGAGCTGGCCGCCGGTGACCCGGCTGGTGCGGGGCGAGGTGCTGTCGTTGCGCTCGCGCGAATACGTCCAGGCGGCGATCGTGACCGGCCAGACCACCTTCACCATCCTGCGGCGGGAGGTGCTGCCCAACACCCTGTCGCCGATCGTGGTCCTGGCCTCGCTGATGGTGGCGACCGCGATCCTGCTCGAATCCTCGCTGTCGTTCCTCGGCCTCGGCGACCCGAACCGAATGTCCTGGGGCTTCATGGTCGGGGCCGGCCGCACGGTGATCCGGCAGGCCTGGTGGATCACCGCCTTTCCGGGCCTGCTGATCCTGCTCACCGTGCTCGCCCTCAACCTGATCGGCGAGGGGCTGAACGATGCCCTCAACCCGCGCCTGTCCCGGGAGCGCTGAGATGGATTCCGACACCCGCCGGGTCGCCGCCTCGGTCCGATCTCTAAGCCTCGCCCTGCCGGAAGGCGGCGACCGGCCGAACGCCGTCGACGGCGTGTCGTTCGATCTCGTGGCCGGCGAGATCCTGTGCCTCGTCGGCGAGTCGGGCTCCGGCAAGTCGATGTGCGCGCACGCCCTGATGGGCCTGTTGCCGAAGGCGGTGCGGCCGGTCTCCGGAGCGATCCGCCTCGGCGAGACCGACCTCTTGGGCCAGAACGAAGCCGGCTGGCGCGACACCCGCGGCCGGCGGATCGCGATGATCTTCCAGGAGCCGATGACGGCGCTGAACCCGCTGATGCGGATCGGCGACCAGATGGCCGAGATGTTCGAGGCCCATGGCCAGCTTAACCCCAAGGAGCGCCGCGCCCGGGCGGTGGCGCTCGCCGGCGAGGTCGGGCTGCCCAACCCCGAGCAGATCGTCCGCTCCTATCCCCACCAGCTCTCGGGCGGCCAGCGCCAGCGGGCGATGATCGCGATGGCGCTGGCCCTCGAACCCACCGTCCTCGTCGCCGACGAGCCGACCACGGCCCTCGACGTCACGACGCAGGCCCAGATCCTCAAGCTGATCCGCGACCTTCAGACCCGCCGCCACATGGCGGTCCTGTTCATCACCCACGATTTCGGCGTGGTGGCGGAGATCGCCGACCGGGTGCTGGTGCTGCGCCACGGCCGGGTGGTGGAGGAAGGCCCCGCGGCCGCCGTGCTCGGCCGGCCGCAGGCCGCCTATACCAGGACCCTGCTCGCCGCCGTGCCGACCATGGACCCGCCGACCCGCCCTCCCCTTTCGGGGCCGAAGGCGATCGAGGTGACGGGCCTGCAAAAGACCTACGTCACCGGCGGCGGGCTGTGGAAGCCGAAGCGCCGCACCGCGGCGGCGCGGGACGTGGCCTTCACGCTCCACCGCGGCGAGACGCTGGGGCTCGTCGGCGAATCGGGTTCGGGGAAATCCTCGGTCGCGCGCCTCGTCATGCGGCTGATCGACCCCGATGCCGGGGCCGTGCGCCTCGGCGACACCGACCTCACGGGGCTGAAGGGCGAGGCCCTGCGCCGGGCCCGCAGCCGGATCCAGATGGTTTTTCAGGATCCCTTCGCCTCGCTCAACCCGCGCCGCAGCGTGGGTCAGATCATCGCCGACGGGCCGGTGGCGCACGGGGTCTCGGTGACGGAAGCGACGGAGCGGGCGCGCCGCCTCCTCTCCCTCGTCGGCCTCGACGAGAAGGCGCTGGAGCGGTTCCCGCACGAATTCTCCGGCGGCCAGCGCCAGCGCATCGGCATCGCCCGGGCGCTCGCGCTCGAACCCGAGGTGCTGGTCGCCGACGAGGCGGTCTCGGCCCTCGATGTCTCGGTCCAGGCCCAGGTGCTGGCGCTGCTGGAAGATCTCAAGGCGCGCCTCGGCCTGTCGATGCTGTTCATCACCCACGATCTGCGGGTGGCGGCCCAGATCTGCGACCGGATCGCGGTGATGCGCCAGGGTGAGATCGTGGAGCTGAAGAGCGCGAGCGCGCTGTTCGCCAATCCCGAGCATCCCTATACGCGCGCGCTTCTCGAGGCGGTGCCTGGCCGGGTGCGGCAAGCGGCGTGAGACTCCGCGTCGCGGCGGCGACGGGTCTGCCACCCTCGATGTCATCCCGGGTTCCGGTGCGCGGCCCCGGGATGACATCGAGGGTTTCACTTCGGCCGGCCAACTCGAACGCGCTCTGGGATGGCTGGTCGGACGCTCCGCTCGTCTTTCAATCACGGCAGACTTTTCCGTTCAACCAGGCCTGACAATGGACCGCCTTCCCTGCGTGCTCTTGAGCGCGACCACCGACCTGCGCGGATTGTTCGGCGCGGCGCTCGCCGGGATTTCCGATCACGTCGAGATCGTGGATCACCCCGCACCGAACCCCGAGCGGGTGCGTCTGGCGCTCGGCTGGCGCCCGCCCGCCGACGCGCTGGCGCGCTACCCCAACCTCGCGGCCCTGTGCTCGATCGCAGCGGGGGTCGACAATCTCCTCGCCTGTCCCGGACGTCCGCCGGACCTGCCGGTGGTGCGGGTGGTCGATCCCGACCAGGCGCGGGCGATGTCGGGCTTCGTGCTCTGGCACGTCATCGGCCACCAGCGCCGCTTCACCACTTACGCCGAGAACCAGCGCGACCGGATCTGGCGCCGCCTCTATCCGCGCGATGCGAGCGCAGTGCCGGTGGGCCTTCTCGGCTACGGCAAGATCGGCCGACGGGTCGCCAGCGACCTGGCCGCCCTCGGCTTTCCGGTCCGGGCCTGGAGCCGCAGGCCACAGGAGGCGGACCTTGGTGTCATCCACCATCACGGCCCGGACGGGCTCACGGCCATGCTCGGTGAAACGGAAGTCCTGGTGAACCTGCTGCCGCTGACGCCGGAGACCCGCGCCATTCTCGATGCGCGCCTCTTCTCGTCCCTGCGCCCCGGCGGCGTCCTGATCCAGGTCGGCCGCGGCGAGCACCTGGTCGAGGCCGATCTCCTGGCGGCGCTCGAATCCGGCCGTCTCGCGGGCGCCGCCCTCGACGTGTTCGCCACCGAGCCGCTACCGCCCGAGCACCCGTTCTGGGACCATCCGGCGATCCGCATCACCCCGCACGAGGCCTGCGAGGCGAGCCCCCAGGCGGTCGCCCGCACCCTGCTCGCCGCGGCCGAGGCCGTGCGCGCGGGCCGGGTGCCGCCGGACACGGTGGATGCGGCGCGGGGCTACTGACGGCTTCCGGCCCCCACGCCCACGAGCGGCTCCCAATCCGTATAGGCCGTCGGCGGTCGCTGGCCCACGGCGCCGGGCGCAAGCTCGGGCGGCACGAGGCGAAGGCCAAGCCAAGAACCGCCTGCTCTGGGAGGACTTGGCACGTCCCCCCTCGGCAGGGCGGCGGTCTGCGTCCCTGCGAGGCCGGATGTCAGGCGGGAGCGGTGAGCGCCGTGGCTCCGTTACGCATCGTTAACCATTCGGCGTGCAGGATCGCTGTGGCCGGGTTGACACGTCGCAGCGATAATTTCGAGCGGGTGGCTTCGTTTCGCCGTGTTGCGGGGATAAGCTCCGCCATGGCTCACGGCCGAAGGGGGATGGACATGCTCGGGACAGTGACGGCCTTCATGGCGATCCTGATGGTTCTGGCCCTGCGCAACCTCGCCAAGGCGGCGTTGCTGCCGGTCTATGCCGTGCGCGACATCCACCGCGGCCGCTACGTCCGCGGGCTGGTGCTGCTCTTCTGCTCGGGCCTCGCCGCCTGGTCGATCTGGGCCATGACCCACACCGCCCGCCCGAAGGCCGCCCCGGTGGCGGCAGTGATGTATACCGGCTGAGCGCCGCACCGCTCCGCATTTTCCTGCACTGCGGCATCGACGCTGGCGCTTCGCGCTGGCGTTCGGCGTCGTTCGGGCCCATATCCTCGCTCGCGTCGCGCGCCCGCCCCTTCGAGGCAGGCCCCCGGCCGAGTGCCCGAAGGACCGCCGTCACTCGATCGATCCTCCCCCTCGCGGCGCGGGCCGCATGTCAGCGTGGCCTCACGGGCCGCGTTGTCGTGCCGTGTGCCCCGCCGCCAAGAAGAGTCAACGACCATGCTGCGTTCGAAGCAGAAGCCGAAAGTGCAGGATACGGGCTACGTCCTGTTCGACGTCTACTACGAGGACGGCTCGCGCCGCTCCAACCGCCGGGTGCCCCGGACCGCCACGCTCGAGCACGACGTCGATGGCGCCGTGCGCCAGGTGATCGAGGAGCAGGACCGCGACATCGCGGAAAAGTCCGGCAAGCCCCCGCTCGCCATTACCAAGATCGTGCGCTCGGCCGATTGAGCCGCCCGCTCGACCGATCGGTGCCGGCCCCGGGCCGGCATCCGCCCCCAAGCAGACTTGCGTTGGCAGGCCAACGCTTCGTCCGCTCAGGTTCTTGTTTTGTCGCAGATTTTTGTCGCAACACCGGTCACCACTTTTTCGAAATCTGCTCAGCGTTTCGCGCCGACCCTCGCGGCGGAGGGTTTCGACAGATCGCGGTGGAGCCGCCTCAACCCCGCATCGTCCCGGGCGCACAGGTCGTGCCGCGTCATCGCGTCGAGGTAGCGTTGCGTCCGGTCCGGCGAGCCGGCCTGGGCCGCCCCGGTGAGCCACAACGCGCCGAGCACGGCCGCCCCACCGATCCCGATCCACGCGCCCATGCCGCTCTCCGTTCGACGTGACCGAGCGTCGCCTGCGAGGCGTGAACGACTCCTCAACGGCAGGACCGGTGCGGCCGCTCAAGGCTGGAGCAGGGCGTAGACATCCCCGGAATTCGCCGCCTGCGGCAGCGCCATCAGATGCGCCGCCATCGCGTCGCGGCCGACAGGATGGCCGAAGCTCAACGCCTGGCTCTCGCCGAGCGCGACATCGAATCCGTAGGCGCCGAGCGAGGCCAGCCGGTCGAGGCAGCGGAGCGCCACGTCCCGGGCGATGGTGGTGAACTCGAAGGACAGGGCGGGGAGCGGCACCGACAGGCCCGCCAGCACCCGGTCCTCGAACCCCTCGACGTCGATCTTCACGAAGGCCGGGCGCCCGTGCTCCGCCACCAGCCGGTCGAGGGTCGTGGCCGGCACCGTGATCGTCCGGTCCCAGACCTGCCCCTCCCAGCCCGGCGCGCCCGCAGCCCCGGCGACGAACTCCGCCGAGACCGAGGACACGGTCGGGTTGGCCGAGTTGAGATGGAACACGACCTCGCCCGCTTCATCGCCGACCGCCGCCGCGACCAGGATCACGCTCGCGTCGCGGCCGTGGAGCAGGCGCAGGGCTCGCATCGGCCCGGGCTGCGGCTCCAGCGCGACGACCCGGGCGCCCAGGCGCCGGAAGGCCGCGACGCGATCCCCGACATGGGCGCCGACATCGAACACCAGGTCGCCCGGCCGCGCGAAGCGGGCATAGAGCGCGTCCATGGCGGCGTGGGGCGCAGCCCCGCCGCGATAGAGCCGCAGCGAGCGGCCGGTCGCGGCGGCGGTTCCCTTCGGGCGGGTCATGCTCGGGCGGATCATGGGGGTGCTCCGGGTTCTCGCCCGGAGCCCTATCATATGAAATCCGATTGATCGCTTCGCGATGCGGATTTCGACTTCGCTCAAGCGCCGCGCGGGCTTGTGACGCTCTGTCCGGAAGACTTCGTCCGAACAGAGCGTCAGTAGATCGCCGGCTCGGGCACCGGGGCGCCGTACTCGGTGCGCAGGAAGTCGAAATCGCAGCCCTCGTCGGCCTGCTGGATGTGGCGCGAGAACATCACGCCGTAGCCGCGCTCGTAGCGCGGGGCCGGCGGGGTCCAGGCGGCGCGGCGCTGCGCCAGTTCCTCGTCCGAGACCTCCATGCGGATCGCCCTGGCCTCGACGTCGATGCTGACGATGTCGCCGGTGCGCAGCAATGCCAGCGGCCCGCCGATGAAGGATTCCGGCGCGACGTGGAGCACGCAGGCGCCGTAGCTGGTGCCGCTCATCCGCGCATCCGACAGGCGCAGCATGTCGCGGTGCCCCTCCTTGAGCAGCTTCTTCGGCATCGGCAGCATGCCCCATTCGGGCATGCCCGGCCCGCCCTGCGGCCCGGCATTGCGCAGGACCAGCACGTGATCGGCGGTCACGTCGAGAGTCTCGTCGTCGATCGCCGCCTTCAACGACGGGTAATCGTCGAAGACGAGGGCCGGGCCGGAATGCTTGAGGAAGCGCTGGTCCATCGCCGCCGGCTTGATGACGCAGCCGCTCGGCGCGAGGTTGCCCTTCAGCACCGCGAGCGAGCCCTGGCCGTAGACCGGGTTCGACAGCGGCCGGATCACGTCGGCATTGTGGACACCCGCCCCCTCGATCGTCTCGCCGAGGGTCCGGCCGCTCACCGTCAGGCAGTCGAGATGCAGGTGCTCGCGGATCTCGTTCATCAGCGCCCGGATGCCGCCGGCGTAGAAGAAATCCTCCATCAGGTAGGTGTTGCCGCTCGGGCGGACGTTGCCGATCACCGGGACGATGCGGCTGTAGCGCTCGAAATCGTCGAGGCCGATGGCGTGGCCGGCCCGGCGCGCCATGGCGATCAGGTGGATGATGGCGTTGGTCGAGCAGCCCATCGCCATCGCGACCGCGATGGCGTTCTCGTAGGCCTCCCGGGTCTGGATCCGCTGCGGGGTCAGGTCCTCCCACACCATGTCGACGATGCGCCGCCCGGATTCCGAGCACAGCCGGATATGCCCGGCATCGGCCGCCGGGATCGATGAGCCGCCGGGCAGCACCATGCCGACGGCTTCCGCGATCGCCGTCATGGTCGAGGCGGTGCCCATGGTCATGCAGGTGCCGTAGGAGCGGGCGATGCCGCCCTCGATCCCGAGCCAGTCCTGGTCGGTGATCTTGCCGGCGCGCAATTCGTCCCAGTACTTCCAGCTGTCGGAGCCCGAACCCAGCACCTTGCCCTGCCAGTTGCCGCGCAGCATCGGCCCCGCCGGGATGTAGATCGCCGGCAGGTTCATGCTGGTGGCGCCGAGAAGCAGGCCCGGCGTGGACTTGTCGCAGCCGCCCATCAGCACCGCGCCGTCGACGGGGTGGGAGCGCAAGAGCTCCTCGGTCTCCATCGCCAGCATGTTGCGGTAGAGCATGGTGGTCGGCTTGACGAAGCTCTCGGAGACCGAGATCGCCGGGAGTTCGACGGGAAAGCCCCCCGCCATCAGGATCCCGCGCTTCACGTCGTCGACGCGGTGCTTGAAGTGGGCGTGGCAGGGCTGGAGGTCGGACCAGGTGTTGAGGATCGCGATGACCGGTTTGCCGGTCCATTCCTCGGGGGCGTAGCCCATCTGCATCGCGCGGGAGCGGTGCCCGAAGGAGCGCAGGTCGGCCGGGCCGAACCAGCGGGCGGAGCGCAAGGAGGCGGGGTCGCGGCGCTGCCCTTGCGGGCCGTCCGGGATGGTGCCGGGTTCGAGGTCGGGCGGGGGGAGCGGGTCGCGGGCCATTTTTTTCCAGGCTCCAGTTTGTGTCGTTCGATGAATCGCGACGCCCATCCCCTCCCCCCTCTGCGGGGGAGGGTGGCCCGCGAAGCGGGCCGGGAGAGGGGACGCCGCTTCCGGAGAGGTCGCGACCGTGGTGACGGGCGCCGTCTGGATCAGCGTCGCGCTGCCCCTCTCCCGGCCTACTCCGTAGGCCACCCTCCCCCATTCCAAGTCGGGCTTGCCCGACTTGGGCAAGTGGATGCAGGACTCGGGCAAGCCCGAGTTCTGTGGGGGGAGGGTTGGGGCGTCAGTGCTGCAAGCCCCATTTCTGCACCGTCCGCCGCTCCAGCGTGCGGAAGATCAGGTTCTCGACCACGAGGCCGATGATGATCACGGTGAGCAGTCCCGCGAACACCGCCGGGATGTCGAGGAGGTTGCGGTTCTCGAAGATGAACCAGCCCAAGCCCCCGGCCCCCGACGACACGCCGAAGACGAGTTCGGCGGCGATGAGCGTGCGCCAGGCGAAGGCCCAGCCGATCTTGAGGCCGGTGAGGATGCTCGGGAACGCCGCCGGGATCAGGATCTTGGTGACATAAGGGAGCCCCTTGAGGCCGTAATTGCGCCCGACCATCCTGAGCGTGTTCGACACGCCGCGGAAGCCCGAATGGGTGTTGAGCGCCACCGCCCACAGCACCGAATGGACCAGCACAAAGACCAGGCTGCCGTTGCCGAGGCCGAACCAGATCAGCGCCAGGGGCAGGAGCGCGATGGCCGGCAGGGGATTGAACATCGCCGTCATCGTCTCGAGAAAGTCGGTGCCGATGCGGGTCGAGATCGCCAGCATGGTCAGCGTCGCGGCGAGCAGGATGCCGGCGACGTAGCCCATCAGCAGCACCTTGATCGACGCGAAGGCCCGGCTCGGGATCGTGCCGTCGATCGTCTGGTCGTAGAGCGTCGTGACGGTGTCGGAGAAGGTCGGGAACAGGAGCGGGTTGTCGAGGATCCGGGCATAGATCTCCCAGACCAGCGCCAGCACGACGATGATCACGGTCTTGCGGACGAAGCCCGAGTTCCACAGGATCTCGGCGGTGCCGAGCTGGCGCTCGACCGCGCCGTCGGCGGCGGGCGCCGCCTCGCTCATGATGATGCGGGCCGGCATGGCGGGGCGCGTCGTGGTGCTCGTCGTGGTGCTCGTCGTGGTGCTCATGGCTTGATTCCTCGACGATCGCTCAATGGTGGCCGGGTTCGTCGGAAAACAGCAGGTCGTGGATCTGCTGCTCGAGCTGGCCGGCGCTGCCGTCCTGGGCCGAGACCTTGTCGACATCGAGCACCTCGGCCTTGACCCGACCCGGATGGGGCGAGAGCAGGAGGATGCGGTTGCCGATCTTGATCGCCTCGGCGATCGAGTGGGTGACGAAGAGCACCGTGAACTTCGTCTCCTCCCAGAGCTGCAGGAGCTCGTCCTGGCAGGTGCGCCGGGTGAGCGCGTCGAGCGCCGCGAACGGCTCGTCCATCAGCAGGATGTCGGGCTCCATCGCCATGCCGCGGGCGATCGCCACGCGCTGCTTCATGCCGCCCGAGAGGGTGTGGGGGTAGCTGTCGATCGCCCGCGTCAGGCCGACCTTCTCGATATAGGCCCGCGCCCGCTCCTCCGCCTCGCGGCGGGACATCTTGCGCGCGTTGAGGAGCGGGAAGGTGACGTTCTCGAGCACCGACTTCCAGGGCAGGAGCTGGTCGAATTCCTGGAACACCATCATCCGGTCGGCGCCGGGCTCCTTGACCACCCGGTCCTTGATGCGGATCTCGCCCTCGCTCGGATGCAGGTAGCCGCCCACCGCCTTGAGCAGGGTGGACTTGCCGCAGCCGGACGGCCCGAGCAGCACGAAGCGGTCGGAGGTATCGACCTGGAAGCTGACGCGCTCGGTCGCGGTGACCAGCACGTTGGGGGTCTTGTAGCGGAGCGTGACCCCGCGGACGTCGAGGAGGGTACTCATAGGGCGTGTCCTCCCGTCAGCTGCCGCTGAGGTCGTGGGCGACCGGCAGGTAATAGTCGGTCCAGGCCTTCGGCTTGGTCCGCAGGGTGCCGATCCGCGCAAGATGCTCGGCGAAGCGCATCGTCCCTTGCGGCTGGAGGTTGAACTCCATCATGCCGGGCTCACGCAGATAGCCCAGCAGATCCTCGACGCTGGTCTTGTCGCCGGTCACCTCGCGGTAGATCTCGACCGCTTGGCGCGTGTCCTGGCGAATGAGATTTTGAGCCTCTTCCGAGGCCGCGCGCACGGCCTGGACGATCTTCGGGTTGGCGTCGGCGAACTTCGTGGTGGTGAAGAACTGGCCTTGCGTCAGCGGCCCACCGATGATGTCGGGCGAGCGGGCGACGATGTGGGCGCCCGGGACATTGCGCAATTCGACGTACTGGAAGGGGGGTGCCGCGAAATGGGTCTTGATCTCGTGGGTCGGGTTGGCGAGCGCGATCGCCGCGTCCGGATGGCCGAGCTGTACCGTGTTGGCGTCGAGCCGGCCGGACTGGTCGGCGCCGTAAGCCTCGCCCGCCGCCATCTGCAGGAGGATCGCCTGCGTCGAGACCTTCACGGTCGGCACCGCGATCTTGTCGCCGGCGGCGATGTCCTTGATCGTCCTGATCTTCGGGTCGCGGCTGACGAGCAGCAGCGGCAGCGCCGAGGTGGCGACGATGCCCTTCACGCCGCCCCGCGTGCGGTCCCAGAGCAGCAGCAGGTTGCCGGTGCCGGTATTGACGATGTCGACGTTGCCGGCGAGCAGCGCGTCGGTCTGGCTGCCGCCGCCGGTGAAGGTGAGCCACTTCGTCTTGATACCGGGCACGCCCAGCCGCTCGGCGTGCTTCTCGATCAGCCCCTGCTTCTCGATGATGTGGGTCGGCAGGTAGATGATGCCGGGCTGGCGGGTGATCGCGATCTCGCTCTTCTGCTGCGCCAGGGCCGGGACCGCCCCGGACAAGCATGCACCGGCAGCGAGAAGGCCCGCCGCGAAGGCGCGGCGCGCGGGCGAGTGGATCATGAGCGTTCTCCCGAGGCCGCGAGGGGGCGGCGCATGCCGGCTTGTTGTCGATGCACCGGTCTGGCCTCCTCACTAAAATGGTAATGCATTAGTATGTCAACCCGAGCGAGCCCGTGCTAGGCTTGTGGCCGGGCCCGCTCCGGCGGCCCGCGTCGTCTCCAGAGTGCGACCGTCATGAACGCCGTCTTCGCCGGTGCGCAGCGTCTCCGCGACCGCTCGCGTCACGCCGCTCCGCAGGTCTTCGATCTCATCCGGGAAAAGATCGTCTCGCTCGATCTCGCGCCCGGCACAGT
The DNA here is from genome assembly GCF_019216885.1 of Methylobacterium sp. SyP6R. Classification (NCBI taxonomy): domain Bacteria; kingdom Pseudomonadati; phylum Pseudomonadota; class Alphaproteobacteria; order Hyphomicrobiales; family Methylobacteriaceae; genus Methylobacterium; species Methylobacterium synurae. Next base: position 385,942 of record NZ_JAAQRC020000001.1, on the reverse strand, counting down.
GCTGTCGCGCCCGGAACTCCAGGCGAGCTTCGGCCTGAGCGCCACCCCGATCCGCGACGCGCTGCTGCGGCTCCAGGAAGAGGGGCTGGTCGACATCTTCCCGCAATCGTCGACGGTGGTGAGCCGCATCGACCTCGCGGCCGCCCGCCAGGCGCAGTTCCTGCGCCGCGCCGTCGAGCAGGAGGTGGTCCGCACCCTTGCGCAGGCGCCCGACCGGGCACTGCTCACCCGCCTCCAGGCCTTCGTGGCCGAGCAGGCGATCTTCGCCGACGAGGGTGATTTCGCCCGGCTCTCGGCCAGCGACGAAGCCTTTCACCGGGCGTTATGCGAGGCCGCCGTCGTCCCCGACCTGTGGGACCTGATCCGCCGCCGCAGCGGCCATATCGACCGCCTGCGCCGGCTGCACCTGCCGGTCGAGGGCAAGGCGCAACAGATCGTGGCCGATCACCGGCGGATCGTGGCGGCACTCGCCGAGGGCGCGCCCGAGATGGCGCAGGAGGCTCTTCGCGATCACCTGTCGAAGTCGATCGCGCTCGGCGACGAGATCCGGGCGCGGTGGCCGACGTATTTCGCCTGAGGCGCGCTCAGAAGAACGTCGCGGGACTGACGCCGAATCGCTCCGACAGGTGCGCGATCTGGTTTTTGTTCGACTCGCGCTTGCCGCTCAGGATTTCCGAGACGACGCCCTGGCTGCCGATCTCGGGCAGATCGCCCTGCTTGAGCCCGTGCTGCTCCATCAGCAGGCGCAGCACCTCGGCCGGCGGTGCGTCGGGCCGGGGGTAGGTCCTCTCCTCGTAGGCGGCGATGAACTCGCCGAGGAGACCGAGGAGCGGGGCCAGGGAATGCTCTTCGTCACCCGCACCGGCGTCGATGAGGCCGTTCGTGGCGGCGACGGCTACCTCGTACTGGGCATCATCGGCGATCGGATGCAGCGGAACTTGCCGCGTTACGATCTCGACACGATGAGTGACCATCGTGCGCCTCAATATCTGTAACCTGCCTGTCCATCCCCCAAAGGGAGCATCAACGACACAAGTGATGCGAGCATCTCCTTGGAAATTGCCAAATACCACACTCCCACACTCTGGGTCATTCCGCGGCTCGCCGAAGGCGAGAGCCCGGAATCCAGACGCGCAGGTGGTGCAGAACGAAACGGAACGCTCTTCGCCTGATCCTGAACAATAAGCGGTTCTGGATTCCGGGCTCCGCTGCGCGGCCCCGGAATGACGCAGAGAGTGTCATTCCCTTTGTCTGACGACGATTAATCCGTCCTACCCCCGCCCCACCACCGTCCGGATCGCGAAGCTCGACTGGATCCGCGCCACCCCCGGCAGGCGCGACAAGACCTCCTTGTGCAGGCGCTCGTAATCGCCGGCATCCGCCACCTCGATCCGCATCAAGTAATCGGACAGGCCGGTCATCAGGTAGCAGTCGCGCACCTCCGGGCAGCGGCGCACCGCGGCCTCGAAGCGGTTGAGCGATTCCTCGGTCTGCCGCTCCAGGGTGATCTGGGTCAGCACCACCATGTGATGCTCGCGCTCGTCGGCCTCGATCAGGGCGGTGTAGCCCCGGATGGTGCCGTTCGATTCCAAGAGCCGCAGGCGGCGCAGGCAGGCCGAGGGCGACAGGCCGACCCGGGCGGCGAGATCGGCGTTGCTGATGCGCCCGTCGTCGCGCAGGACGCGCAGGATGCGCGCGTCGATCTCGTCCCGTCCCGCCATGGCGCAATTTCCTGTCGTTTCGCCGCAGATCGTTGCGTATCGTAGCATGGTCTCGCAGAGCCTGCGACGATCCGGCGGGACATTCGGCGATCCTTGCGCGACAGTAGGGGCATCGACCGGGCGCCGGGTCGGGCATGGACGAGCAGGGCGCAACTCAAGGAATTTTTCGCGATGCGCGTTCTGATCCTCGGCGGCGGCGTGGTCGGCGTCACCTCGGCCTATTACCTCGCGAAGGCCGGCCACCAGGTCACGGTGCTCGATCGCCAGCCGGGCGCCGGCCTCGAGACCAGCTTCGCCAATGCCGGCCAGGTCTCGCCCGGCTACTCGGCGCCCTGGGCCGCCCCGGGCATCCCGGTCAAGGCGATGAAGTGGCTGATGATGCGTCACCGCCCGCTGGTGCTGTGGCCGAGCCTGGAGCCCAAGCTCTACGGCTGGCTCGCGAAGATGCTGGCGAACTGCACCGAGGATGCCTATCGCCGCAACAAGGGCCGGATGGTGCGGCTCGCCGAGTATAGCCGCGACGTGCTGCGCGACCTGCGCACCGAGACCGGCATCACCTACGATCACCGCGAGAAGGGCACGCTCCAGCTCTTCCGCACCCAGAAGCAGCTCGACCATGTCGGCGACGATACCGGCGTGCTCGACGAGTACGGCGTGCCCTACGAGGTGCTCGACCCGGCGGGCTGCATCGCCGCCGAGCCGGCGCTGGCCCGGGTCGCCGGCAGCTTCGTCGGGGGCCTGCGCCTGCCGGGCGACGAGACCGGCGACGCGCATCTCTTCACCCAGCGCCTCGCCGCGATCTGCGAGAGCATGGGCGTCACCATCCGCTACGGCGCGACGATCACCTCGCTCCGCCAGGAGGGCGGCCGGATCGCCGGCGTGGGCCTGGCCGGCGGCGAGGTGCTGACGGCGGACGCCTATGTCGCCGCCATGGGCAGCTACACCCCGATGATGCTGAAGCCGCTCGGCATCGAGATTCCGGTCTATCCGGTGAAGGGCTATTCCCTGACCCTGCCGGTCACCGACGCGGACGCCGCCCCGGTCTCGACCGTGATGGACGAGACCTTCAAGGTGGCGATCACCCGGCTCGGCGACCGCATCCGGGTCGGCGGCACGGCGGAACTCGCCGGCTTCAGCCAGGCCTTGCGCGGCCCGCGCCGGGCGACCCTGGAGCGCTCGGTCCTCGACCTCTTCCCGGCGGGCGGCGACGTCTCGCAGGCGAAGTTCTGGACGGGCCTGCGCCCGATGACCCCGGACGGCACCCCGATCGTCGGCGCCACGGCCTACGACAACCTCTACACCAATACCGGCCACGGCACGCTCGGCTGGACCATGGCCTGCGGCTCGGGCCGCCTGCTTGCCGATCTGATCGGCGGCCGGGCGCCGGAGATCGACCATCGGGATCTGGCCGAGTCGCGCTACGCCAAGGCGGCGTGACGCACTTCACTCTCCTCCACGGTTCCTGAATAGAAACTCGCGATCCAGGGTGGCATTTGCCACCCTGGATCGCGAAACTGTTTCATTCGCCAGGGACCGCGAAGCTGGTGAACGACTGATACCCTCCGGGTCGTCCCGGGGCCGCGAAGCGGAGCCCGGGATCCGTATCACTGCCGCGACCTCGACCTGAACGCATCCCACGACGGCAAGTCGTCCTCTCCAACCCGGAACCTCATCCTGAGGTGTTAGCCGACTGAAAATCGGCTGACCTCGAAGGAGGGCTCCGGAAGTCTCAGTGATGTCTGGGGCCCTCCTTCGAGGCTCACTCCGTTCGCACCTCGGGATGAGGTCGCGGGTTGGAAGAACGATCCCGGCAAAGACGCGCTTCGCGACAACCGCCCTCCCCGCCCTAGATCCCGCCCCGAGCAGGGGAATCGGCGCATGCCATGGGTCGCAGGGGTGGACGGGTGCCCGGGCGGCTGGGTCGCGGTCTTGGGGCCGAGCGACGGCGGGTCCGAACAAATCCGCATCCGGGTCCTGCCGAGCCTCGAGGCGATCTGCGACGCCCCGGAAGCTCCGATGATCGTGGCGGTCGACATCCCCGTAGGCCTGCCCGATCGCGTCGGCCCCGGCGGCCGCACGGCCGAGGTGCTGGTGCGGGCGCTGCTGGGGCCGCGGCGCGCCTCGGTCTTCCCGACCTCGGCGCGCAGCGTCGTCTACGCGCCGGACTATACCGCGGCCATCGCCCTGTCGCGCCGGCCCGAGACCCAGCCCTTCGCCCCCTCCCCGCCCGCCAACGCCATCTTCCCGCGCATCCGCGAGGCGGACGCCCTCCTGCGCGCCCGGCCCGAGCTTCAGGCGCGGGTCTACGAGGTGCATCCGGAACTTGCCTTCCAGAGCCTCAACGGCGGCACGCCCCTGCCCGAGCCGAAGCGCAAGCCCGCGGGCGCGGCCCTGCGGCGCGGCCTCCTCATCCGAGCAGGCCTGCCCGCCGACCTCGTTCCGCCGCGCGGCGCCAAGCCCGACGACCTCCTCGACGCCCTGGCGGCCTTGGCCGTGGCGCGGGCCATCGCCAAGGGGCGCGGCGTGCCCTATCCCGATCCGCCGGAGCGCGACGCCCACGGCCTGCCGGCCGCGATCTGGACGCTTCCCCTCGGCGAGGCCCACGGATGACCGATCCCATGACCGATCTGCCCACCCGCGACATCGCCCGCGCCCTGGTGCTCGACCCGGCCGGCCGCCTCCTCTTGATCGCCTACGAGGCCTCGCGCGACGTCGACCCGGGCCGGCCGGGGGACCGGACCTTCTGGTTCATGCCCGGCGGCGGGATGGAGCCCGGCGAGACGCCGGAAGAAGCCTGCCGGCGCGAACTGGAAGAGGAAATCGGCGTGAAGGACGTCCCCCTCGGCCCTCAGGTCGCGCGCTGCGACGGGCCGTTCACGCTGTTCAACAAGTCGCGCTTCGCCCGCGAGCGCTACTTCGTCGTGCGGCTGCCCGACGATAAGGTCGATACCAGCCGGCTCGCCGAGACCGAGGACAATCCCGTTTACGGCACCCGCTGGTGGCCGCTCGACGAGCTCGCCGCAACCGTCGAGCGCGTCGAGCCGCAAGGGCTCGCCGCCCTGGCCAAAAGGCTCGTGGCCGGCGAGACGATCCCGGAGGTCGTGACGTTGTCCTGGGGCCCGGGCGCAGCGTAATCCTGTCTCGGAATCTTCCTGAGGAGCGCGAAACCATGGCCGACGCGACCCCCTTCCCGCAATCGCTCACGGAGGGCTACCGCGCCTTCCTCGACGACCGGTTCGTGCGCGAGCAGGACCGCTATGCCAGCCTCGCCGAGGGGCAGAGCCCCGAGATTTTGATCATCAGCTGCTGCGACAGCCGGGTCTCGCCGGAGGTGATCTTCGACGCGCGGCCGGGCGAGTTGTTCGTGGTGCGCAACGTCGCCAACCTGGTCCCGCCCTACGAGACCGGCGGCGAGTATCACGGCACCTCGGCGGCGCTCGAATTCGCCGTGCAGGCGCTCAAGGTGAAGCACATCGTGGTGCTGGGGCATGCCCGCTGCGGCGGCGTGCGCGCCTACGCGGACGACGCCGCGCCGCTCTCGCCCGGCGACTTCATCGGCCGCTGGGTCTCGCTGATCCGCCCGGCGGCGGAAGCGCTCGGCGACGAGCAGCGGGGGCCCGACTACCTCGAGCAGCTCGAATTCGCCACGGTGACGAACAGCCTGCGCAACCTGATGACCTTCCCTTGCGTGAAGATTCTGGTCGAGCGGGGCAAGCTCCAGCTCCACGGCGCGCATTTCGGCATCGCCACCGGGCAGTTGCGCATCCGCGACCCGGAGACCGGCGAGTTCCGCCTCGCCGAGCCCGACCGGGCGGCGGGGGCGACCAAGCTGATCCGCTGCCAGGACGAGGCGGGCAGCGGCGGCTGAGATCGCCCTTCGCCTCGACCATTCCCCTCACCCTGCGTCGCGGCGGTCCCGGGCAAGCCCGGGATCGCCCGAGAGGGGATCCTGCGCCTTGTCCGGCCGTGGGACGCGTGATCGGGGCACGCATCCACCCCTCTCGTCAGCCATGCCCGATCCGCGCCGCCAGAGCCGGCGCCAACCCGGTGCTCGGCTTCGCGTCCGGCCGGCGGAAGGTGCCGGCCGTGGCCTTGCGGGGCGCCTGCGCCACCACGGCCTCGGCGAGCTTGACCGCTGCCACCACCTGATCGACCACCGGCACCGGCAGACGGTCGCGCACCCGGGCGCCGAGGCCCGACAGGGGCGCGCCGGCGAAGATCAGAACGTCGGCGCCGTCCTCCTCGACCGCCGCGTGGGCGAGATCGATCAGTTGCGCCTCCTTCTCCTCCTGGAGGCCGGAGAGCGTGGAAAAGCGCCCCTCCAGCGCCCGTACCCCGGCGCAGCGCCGGCTCAAGCCGTGGGCGGCGACGGTTTCCTCGTACCAGGGCACCAGGGCCCGGGCGAAGGTGACGAGGCCGAAGCGGCGGCCGAGCAGGCAGGCCGACAGCATCGCCGCCTCGGCGAGGCCGATCACGGGAAAATCGAACAATTCGCGGGCACCGAACAGGCCCGGATCGCCGAAGGCCGCGATGATCGCGGCATCGACCGGCGGCGCCTCGGCCAGCATCTCGAGGGCGATGGCGCCGCCGATCTGCGCCTCGGCCCGGGTCGCGATGTAGGGCACGCCCCGGGGCGCCGTCGCGGTGAGGATCTCGGTGCCGGGAGCGGCGGCGGCAGTGCCGGTGGCGCGCATCAGCTCGGTCACGTCGCGGCTGGTATTGGGGTTGAGGAGCAGCAGGCGCATCGGGATTCTCTCAAAGATCAGGCCGCCAAGGATCAGGCCGCCAAGGATCGGGCAGACAAGGATCAGGCGGCATCGGACCGGGCGAGGCCGGCGAGCAGGGCCGTGCCGGTATGGCCGACATGGTCGGCGAGCAGCCGGCCCGCGCCCGCGGCGTCGCCGGCCGCGAGGGCGGCCAGGATCGCCCGGTGCTCCGCGACCGATTCGTCCCAGCGCGCCCGGCTGTCGAGGGCGCGGCGGCGGGCGATCTCGGCCCTCGCATGCAGGACCTCGTGCGCCTCCCGCAAGGGACCGTTGCGGGCGCAAGCCACGATCAGGGCGTGGATCCGCTGGTTGAGGGCGAAATAGGGAGCGAGCGCCCCGGCGGCGTGATGCGCCTCCATCTCGGATTGCAGCCGGCGCAGCCGCTCCAGATCGGCGGGCGTGATGCGCAGCGCCGCCAGTTCCGCCGCCGCCCGCTCGATGGCGGCGATGGCCTCGAACAGCTCGGTCACGGCCTCCGCGCGCAGTTCCGCCACCCGGGGTGAGCGGTTGGGGCGCAGCTCCACCAGCCCTTCGACGGCGAGCAGCTTCAGCGCCTCGCGCAAAGGCGTGCGCGAAATGCCCAAAGCCGCCGACAGCTCGGTCTCGACCAGCGCGCTGCCGGCCGGCAGCGTGCCCGCAACGATCAGCCCGCGCAGGCGCTCCACCGCCTGGTCGTGCAGGCCGCGGCGCGGCCCGAGGGCGGCGGGCTCCAGCAGCACGGGTTTTCGCGGGCGCCCGCGGGGGCGCCGGACCGGGTCCATGCCTGTCCTCTCCATTGTCGTCCGGCGTGGACCATAGCCGCTCCGACCGGCAGCGGGCGCATCAATTCCAGGCATTTCTGCTGCCTGCCTCGGCATTTGGCATTAATTGCATGCAGAGCACGAAAAATGAATTGCACCGCGCCCGAGCCCGTCACACCCTGGCTCTGCGGCGGTTGCCCGTCGCCCGCTCACAAGACGCCGCCGCAGCGCCCGGACCGAGTCCGGCGCCCCTCTAGCGAGGTCATCGACCATGCGCCGCCATCTCGGCCCCCTGCTGGCCGCCGCCATCTGGTCCTTCTCGCCCGGGCCCCTCTCGCCGGCCTCCGCCCAGGACGCGCCGGTGAAGGTGGGTTACGCCAAATGCGCCCATTGCCTGCCGGTCGCCCTGCTGCCGGGGTTCGCCAAAGGCGCGACGATCGACGCCACCGGCTTCAATTCCGGCAACGACGTGCTGACGGCCTTGATCGCGAAAAGCCTCGACGTGGCGCAGGTCACCTATCTCCACTACGTCACCGCTCTCGACAAAGGCTTCGACATCGTGGCGGTGGCCGGCGAGGTGAATGGCGGCTCGGAATGCCTTTCCGCCAAGGCGCTGAACCTGAAGGCCGACGACTGGGCCGGGTTCAAGGCGGCGGTGGAGAAGGCGAAGGTGGCGGGCACCCCGCTCAAGGTGGCGGCCTCCCGCGGCAACGCGCAGGACATCCACATGCGCGGCGCCTTCCTCAAGCAGGGCATCAACCCGAACAAGGACGTGCAGTTCGTCAACATCCCGAACCCGTCCGACCACCTCGCGGCGATGCAGCGGGGCGAGATCGACATGGTCTGCTCTGTCGAGCCCTTCGCCTCGCAGATCCGCATGGCGGGGGCCGCCACGCATTTCGTGCTGCCCTACGACCAGGCGGCCGGCAACCTGACCAACCTGATCGTCACCCGCTCCGACGTGATCGCCAAGAACCGCGCCGGCGTGCAGGCGGTGGTCGATGCCGACGTGGCCCTGGTCGAGACGCTCAAGGCCGACAAGGGCGTCTGGATCGACGTGATCAACCAGAAGACCGGCCTGTCGAAGGAGGTCGCCGCCGCGGCGATCCAGAACGCCGAGCCGGATTACCGCATGCACCGCGCCAAGACCCAGGCGATCGCCGCGATGATGCGGGACCTGAAATACATCAGCCGCGACGTCTCGGCGGATGTCGAGACGCACATGGACTTCTCGTTCCTGGAGGCCGCCACCAAGAAGACCCGCGATGGCCTCGGCTACTGAGACCGCGCCGCTCACCCCCGCGGCCCCGGCCCCCGCCCGCCGGCTGCCCCGGCGCCTCGTCGCCTTTTTCGAGCGGGCGGCCCTGCCGCTCCTCCTCGTCGCCGGCTGGGAGGCGTTCGCCCGCTCCGGCGCACTCCCGGCGGCGCTCCTGCCGGCGCCCACCGCCGTTCTGCACGCGCTGGGCGACTGGCTCTTCGGCCTCGACGAGAGTACCCAGACCTATTCCGGCCATTGGGTGCCGGATGCGCTGGCGAGCCTCACCCGGGTCGCGGCCGGCTACGCCATCGCGGCTTTGTCGGCGATTCTGATCGGCGTCGCGATCGGCTGGTGGCGGCTCGTCGAGCGCACCGTCGAGCCGACCCTGCAGATGCTGCGGCCGATCCCGCCGGTCTCGTGGATCCCGCTCGCCATCATCTGGTTCGGCATCGCCGACAAGCCGGCGATCTTCCTGGTCTTCCTCGGTGCGTTCTTTCCCGTCTTGATGAACACCATCCACGGCGTGCGCGGGGTCGACCGCAACCTGATCCGGGCCGGCGCCATGATGGGCGCCTCCGAGAGCCAGCTCCTCACCGACATCGTCCTGCCGGCCGCCCTGCCGTCGATTTTCTCCGGATTGCGCATCGCCATCGGCTCGGCCTGGATGCTGACGGTGACCGCCGAGATGGTCGCGGTGAAGAGCGGGCTCGGCTACGTCCTGTGGGATTCCTACTACTTCCTGCGCTACGACATCGTGCTCGCCGCGATGATCTCGATCGGGCTGCTCGGCTACCTGTCCGATCTCGGCCTCAAGGCGCTGATGGCCTCGGTGCTGCACTGGCAGAAGGGCACGACGGTGCAGGGGCGGTGAGCCGCCCCTCCCCTTCCTCACGGAGATCTCCATGAGTGCGATCGACCTCGCCGACGTTCAGAAAGTGTTTCGCGACCGCGACGGGCGCGACCTCGTGGCGGTGGACCGCACCCGGGCCACGATCGAGGCGGGCGAGTTCGTCTGCCTGCTCGGGCCGTCGGGCTGCGGCAAGTCCACCCTGCTCAACATGATCGCGGGCTTCGAGGCGCCCACCTCCGGCGAGGTTCGCGTCGCGGGACGGCGGGTCGAGCGGCCGGGCGCCGATCGCGGCGTGGTGTTCCAGCAGCCGACGCTGATGCCCTGGCTCACGGTGATCGACAACGTCGCCTTCCACCTCAAGCTGAAGGGCGTGGCGAAACCTGAGCGGCACGCGCGGGCCAAGACCTATATCGACCTCGTCGGGCTCACCGGCTTCGAGCGGCATTATCCGGCGGAGCTGTCGGGAGGCATGAGCCAGCGGGTCGGCATCGCCCGGGCGCTCCTGATGAACCCGGCGGTGATCCTGATGGACGAGCCTTTCGCGGCCCTCGATGCCCAGACCAAGATCGAGATGCAGGAGGAACTGGTCACGATCTGGCAGCGGGTCGGTGCCACGGTGGTCTTCGTCACCCACTCGGTCGACGAGGCCCTGGTGCTCGGTAACCGCATCGCCGTGATGAGCCGGCGCCCCGGCCGCATCCGCGAGTTCATCCCCTTCGATCTACCCCGGCCGCGGGACGTGACGAGCCCGGAATTCAACGACATGAAGCGGCGGGTGCTCGCGATGATCCGCGAGGAATCGAGCCGGAAGGCCGCGGCATGATCCGGCTCGGGATGCTGACCCCGTCCTCGAACACCCGGCTCGAACCGGCGACCGCGGACCTGCTGCACGACACGCCCGACGTCACGGCGCATTTCGCGCGCTTTCGCGTCACCGAGATCACCCTGTCGGCGGCCGGGCTCGGGCAGTTCGACGAGGCGCCGATCCTGAACGCGGCCTCCCTCCTCGCCGACGCCAAGGTCGATGCGATCGCCTGGAACGGCACTTCAGCGGCCTGGCTGGGCTTTGCCCGCGACGAGGCCCTGTGTGCCCGGATCACGCAAGTCACCGGTATTCCGGCGGCGACCGCCGTGCTCGGATTTCGCGAGGCCTTCACCCGGGCCGGCATCCGGCGGGTCGGCCTCGTCACGCCCTATACCGGCGACGTGCAGGCGAGGATCCAAGCGAATTGGGAGGCGGCCGGGTTCGATTGCGCGGCCGAGCGGCATTGCGGGCTGTCCGACAACTTCTCCTTCGCGGAGGTTCCGGAAACGCAGGTGGCCGCGATGGCCCGGGCGGTGGCGGCGGAAGGCGCCGAGGCGATAGCGATCGTCTGCACCAACATGGCGGGGGCGGCGATGGTCGAAACCCTGGAAGCCGAACTCGGCATCCCGGTCTATGACTCGATCGCCGTCACCCTGTGGGCGTCCTTGCGGGCGGCAGGCGCCGATCCCGGCCGGATCACCGGCCGGGGCGGGCTGTTCCGGCTCTGACACTCTGTTTTCATGTGATCGGTCGCTTCATCCCATCCTCGACCTCATCCTGAGGTGCCGGCGATCGGAGATCGCAGACTAAATAGAAACTGGCTCTACGGGTTTGATTTCGCACGCAAATCCAAGGCGCTCGATCTGCCGCACGAGCGCCTTGGCGCGGATGGTCGGGGCCGCCTTGCGGCCGTGATCAGGCCCGGGATCGACGTAAGCCGTGCCGGCCTTGAGCATGTGATAGATCGCGGTCAACATCGAAGCGGCGACCGCGCAGATCGCCTTCTTGGGGCCGCGCCGGCCGCGCAAGCGCTGGAACTGCGCCCTGATGTAGCTCGCCTTCTTGCGCACTCCGGCCCAGGCGGCCTGCACCAAGGCCGTCTTGAGCCAGGGCGCGCCCTTGCGCAGCCGCGTCGAGCGCCGCTTGCCCGCGCTCTCGTCGTTCCTCGGGCACAGCCCGGCCCAGGAGATCAGATGGCCGGCGGTCGGGAAGCGGCTCATGTCGGGGCCGATCTCGGAGAGGATCACCTGCGCGGTGAGGTCACTGATGCCCGGGATCGTCACCAGCAGCTTCACCGCTTCCCGGAAAGGGCCGAGGTCGCGCTCCACCTGCGCGTCGATCTCCGCGATCGCTCGCCCCAACCCGTCGTACTGGCGTAGATGCACACCGAGCAGGAAACGGTGGTGATCCCCGATCCGGCCCGTGAGCGCGGCCCGGATCGCCTCGGGCGCCGCCTTCACCCGCGGGCTGACCAGCGCCTGCAGCCCAGCCGGATCGCGCTCGCCCTTGACCAGCGCGTCGAGCACGGCGCGACCGGACTGGCCCATGATGTCGGTGAGCACCGAGGCGAGCTTGAGGTTGGCCTCCTCGAGGGTCTTCTGGATGCGCTGGACGTGGCTGGCCTGCTCGCGGACCAGTTGCTTGCGGGTGCGCAGCAGGTCGCGCATCGCCTGGGTCTGAGCCTCGGGCACGAAGCTGGCGCGGATCAGGCCGTGGGCGAGCAGGTCGGAGAGCCAGACCGCGTCGGCGACGTCGGTCTTGCGGCCGGGCACGTTCTTGACATGGGCGGCATTGGCCAGGATCAGGGTGCGGCTGTCGGCGTCGAGGACCTGCCAGACCGGGCGCCAGTAGATGCCGGTCGCCTCCATGGCGACATGGGTGCAGGCGTGCTCGTCGAGCCAGGCGGAGAGGTCGAGCAGAGCGGGCGTGGTGGTGGCAAACGTACGCACCTCACGCTGAACCTCGCTGCTCTCGGCCAGACGGATGGCTGCGACGACGGTGTCCTTGTGAACATCGAGGGCGGCGCAGCGGGGGTAGAGGACCTTCATCACGATCTCCTTGCCGTCAGGCCGCCGGCGCAGGCTCCCGTGAGATCAAATCTAAATGACGCGCTCCGGGGCTGGCCCGAGGACCGGCCCGTGACGCAAGCGAGGGGACTGAAGAGGAGCCCGGATCCAACTGATACGCGGGGTCTGGCACACCAAAGACGAACCGATCTCTCCGCCGACGGCAAGTCCACTCTGCCATATGTTTCATCCGCAAGGGACCGCGAAGCCGGTGACGAACTGATACGGAATCCGGAAGATCACTTCCGGATTTCGTATCACCAGCCCGCGCGGCGCGTGAGCGAAGCCGATTTCCGCATCGCGAAGCGATCAGTCGGAAATCGTATGAAAGGAGCCTCGAAGGAGGGCTCCAGAGATCGCTGCGACTCCTGGAGCCCTCCTTCGAGGTCAGTCCATCAACGATGGACTGACACCTCAGGATGAGGTCGCAGATGGGATGGAGGATACAAGTCAGTACTATGATCGCTCAGTAAACAGGCTCTGAGCCTCAGCGGTCGGCCTTGCTGCCGCTGACCGTGAGTTCGAGGTAGCGCCGCGTCGTCGGCCGCACGAGGTCGGCCATCTTTTGGGCCATCGCCAGCTCTTCCCGCAGCGACATCTCGAAGGCCGGCAGCCGGGCGCTCTCGCCGGCGGCTTCCGCCAGCGTGATCAGTGCGTCGTAGGCCGCCGCCTCGTAATTCTCGAAGGCGCGGTTGGCGAAGGCGTTCTTCAGGATCTCGTCCTGGGCCGGGGTGTGGGCGAGCGCCGCCATGTTGCCCATGAAGCCGAGCACGCCTTCCTTCAAGGCCGAGGGGCTCTCGGACATCGCCGCCAGCGCTTCGTCGAGCCGGTCGCGCTGGCCGTGCGTCTCGGTGATGTGGCGGCGTAGAGCCGCTTCCATGTCGGGATAGCGCTTCAGCCGCTCGACCTGGCGCTCCATGATCTGGAGCGCCTGCAATTCGAGCGCGTGGGTGTTCTTCAGCGCGGTCACGTAGAGCGATTGGACGTCCTCGGCCATCGGGGAATCCTTCCTGTCGGGGGGTCTGCGTGGGTGTCGTGGTGTCCGGGCCAACGCCCTCCGCCATCGCCGGTTCGCCTTGAATACTCATACTATGACAAAGTATCCGAGCGGGCCGGTCCGAGGCGGAACGCCGGCAGGCAGCGGGCGTTGATCGCCCTCTTCGGCGGGGGCCTCGAACCCTTCGCCGCCGGATCAGAGGGAGATCGCCATGACCGCGTCACCGCCCCCCGTGCCGCCGGCCAACCGCTCGGACAAGGGCCCCGGCAGCGCCGAGCGCGCCCCGACCGCGACCGGGACGAAGGATGCGGGCCAGGCCAAGGATCCGGACAAGATCGGCCAGGCCGGCAACGCGAAGGTGAACACCACCCACCAGGGCCATCAGCAGGATCGGTGAGCGCATGAGCACCTCGCACAAGACCGACGCCGCCAACCGCCATCATGGCGGCCCCGGCAGCAGCCACCAGGCTCCCGACCGGCCAGACCCCACGGCGAAGGGCGGTCCGAACCCGGGCGCCGCCACCGGCGACAGCCGCTCCCACGTCTCGGGCGGCGGCGGCGAGCACGACCGGCACCACACGCACGATCCCGATCGCAAGGGGCACTCGCCGCGCTCGCATTGAGGCCGGCGGCGTCCGTCCCCGGCACCGGGAGACATCCGTTAAGGATGTTTCCCGTGAAACGAGGGGGCGGGCGCCCCGATCCGGCCACGACCCCAGCGTGTTATCGCCAAGGTCAGGTCTCACAGGAACCTCCCTGACGAACCGCGCAGGGAGCCTGCTCATGTCCGACCCCGCCCTTCTTCAGCCCGGCCTCACCCGTCGCGCCGCCCTGATCGGCGCGGCGCTCGCCGCCTGCACCGCCCGGAGCGCGCAGGCCGCGGAGGACGCGGCGGCCAAGCTCGCGCAGCTGGAGCGGCGCGACGGCGGGATGCTCGGGGTCGAGGTCCGCGACACCGCCACCGGCCGCCGCTTCGGCCACCGGGCCGACGAGCGCTTCCCGATGTGCAGCACCTTCAAGGCGATCGCCGCCGCCGCGGTGCTGGCCCGGGCCGACAAGGGCCAGGACGACCTGAACCGGCGCATCGCCTACGGCCGCGAAGCGCTCCTCAGCTACGCCCCGGTGACGTCGAAACACGTCGAGACCGGCATGACGCTGGCCGAACTCTGCGCCGCCGCCGTGGTGTGGAGCGACAACACCGCCGCCAACCTGATGCTCGACACGCTGGGCGGTCCTTCGGGCATCACCGCCTTCGCCCGCGCCCATGGCGACACCGTCACCCGGCTCGACCGCACCGAGCCGACCCTCAACACCGCGATTCCCGGCGACCCGCGGGACACGACGAGCCCGGCGGCGATGGTCGGCCTCCTCGACAACGTCCTCCTCGGCCACGCCCTGTCGGCGGAATCGCGCGCCCGGCTCACCGGCTGGATGCAGGAGAGCCCGACCGGCCTGAAGCGGGTCCGCGCCGGCCTGCCGGACGGGTGGCGCACGGCCGACAAGACCGGCACCGGCGAGAACGGCACCGCCAACGTGGTGGCGCTGATCCACCGGCCGGACGGTGCGCCGATCCTGGCGGCGGTGTATCTCACCGGATCGCCGGCCGAGCCCGCCGCGCGTGACGCCGTGCACGCCGAGGTGGGCCGGCTGATCGCCCGGAGCTTCCCGGGCGCCTGACCCCGCTCGAAGACGCCCATCGATGTCGAAGACCACCCGCGCCACCCAGGCTCTTGCCCGCGCCGGCATCCCCCACACCGTCCACACCTACGACTACGACCCGGAGGCGACCCGCATCGGCCTCCAGGCGGCGGAGGCGATGGGCGTTGCCCCGGGCGAGGTGTTCAAGACCCTGATGGCGGCGATCGACGGCAAGCCGGTCTGCGTGCTGGTGCCCTCCGACCGGGAGGTGTCGCTGAAGAAGCTCGCCGCCGCCTTCGCGGGAAAATCCGCCGCGATGATGCGCCCGGCCGAGGCGGAGCGGCTGACCGGCTATCATGTCGGCGGCATCAGCCCGCTCGGCCAGAAGCGATCGGTCCCGATCCTGGTCGATGCGGCGGCCCTCGGCTTCTCCGAAATCTTCGTCAATGGCGGCCAGCGCGGGCTGCAGGTGCGGGTGAGGCCCGACGACCTCGTGCGCGTGCTCCAGGCCCGGACCGAGGCCGTCACCTGACGGAAACGCTGCCTTAACCATGATCCGCCAAGGCTGAAGAGGAGAACGGACGAGGGGGCGGACGGATGCGGTACGGCGTGGGGCTGGTTGCGGGCGCGGTCGCCCTCGGCCTCGCGGGGCCGGCGGGAGCGGCCGACATGCCCGAGCCCGGCTATTGGCCGGTGCCGCGGGCCGCACCGGGTCCCGTCCCGCCGCCGCGCTACTTCCCCCGCGGCGACAGCGACGCCTCAGCCCCGACGCGGGGCGATCCCGGTTGCCAGGTCTTCGTGCCGACCAACACGCCGGGCGATCCCACTTACGTCGGGTCGCCCTTCGGCATCGGCAAGCCGAGCTATTACGGCTTCCCGCCCCCGCGCGGCGTCGACGACCCGTACGGGCGCCGGCTCGTCCGAGGGTGCTTCTGAGCACCAGGCTCGGATCGGATTCACCCCGACTGACCTTGTCGCCCCGGTCCCGACGGGTAAACCGGCCCCGTCGCCGCCGGACCGTCTCCCATGCCCCGCATCGCCTGCCTTCACACGATCGACAGCAATGCCGCCGTTTTCGACGCGGCGCTGCAAACCACCGGCCTGACCGGAATCCACCTGTACCACACCGTGCGCGCCGACCTGCTCGCCGCCGCCGAGCGCGAGGGCGGCCTCACGCCGGCTATCGCCGCCGAGACCGCCGCGCTTCTGCGCGACCTGTCCGCGCAAGCCGATGCGGTCCTGCTGACCTGCTCGACCCTGGGCCCGGCCGTGGAATCCGCGTCTCGCGACGTCGCGGCGCCGGTCCTGCGGGTCGATGCGGCGCTCGCCGCCGAAGCCGTCAAGGCGGGCGGCCAGGTGGTGGTGCTCTGCGCCGTCGCGACCACGGTCGAGCCGACCCGGCGCCTCTTCGAAGCCGCCGCGCGGGCGACGGGCGCGCAAATCGGCGTGGAGGTGGTCCCACAGGCCTGGGAGGCCTTCAAGGCGGGCGAGTCCGACCGCTATCGGGCACTGGTCGCCCGCGCCGCCGACGCCGCGCGAGACGCGGGTGCGAGGCAGGTCGCCCTGGCGCAGGCCTCGATGGCCGGCGCCGCCGCCCTGCTCCCCGCAGATGAGACGCCCCCTCACCAGCCCGACGGTCGGCCTCGCCGCGGCGATCGCCGCCGCCCGGGCAGGGTCGCCGATCCGCGTGACGGCGGAGAGGGCCGGTCGAGAAGGCCCTTGACCCGGCCCCTGCGGCCGGTCCGATGGAAGTCAGGTTCGACCCACCGAGGTGAGCCATGACCCCGTCGCAGAAACCGTCGTTCCGTTGCCTCACGCCCGCGCAGGCCGGCGCCACGCTCGGCGTCTCCGCCAAGGCCTTGCGCCTCTACGAGCAGCGCGGCCTGCTCGCGCCCGACCGCACCCGCACCGGATGGCGTGCTTACGACGCGGCCGCGATGGCGCGGGCCGCCGAGATCGTCGGCTTGCGCCGTCTCGGCCTGAGCCTCGCTCAGGTGGCCCGCGTGCTCGACGGGGAGCCGCGCGACCTCGATGCGGGCCTCGCGGCGCATGAGGCCCGCCTGAGCGAGGCCGGCCAGCGGACCGCCGCCGCCCTCGCCCGGGTGCGGGCGCTGCGCGCGGATCTTGCCCGCGGCAGCCTTCCGGCGCCCGCTGCGGTGACGCGCGCGCTGGTCGAGAGCGCACCCCTGGCGATCGGCTTCGTGCTGCCCTGGCCGTGGGACGGAGAATGGTTCGCCCTCCACGACCTTCCCCGGCTCTCCTTCCTCACCGGGCCGCTCGGCAGCGGCAAGACCCGCTTCGCGCGAGGCCTCGCGGCGGCCCTGCCCGATGTCGCCTTCCTCGGCCTCGACCGCCTGGGCGATCCCGACCTCGCACGACGCCTGGCGGAGGACGCGCCCCTGGCGGAGCGGGTCGAGCGCCGGTTGGCGTGGCTGGTCGAGGAGGGTGCGGAGCGATCGGAGGCGCTGACCGCGCTCGTCGTCGCGCTGGAGACCGACGCCCCCGCATCGCTCGTGATCGACATGGTGGAGGAGGGCTTGAGCGCGGCGACGCAGGTCGCCCTGATGGCGCATCTGCGTCTGCGGGGCACGGACAAGCGGGCCCTCGTGCTGATGACCCGGTCCTCGTCCATCCTCGACCTCGACGCCCTCGCGCCGCAGGAGGTCGTCATCCTGTGCCCGGCCAACCACGACGTGCCCCTGCTCGCCGTGCCGCATCCGGGCGGGCGGGGCTACGAGGCCGCGGCGACCTGCCTCGCCGCTCCCGACGTCAGGGCGCGCACGGCCGGAATGATGGCCGTCCGGCCCGCCTGAAGGCGACCGTCAGCCGTCGAGGGTCGAGCCGCCAGGGTCCGGCCCCTCCACGCGCGGTGCCATGCGCGCCCGCGTGCCCTCGTCGAGCACGGCGCGGATCGCCGCCGTCAGCGGGTGGCGGGCGGTGTGCTTGGCACCGTAGGCGAGGTTGAAGGCGTAGTCGAAGCCCGGCGGGTTGCGGCCCTGGTTGTGCTGGAGGATCGTCTCCAGCTTGTCGAAGCCCTTAGCCAGGACCGCCTCCGGCGAGGTGCCGGCCTCGTACTCCTCCCACAATCCCACGATCTCGTCCCGGCGCGCCGATGGCAGCGTCGCCGTGAGGGCGAGGAGATCCCGGCGCTCCTGGAGCCCCTTGTCCGCCGCGCGGGGATCGGTCGCCGGGATGTCGCCGCCGACCGCCTCGCCGAGATCGTGGACGAGGCACATCTTGAGGAGCTTGAGCGCGTCGATCCCGTCGATGCCGTCGGTCAGGACCATCACCATCAGGCAGAGCCGCCAGGTATGCTCGGCCGTGCTCTCCTGCCGGCCGGAGGCGGTGGTGCCGTTGCGCAGGGTGCTCTTGAGCGCTTCGGCCCGTTGCAGGAAATCGAGCGTGCCGGCGAGTTCGTCCGGGGTCACGGGTGCAAGGCCTCCTCGCTGAGCGTCGCCTCGAAGGCCGTGCCCGATCCGGTTCCGCAGGGCAACATGCATCGCCCTGCCGACGGACCGGCACGTGCGAATCCATCGACCGACCCTCGTCTTCCCGTACGTCCCCCGATCGAAAAATCTTACAATATGACTATTGCGTCCCCGCTTCCCCTGTCTCATGCTCCGGATCACGCACGCAGATGCGCCACGACAAGGATCGAGGGAGCCGCCCATGCCCGGTGCCAGCACGCATCGTCCCAAGATGCTTCGCCCCAAGATGCATCGTCTTCTTCTCGCCGCCACGCTCCTCACGGGCTTCGCCGCCTCGACTGCGTCGGCGGCCGGCCTGACGGTGGGGTTCTCGCAGATCGGCTCCGAATCCGGCTGGCGCGCCGCCGAGACCTCGGTCACCAAGTCCGAGGCGCAGAAGCGGGGCGTCACCCTGAAGATCGCCGACGCGCAGCAGAAGCAGGAGAACCAGATCAAGGCGATCCGGTCCTTCGTGGCGCAAGGCGTCGACGCGATCTTCCTGGCGCCCGTGGTGGCGACGGGCTGGGACGCGGTGCTGAAGGAAGCGCGCGAGGCGAAGATCCCGGTCGTGCTCCTCGACCGCGACATCGACCCCTCCGGCAAGGACCTCTATCTCACCGCCGTCACCTCCGACAGCGTCCACGAGGGCAAGGTCGCGGGCGACTGGCTGGTGAAGACCGTCGGGTCGAAAACCTGCAACGTCGTCGAATTGCAGGGCACGGTGGGCGCCAGCGTCGCGACCAACCGCAAGAAGGGCTTCGAGCAGGCCATCGCCGGAACACCCACCATCAAGGTCGTACGCAGCCAGACCGGCGACTTCACCCGCTCCAAGGGCAAGGAGGTGATGGAGAGCTTCATCAAGGCCGAGGGCGGGGCTAAATCGATCTGCGCGGTCTACGCCCACAACGACGACATGATGGTCGGCGCGATCCAGGCCATGAAGGAAGCGGGACTCAAGCCCGGCAAGGACATCCTCACCGTCTCGATCGACGGCGTCCCGGACATCTTCAAGGCGATGATGGCGGGCGATGCCAATGCCACCGTCGAGCTGACCCCGAACATGGCCGGCCCGGCCTTCGACGCCATCATCGCCTACAAGACCAAAGGCACCGTCCCGCCGAAATGGATCCAGACCGAATCGAAGCTCTTCACCGCGGCCGACGATCCGCAGAAGGTCTACGATTCGAAGAAGGGGCTCGGGTATTGAGGCGGTCTTCGCTCGGGACTTTCGAGTAAAAGTTAAATTTATCTCCTCCGTGCCGTTCAGGCAGAGCTGTCCAGGAAAAAGGATGGCGCGGGTTTTCCCCTCCCCCCTGTGCGGGGGAGGGTGCCCGGCTGCGAGTGCGAAGCACTCGTGCGCCGGGCGGGAGAGGGGCAGCGCGACGCTGTTCCAGCGAGCGCCTTTCACGACGGTTCCGCCATATCCTGAAGCGGCGTCCCCTCTCCCGGCTCGCTCCGCTCGCCACCCTCCCCCGCAGAGGGGGCAGGGAGAAATCCGCGCCTTTTCCTTTCCCCGAGGAACGGGAGAGAGGGAAAACCTGCGCTAGACTTGTCGGGATCGAGTATATGTCTTCGGCACAAACGGACGGCGCCCCCCTCCTCGCGATCCGTGGGCTCACGAAGAGCTTCGCGGGCTTCCCGGCCCTCCAAGGCGTGGACTTCACGCTGAAGGCCGGCGAGATCCACGCGCTGCTCGGGGAGAACGGCGCCGGCAAGTCGACGCTGATCAAGACGGTCACGGGCATCGTGACGCGCGATGCCGGGACGGTAACGCTCGACGGCACCGCCATCGCGCCGCGCTCCGGCGAGGCGGCGCAAAGTGCGGGCATCGCCACCGTCTACCAGGAGGTGAACCTGCTGCCGAACCTCTCGGTGGCGCAGAACCTCTTCCTCGGCCGCGAGCCGACCCGGTTCGGCCTCGTGCGCCACGGTGAGATGCGGCGGCGCGCGGCCGCCATCCTCGCCGAGTTCGACCTCGCGGTCGACCCTGGCGCGCCGCTCGGCGACCATTCCGTCGCGGTGCAGCACCTCGTCGCCATCGCCCGCGCCGTCGACCTGTCGGCCCGGGTGCTGATCCTCGACGAGCCGACGGCGAGCCTCGACGCGCACGAGGTCGAGATCCTGTTTCGCGTGATGCGCCGCCTCGCCGCGCGGGGACTGGGCATCGTCTTCGTCACCCACTTCCTCGACCAGGTCTACGCCGTGACCGACCGCATCACGGTGCTGCGCAACGGCCGGCTCGTCGGCACCTGGGCAAGCGCGGACCTCCCGCGCATGACGCTGATCCAGGCGATGCTCGGGCGCGAGCTCAGCGAGGCCACCGCCGAGGCGGGGCCTGCGGACCGGCACCAATCCGGCGCCGCCGGGAGCGAGGTCGCGCACTTCGAACAATTCGGAAAACCTGGATACGTCGCGCCGTTCGACCTGACGCTCCGGCGCGGCGAGGTCGTGGGCCTCGCCGGCCTCCTCGGGTCCGGCCGCACCGAGACCGCCCGCCTCCTCTTCGGCGCCGAGATCGCACAGACGGGGCGGGCGCGCATCGACGGCACGGAGGTCCGGCTGCGCACGCCGCGCGACGCCATCCGGCACCGCTTCGGCTACTGCCCGGAGGAGCGCAAGACCGAAGGCATCATCGCCGAGTTGTCTGTTCGCGACAACATCATCCTGGCGCTCCAGGCCCGGCGCGGGCCGTTCCGCCCGATCCCGCGGCGGGAGCAGGAGGCGCTGGCGCGCCGCTACATCGCGATGCTGGACATCCGACCGCCCGATCCGGAGCGCCCGATCGGGCTGCTCTCGGGCGGCAACCAGCAGAAGGCGCTGCTCGCCCGCTGGCTCGCCACCGAGCCGCAGGTGCTGATCCTCGACGAGCCGACCCGCGGCATCGATGTCGGGGCGCATGCGGAGATCATCCGGCTGATTCGGCGGCTCTGCGACGAGGGGCTCGCCCTCGTGGTGATCTCCTCGGAGCTGGAGGAGATCGTCACTTACGCCGACCGGGTCGTGGTGATGCGCGACCGGGCCCAGATCGCCACCCTCGAGGGCGAGGCCGTCGACGTCACCGCCATCCTCAAGGCGATCGCCGGCGACGAGGCCGCGGAGGCCGCCTGACCCATGCAAGCCCTGTCCCTTCGCCTCCCCGCCCTCCGCCTTCCCCGGCGCGGCGCCCCGCAGATCCTCGCCTTCGCGGCGATCCTGCTGGTCGACTGGCTCGTCTCGCCGCAATTCTTCGACCTGCGGATGCAGGGCGGCCGGCTGTTCGGCAGCCTGGTCGACGTGTTCAACCGGGGCGCGCCGGTGGCGCTCCTGTCGATCGGCATGGTCCTCGTCGTCGCGACCCGCGGCATCGATCTGTCGGTCGGCGCCGTCATGGCGATCACCGGCGCGGTCGCGGCGACGCTTGCCGACAGCCACGCCCTGCCGGTGGTGCTGGCGGCGTCGCTCGGCGCCGGCATCCTGTGCGGGGCCTGGAACGGCTTCCTCGTCGCGGTGCTCGGCATCCAGCCGATCATCGCGACGCTGATCCTGATGGTGGCGGGACGCGGCATCGCGCAGCTTCTCACCGAGGGGCGCATCGTCACCTTCAGCGCACCCGGGCTCGCCGCCTTCAGCAACGGCGCGGTTTTCGGCCTGCCCGCCCCCATCGTCCTCACCTTGGGCGTCCTTGCCGTCACGGTCCTCGTCGTGCGCGGCACGGCTTTCGGCCTCCTCATCGAGGCGACCGGCGCCAATGCCCGGGCGAGCGCGCTCGCCGGCGTCAGCACGCGCACGACGACGCTCGCGGTCTATGTCTGGAGCGGGTTCTGTGCGGCCCTCGCCGGCCTCGTCACCACCGCCGACATCCTCGGGGCGGATGCCAACAATGCCGGCCTGTGGCTCGAACTCGACGCGATCCTGGCGGTGGTGATCGCCGGGACCTCGCTCCTGGGCGGCCGCTTCAGCGTGCCGCTCGCGGTGCTCGGCGCCTTCATCATCCAGGCGATGAATACCGGCATCCTGCTCTCGGGCCTGCCCTCGGAGCTGAACCTTCTCGTCAAGGCGGTGGTGGTGCTCGCGGTGCTCCTCGTCCAGTCGCCCCGGCTCGCCGGCCTGTCCCTGCTGGTCCGGCGGAGGCCGTCGTGAACCGATATCTCCCCGTCCTGGTCACGGCGCTGGTCTTCGCGGCGGGCTACGCGCTCTGCGCCGCGCAGTTCCCGGCCTTCCTGTCGACCCGGGTCGTCGGCAACCTCCTCACCGACAGCGCCTTCCTCGGCATCGTCGCGGTCGGCATGACCGTCGTGATCGTGTCGGGCGGCATCGACCTGTCGATCGGCTCGGTGATCGCCTTCACGGGCGTGTTCCTGGCCATCGCGATCGAGCGCTGGGGCCTGCCGCCGCTCGCCGCCTTCGCCCTCGCGCTCCTGATCGCGGCCGCGTTCGGGGCGGCGATGGGCGGGATCATCGCCTTCCTCGACCTGCCCCCCTTCATCGTCACGCTCGCCGGCATGTTCCTAGCCCGCGGCGCGAGCTTTCTCCTCTCCACCGAATCGATCCCGATCACAGCGCCGTTCTACGAGGCGGTGAGCGAGGCGAGCCTGCGGCTTCCCGGCGGCGGACGGCTCACCGTGGTGGCGGCGATCATGCTGGCGGTCTTCGTCGGCGGCGGCCTCGCCCTGCACCTGACGCGCTTCGGCACCGCCGCCTACGCGCTCGGCGGCAACCGCGTCTCGGCCCGGCTGATGGGCCTGCGCGTCGGTGCGAACACGGTGGCGATCTACACCCTGTCGAGCGTGCTGGCGGGGCTCGCCGGGATCGTGTTCTCGCTCTACACCTCGTCGGGCAATTCGCTCTCCGCGGTCGGGGTCGAGCTCGACACCATCGCCGCGGTGGTGATCGGGGGCACGCTGCTCACCGGCGGGCAGGGCCTGATGGTCGGCACCTTCCTCGGGGTGATGATCCAGGCCTTGATCGGCACCTACATCACCTTCGACGGCACGCTGTCGAGCTGGTGGGCGAAGATCGCCACCGGCGCGCTGCTGTTCGCCTTCATCGCGCTCCAGCAGGGCCTGTCCGTCCTGGCGCGACGGGCCCGCCGCCCCGGCCCGGCCGCGCCCGGCCGGGCTCCGGCCTCCGCTCCCCTGCCCGCTCGCGCGCTGCCGTGAGCGCGAGCGTTCGGCGTCCTGCACGATCCGGTTGCCGAAGAGCAGCCGGGGGTCGCAAGGCGCGTGCGGTCAGAGACCCAGCTGCTGAAGCCACGCACCGAGCTGCCGGCCGGTCCCGGATTGAAGCGGCTCGGCCGCCCGGCGCATGGCCACGTCGCGCGGCAGGCTGCCGAAACGCCGCTTGAAGGCGCGGCTGAAGCTTCTCTCGTCCGAGAAGCCCGTCGCATAGGCGACGCTCGAGATCCGCGGTCGCACGCCATCGGGCGGGGCCGTCAGCAGCCGCATCGCCTGAGCCAGGCGGCAATTGCGGACGTAGTTCTGGACGCCGTCATCGGCCGCGAACTGGCGGTACAGCGTCGCCCGCGACAGGCCGAACTGGGCACAGATCATCTCCGGGCCCAGATCCTTGGCACCCAGATTGTCCTGGATGAACGTCCTGACGGCGAGGCTGATGCGGCGCTCCGTGACGGCGGCATCGCCCGAGGGGTTCGGGAGCGCGGTGGCGCAGAGCGAGGCCGCCGCCTGGGCGATGCCCGCCGCGTGCTGGGTCGTCAGGTCGTTGCAGCCGGCCACCACCTCGCACAGATAGGAGGCGAAGATCTGCGCCACCCGATCGCGCGCGGTGCTGAACACGCTGCCGTGCAGGCTGTCGATCTGCCCGCTGCGGTGGCCGAGAACGGCCCGGGGAACGAGGATGTTGGTGGCGTCCACGGCCGACGCCTCGACGGAAACCGGCTGAGCCAGGTCGTAGATGACGAAGTCGGAAGGGCCGATCCGGGCTTGCGCCCGGTCCGTCCGGATCACGCTGGTGCCGCGCCGGTAGAACTGGATCAGGACATGGTCGATGCCCTGGTGCGCCGCGGTGCGGCCGCTCCGCTCGAGCATCTGGGCGGGCGCCGACACCTCTCCGACGAGGATCGAGCCGAGATTGTAGCTTCGCATCCCGACCTCGGGGCCCGCATGCGTGTCCGGTACCGGACGCGCATCGAAGATCGGCGCGAGGTGCTCTGCCCATGATTTCCAGGCCGCCGCCGGATCGCAATCCGGCGCGAAGTGTTCGACAGGAATACCCGACATCGTGACCGCTTATCGTTGGGGCCGTAAGAACGAGGCTTCCTCGGACACTCATGACCTGACGCGATTGCTCGGGAACCCGGCCTTCAGGATCATGGAGGCGACGACTCATCTACGTCTTGCTCTATCCAGCCGATTCCGCAGCGACAAGCGCGTCGGGTGACAAATTTTGCGACGATCGGGACGGTCTTTGAGACGATCGCCACCGGGAAGAGGATCGGCGGCCGCACCGGCCCTCACCGGGCTCATCGCGAGGATTTCGGAGACACGAGGCACGGGTCGCGCCGTCGCCGCCTCGGTCCAGGTCCGATCGGCAAGGGAACATGCGGGTTGCGGAGGGAAATCGTATCGCTACGGGAAGTGGGCCTCCTCGCTGATACCCTTGCGGGTGACGCCATCCTGTTTGCAGGTCGGATCCGTCGAATTCTTCGCCTTGGATCGACGGCCTGTCCGACCTTGCACCTTTACCCACCACAGATGACGCAGTATGCATCAGGCGATACACGGATGCCTGAGCACATTCAGATTTGATTGCGTCATTTTAACTTTTCGTAAGCACAGCAAGGCCCGTGCATCGACCTGGTGCTCGCCTGCCCGGGGACTGGCCTGCCTGAGATGGGACACGATATGGATTCGCAAGACATGGTCGCCCATCATACAGTGGAAGAAATATTGTCGCATCCGCGATTTCAAGAAAGTCGCATGCTTTACATCAATAACTGCATCGATGTCTACAAACTGGATGGGTTTCCCGGAAATTCCGGCGCCGATGCCGGCCGCGTCACGACGCTGGCGATCATCGTCTGCCTGCATGCGCGCTACATCGAAGACGATCGCGAAACGTGGCCGACCTTGAAGCGGCTCAAGGATACCGTGGCGGATTTCGGTTTCGCCAGCCCCCGTTTCATCGACGACTTCGTCGCCCGCCTGGTCCAGACCCAGTTCCTGGAGCTTCGCCATCACCCCGCGGATAGCCGCGTCCGCCTGCTCGTCCCCACCGAGGCGCTGCTGCGATGGGACCGCGAGTGGATGGCGGCGCATTTCGAGCCGCTGTCGATCCTGTTTCCGAAGCCTGGATACGCGCTCGCCCTCGATCGCAGCCCGGCCTTCCAGAGGGCCCACGGCAGCGCCTCCGTTCCCGTGCTCGAAGGTGCCGTCAAGGTGGCGTGGCGCAACCTCGCCGTCGTCTTCTTCCTGGCCGCGACCAGTGCCCTCTCGATCCTGTTCACCCTGTGCCGCCTCGGGGGGGAAACCACGGACAGCGCCGTGCGGGAGGCCGATCTCGCGGCGCTCGCCCCCCGGTTCGGGGTGTCCCGCTCGCATATCCGGAACATGCTGCTCGCCGCGGAGCAACACGGCTTCCTCGCGCGCCACGGTGACAAGGGACAGTTCATCGTCCTGACACCGCTCTGGATCGATGCGTTCGACCGCTTCATCGCGGATTCCCTGTCTTACAGCGATCTCACGTATCGCCTCGGTCGCGAGGCCTTGATGAGGCAGCAACAGCTCTGACGCCGTTCCGCTGGGGACGTGCACTATTCGACACTCTCGAGTCCCGGCAGCGACCGGCGCAGAGGCGGGGGATCTTCCCCGCATCTCGGCGCGGCGCGACCCTGGCGCCCGGCGCCCGCCCCGATTACGGTCGCGCCGGTTCGACCGACCGGAGATCGACGATGACCCTATCACCGTCCCCTGCCCGCTCCACCCCCGTTCTCCGGCTGACCGACGTCGCCGCCCTGCGGGCGCAGGTGCGGGGCTGGCGGGCGGCCGGGGAGGGCGTGGCCCTGGTGCCGACCATGGGGGCGCTGCACGAGGGGCACCTGTCCCTGGTACGGCAAGCGCAGGCGGGAAGCCGGCGGGTCGTGGTCAGCATCTTCGTCAACCCGACGCAGTTCGGCCCCAACGAGGACTTTTCACGCTATCCGCGCGTCCTGGAGGCCGATCTCGCCCTGCTCGCCGCAATCGGGGCCGATGCCGCCTTCCTGCCCGACGTCGACACCATGTATCCGCAGGGCTTCTCCACCACCGTGACGGTGGCGGGACTGACGGAGGTCCTGTGCGGCCCCTTGCGCCCCGGGCATTTCGCCGGCGTCGCCACCGTGGTGACGAAGCTCCTGCTGCAAGGCCTGCCCGACCGGGCGATCTTCGGCGAGAAGGATTTTCAGCAGCTCCAGGTGATCCGGCGCGCCGCCCGCGACCTCGACATCCCGGTCGCGATCGAGGGCGCGCCGACCCTGCGCGAGCCGGACGGCCTCGCCCTGTCGTCGCGCAACCGCTACCTCTCGGAGGGGGAGCGGCGGGCCGCGCCGGCGATGCATGCCGTGCTGCAACGGGTGGCCGAGGCGGTGCGCAACGGGGCGGCGACGGCACCCGCCCTGGCGGAGGGCCGGGCGGCGCTGGAGGCGGCGGGCTTTGCGCCGGTGCAGTACCTGTCGGTGAACGATGCCGAGACCCTGGCGCCGCTGGAGCGGGTCGAGGGTCCGGCGCGGGTGCTGGCGGCGGCCTTCCTCGGCCGCACGCGCCTCATCGACAACGTCGCGGTCTGAAAGACGAGACCGCGACGCTGGGGAAGACTCATACCGACGGCCCAAGATGCTGACGCATCGATTCGATCTCGGGCAGGCCCGAGATCGACGGGACCGTCGACCCATCTCGAATTGTCGACACCACGCCCAGAAGTCCGGGACCTCGGGCTTGGCGTAAATTCGAGGCTTGGCGAAAATTCGAGACCGGAACCAAAGGTCGCTTTCAACGACCGTTGGTATCAGTCCCGCAGGAGCTCGTTGATGCCGGTCTTGGCCCGGGTGCCGGCATCGACCCGCTTGACGATGACGGCGCAGTAGAGCGACGGGCCGGGGGTGCCGTCCGGCAGCGCCTTGCCGGGTTGGGTGCCCGACACGACCACCGAGTAGGGCGGCACCCGGCCGTAGGTGACCTCGCCGGTGGCCCGGTCGATGATCTTGGTCGAGGCGCCGATATAGACGCCCATCGAGAGCACGCTGCCCTCGCCGACGATCACGCCCTCGGCCACCTCGGCGCGGGCGCCGATGAAGCAATTGTCCTCGATGATGACCGGGTTGGCCTGGAGCGGCTCGAGCACGCCGGCGATACCGGCGCCGCCGGAGATGTGGCAGTGCTTGCCGATCTGGGCGCAGGAGCCGACCGTGGCCCAGGTGTCGATCATCGAGCCCTCGCCGACATAGGCGCCGAGATTGACGAAGGACGGCATCAGCACCGCACCGGGCGCGATATGGGCGCCCCGGCGCACCACCGCACCCGGCACCGCCCGGAAACCGGCGGCGCGGAAGCGCGCGGCGTCCCAGCCCTCGAACTTCGACGGCACCTTGTCCCACCAGCCGCCGCCGCCCGGCCCGCCCTCGATCAGCGACATGTCGTTGAGGCGGAAGGAGAGCAGCACCGCCTTCTTGAGCCACTGGTTGACGTGCCAGTCACCGCCCTCGCTCTTCTCGGCGACCCGGGCCTCGCCGGAATCGAGGAGCGCCAGGGCGGCCTCGACGGCCTCGCGCACCGGTCCGCGCGTATCGGCGCCGATGCCGGCGCGGTCCTCCCAGGCGGCTTCGATGGTCCGGGCGAGATCGGCGTGCGACATGGGAGGCGTCCAGGCGGGAGTTCGTTTCGTTGCGGCGTCCCCTCTACCAAAGCCCCTGCCGTGCTGTCACGTCGGGTCGGCGGCGCGGCTGTCGGCGAAGGCGCGGGTGAGCGCGGCGAGCTCGTCGGCGAGCGCATCGTGGATGACCGCGGCGGCATCCGGAAACACTTCGAGCATCCGGCGCATCACCGCCTGGGTGACGACCATCACCTCGACCGGGCCGTTGCCGGCCCGCGC
The DNA here is from genome assembly GCF_019216885.1 of Methylobacterium sp. SyP6R. Lineage (NCBI taxonomy): Bacteria > Pseudomonadati > Pseudomonadota > Alphaproteobacteria > Hyphomicrobiales > Methylobacteriaceae > Methylobacterium > Methylobacterium synurae. Next base: position 357,575 of record NZ_JAAQRC020000001.1, on the reverse strand, counting down.
GGTGGTCGGCCGCTCCAGGGTGAAGAACAGGGCGGCCTGGCCGATCAGCGCGGCGGGCCCGGCCTCGACCAGGGCGCCGCGGGGCCCGCGGGGCTCCAGCACCACGGTGCCGCGGGTCACCACGAAGCCGCCCTCGGCGGTGTCGCCGCGGGTGAACAGCACGGCGCCCGGCGCGAGTTGCCGGCGCTCGGCGGCGAACGAGATCAGCCGCAGGGCGTCCCGGTTCATCAGGCCGAACAGCGGCGCCGCTTCCAGAATCGCGATGTCGTCGTCGAGCGCCAACGGCCCCGCTCTCCCCGTGATGCGCCTCGCGCGGTCCTCACGCGTCCGTCCAGTCCGCCCGAGCTTCACGCTCCGCGCAGACAAGCTCTAAGCAGACTCCTCTAAGCAGACTTGCGTCGGCGCGCCACCGTCAGTCTGCGCAGCGTCACGCGACCCGCACGGCCTCCGCGCCGCCGGGCCGTGCCACCACGCGGTTGCGCCCCTGGCGCTTGGCCTCGTAGAGCGCCGCGTCGGCGGCGGCGAAGGACTGCCCGGCGGTCTCGGCCAGCTGCACCTCGGCGACGCCGAGGCTCACGCTGACGACGCCGCCCTCGTTGCCGACATGCGGGATCTGCAGGCGGGCCAGGGCCTGGCGGATGCGCTCGGCCCGGGCCGCGGCCTCGGCACCGGACGCCCCCGGCAGCAGCACGGCGAATTCCTCGCCGCCGATCCGGCAGGCGGTCTCGTCCGGCTCGCCGACCTGGCGCTGCAGCACACGGGAGACGGCGCGCAGCACCTCGTCCCCGGCGAGGTGGCCGTAGGTGTCGTTGTAGCGCTTGAACCGGTCGGCATCGAGCAGGACGAGGGAGAGAGGCACGCCCGTCCGCGCGACCTCCGCGCGCGCCCGCGCGAAGGCCTCGTCGAAGTGGCGCCGGTTCGGCAGGCCGGTGAGTCCGTCGGTATGGGCGAGGCGGGCGAGGTCGCGGTTGGCCGCGAGCGCCCCCTCCTCGGCGCGGGCCCGCCGTTCGAGCTCGCGCTGGAGCACCAGGGTCAGCCCGATCATGCCGCCGCACAGGAAGGCCACCACGGCCACGATCGCCATCGCCTTGGGCCGCCACAGCTCGGCGATGGCCCGCGTGGGCACCACCACCGCGGCGATGAGCGGGCGGTCGCCGATCCGGCTGTAGCTGAACAGGCCCTCGATCGCCTCGGTGTAGCCGGTCGCGACGAACTGTCCCGAGCGGTGCTCGAGGAAGTTCCGGAAATGCGGCGCCGCCGTCAGGTCCTTGCCGATCGCGTCCTCCATCACCGGGCTGCGGACCAGAAGCTCGCCGCTCTCGCGGAAGAAGGCGATGCGGGTGTGGTCGCCGAGGCTGAGGCGGCCGAACAGGGCGTTGAAGTAGCCGATGTCGATCGTGCCGACGACGACGCCGGCGAAGGCCCCGTCGGCATAGGCGAGGCGGCGGCTGAGCGGGATCACCCAGCGCCCGTCCGGCTTCGTCCGGAACGGCTTGCCGATATAGAGACCGACATCCCCCCGCTCCTTGTGGACCCGGAAGAAATCCGCGTCGGGAAAACTCAGCCGGCGGGGCACTGGATCGGTCGAATCGGCGAAGGCCTGCCCCTGCGCGTCGAGGGCCAGGATGGCGCCGAGGCCGGTCGCCGTGGCGGCCCGGTCGAACAGCACGACCTGACGCAGGCTCGGCGCGATGCCGTCGGCCTCCGGGTTGTGCAGGCCTTCGACCACGGCCTGGAGCGACAGGTCATAGAGTTCGATGTTGCGGTCGACCATGTGCTCGACCGATTCGAGCAGGTTCTGCGACACACGGCCGACCTGATCCCAGGCGCTCGCGCGCATCTGCATGACCGTCAGGCCGGAAACCGCACCAATCACCAGGGTGGCAACCACGATCGATCCGGCCAGCGTGCGGGACGCGGTGGAGGGTCGCCTGCGGGGTCCGGACGGCATCGACGCTCCGTTGCGCGGTGCTGGGATGTTCTCTCTCTAGTAGCGGATTTCTAACATTGGGTTGCCCGGCGGAAACGGAGGGATGCCCTCATGTGGATGGCTGACGTGCCCGAGGTGGCGCAGACGGCCGCGGCCGGCGCATCCTGCGGCGGGGCACATGCCGGCTCGTCGAGGAGAAATAATCTCAATATCAAAGACATAGCCAAGATCGAAGATCCAGCATGGTACCGATTGCAACGCGATCGAGGGCTGCTCTAGGTCTTTGATTTTGCCGCATTTTCTGCGACGAACCGGCATCCACTTCGTCGGAAAATGCTCTAGGATCCGGCCCGCGAAAGAACCGCCGCCAGGAGGGACCACGATGCGTGCCGACACGATTGCGCCGACGCCCTGCCGGGATGCGCCGCGATGCTGAGCCCCGCCTTGCGCGAGGAGATCGCCCGCCGCCACGGCACGCCGGCGGTGGTGATCGACCTCGACCGGGTGGCCCGCAACATCGCCCGGCTCCAGGCCGCCTGCGACGCGGCCGGCCTCGCCAACCGCCCGCACATCAAGACGCACAAGAGCCCGGTGCTGGCCCGGATGCAGATCGAGGCCGGCGCAAGCGGCGTCACCTGCCAGAAGATCGGCGAGGCCGAGGTGATGGCCCGGGCCGGGATCGACGACATCCTGGTGAGCTACAACCTGATCGGCCCGCACGCGCTCGGGCGCCTCGGCCGGCTCCTGCGCGAGAGCGCTGCCCGGATCACCGTCGCGGCCGACAACGCGATCACGGTGGCGGGCCTGCACGAGGCCGCGCAAGCGGGCGGGCGCACTCTCGACGTGGTGGTGGAATGCGACACCGGCCGCAAGCGCGCCGGCGTCGAGACCCCGGGCGAGGCGGTGGCGCTCGCCCGCGACATCGCCGCCCGGCCCGGCCTCGCCTTCGCGGGCCTGCTCCTCTATCCCCCAGCCGGCGACGCCGACGGCGCGCAACGCTTCCTCGACGCGGCGCAAGCGGGGCTCGCCGAGCATGGTCTGACCGCCCGCATCGTCTCGACCGGCGGCACGCCGAACCTGCCGGAACTCGGCCGGGTCCGCGGCGCCACCGAGCACCGGGCCGGCACGGTGATCTTCAACGACCGCATGATGATGGCGGCGGGCGTCGCGACGCTCGACGATTGCGCGCTCGCGGTGCTCGCCCGGGTGGTGAGCCGGGCAGGCCTCGAGCGCGGCATCCTGGATGCCGGTTCCAAGACGCTCACCAGCGACGCCGGCGGCGGCCTCGACGGGTTCGGCCTGCTGCCCGACCATCCCGGCGCCCGGATCGGCGCCTTCGCCGAGGAGCACGGCTTCCTCGACCTCTCGGCCTGCACCTCGCGGCCCCCGGTCGGCACCCTGGTCGAGGTGGTGCCCAACCACGTCTGCGTCGTCGTCAACATGGTCGACGAGCTGGTGGCGGTGCGGGACGGGGCGATCGTCGGGACGTTGCCGGTCGAGGCGCGCGGGATGATCGCTTGACGAATGGAGCATCCGTTCCGGCGTCGTTCCCATTCACGCCCTCATCCCGAGGTGTCATACCAACGGTCGTTGGAAACGACCTTTGGTTCCGCTCTCGAATTTTCGCCAAGCCTCTGGCTTGAAATCGAAAATTCGAGATGGATCAATGGCCCGATGCGTCAGCATCTTGGACCATTGGTATCAGTTCGTCACCGGCTTCGCGGTCCCTTGCGGATGAAACATATGGCAGAGTGGACTTGCCGTCGGCGGAGAGATCGGTTCGTCTTTGGTGTGCCAGACCCCGCGTATCAGTTGGATCCGGGCTCCTCTTCAGTCCCCTCGCTTGCGTCACGGGCCGGTCCTCGGGCCAGCCCCGGAGCGCGTCATTTAGATTTGATCTCACGGGAGCCTGCGCCGGCGGCCTGACGGCAAGGAGATCGTGATGGAGGTCCTCTACCCCCGCTGCGCCGCCCTCGATGTTCACAAGGACACCGTCGTCGCAGCCATCCGTCTGGCCGAGAGCAGCGAGGTTCAGCGTGAGGTGCGGACGTTTGCCACCACCACGCCCGCTCTGCTCGACCTCTCCGCCTGGCTCGACGAGCACGCCTGCACCCATGTCGCCATGGAGGCGACCGGCATCTACTGGCGCCCGGTCTGGCAGGTCCTCGACGCCGACAGCCGCACCCTGATCCTGGCCAATGCCGCCCATGTCAAGAACGTGCCCGGCCGCAAGACCGACGTCGCCGACGCGGTTTGGCTCTCCGACCTGCTCGCCCACGGCCTGATCCGCGCCAGCTTCGTGCCCGAGGCTCAGACCCAGGCGATGCGCGACCTGCTGCGCACCCGCAAGCAACTGGTCCGCGAGCAGGCCAGCCACGTCCAGCGCATCCAGAAGACCCTCGAGGAGGCCAACCTCAAGCTCGCCTCGGTGCTCACCGACATCATGGGCCAGTCCGGTCGCGCCGTGCTCGACGCGCTGGTCAAGGGCGAGCGCGATCCGGCTGGGCTGCAGGCGCTGGTCAGCCCGCGGGTGAAGGCGGCGCCCGAGGCGATCCGGGCCGCGCTCACGGGCCGGATCGGGGATCACCACCGTTTCCTGCTCGGTGTGCATCTACGCCAGTACGACGGGTTGGGGCGAGCGATCGCGGAGATCGACGCGCAGGTGGAGCGCGACCTCGGCCCTTTCCGGGAAGCGGTGAAGCTGCTGGTGACGATCCCGGGCATCAGTGACCTCACCGCGCAGGTGATCCTCTCCGAGATCGGCCCCGACATGAGCCGCTTCCCGACCGCCGGCCATCTGATCTCCTGGGCCGGGCTGTGCCCGAGAAACGACGAGAGCGCGGGCAAGCGGCGCTCGACGCGACTGCGCAAGGGCGCGCCCTGGCTCAAGACGGCCTTGGTGCAGGCCGCCTGGGCCGGAGTGCGCAAGAAGGCGAGCTACATCAGGGCGCAGTTCCAGCGCTTGCGCGGCCGGCGCGGCCCCAAGAAGGCGATCTGCGCGGTCGCCGCTTCGATGTTGACCGCGATCTATCACATGCTCAAGGCCGGCACGGCTTACGTCGATCCCGGGCCTGATCACGGCCGCAAGGCGGCCCCGACCATCCGCGCCAAGGCGCTCGTGCGGCAGATCGAGCGCCTTGGATTTGCGTGCGAAATCAAACCCGTAGAGCCAGTTTCTATTTAGTCCATCGTCGATCGCTCCACACCTCGGGATGAGGTTGCGCGTGGGATGATCCTGGGACTTTCGATGACCCACGGTCACCGACCGGCTCAGCCATCCCCCCGTGCCTATGGCAGCAGCTTGTACCCGCCGCCCTCCGTCACCAGGATCGAGGCGGTCGCCGGGTTCGGCTCGATCTTCTGGCGCAGGCGGTAGATGTGGGTCTCGAGCGTGTGGGTGGTGACCTGGGCGTTGTAGCCCCACACCTCGGCGAGCAGGGTGTCGCGCCCGACTACCTGCCGTCCGGCCCGGTAGAGGAAGCGCAGGATCGCGGTCTCCTTCTCGGTGAGCTTCAGCTTCGAGCCGCGCTCGCCGACGAGGAGCTTGGCGCCCGGACGGAAGGTATAGGGGCCGATCTGGAACACCGCGTCCTCGCTCGCCTCGTATTGGCGCAACTGGGCGCGGATGCGGGCGAGCAGCACCGCGAACTTGAACGGCTTCGTCACGTAGTCGTTGGCGCCGGCATCCAGCCCCTGCACCGTGTCGGCATCCGAGACCTGGCCGGTCAGCATGATCACCGGGCCGCGAAAGCCGCCCTGGCGCATCTGCCGCACCGCCTCGCGCCCGTCGAGATCGGGCAGGCCGACATCCATCACCACGAGATCGACGCGCTCGGCCGCGACCCGGTCCATCGCGCCCCGCGCGGTCTCGGCGGTCGCCACCTCGAAGGCGTCCGACAGGGCGAGCTGCTCGGTGAGGGTGTCGCGCAGGGTCGGATCGTCGTCGACGACGAGCAGGCGGTGGGCGTTCGACATCGAACCGGCACTCTCGAGGAAGGCGAACGGGCGACCCGCCGCCGGCCGGGGCGGCACTCCCGGACGGAGCGCAGCCTGGCAGCTTGCGGGGCAGAGTAGCGGAGCGCCAAGCCGCGGCAAGGGCCGGGGACCGGCCTGTCCACGGCCGCCGGCTCACGGACGGGGCGGCAAGGGGCCGTCCGGGCGCGGCGGAGCCGGGCGCAGGTTGCTCGGCGCGGCAAGTTCCGGGCGCGCCACCGCCACCGGGCAGGCCTGGAGCCAGAGATAGGCCCGAAGCGCCAGCCAGGCATCCTCCAGCGCACCGTGGCGGGCACCGACCCGGGCGATGCCGATGCGCCGGCACACAGCGTCGAGGGCCGCCCTCCCCTTCTCGCCCCGGCGGCGATAGGCCTCCATGGTGCAGTAGACCTTGGCGGCGACCGGCGGCAGCCCGGCGGCGGCCAGCTCGCGGTCGAGAAAGCCGAGATCGAAGGCGGCGTTGTGGGCCACGATCAGGTCGGCCCCGGCGAGGAGGTCCGCCAGGGCGCCCGCATGGGCGCCCACCGGGTCCTGGTGGCGCAGGAGCCAGTCGTCGTAACCGTGCACCGCCTCGGCCATCGGATGGCTCGCCCGCCCGGGATCGAAGATCAGGTGGTGGCAGGCGATCTCAGGCGTTCCGGTGGCCAGCGAGGCGGTGGCGAGCGCCACGGCGCCGAAGCTCACCACCCGGTCGGCTCCGGACAACCCCGTCGTCTCGACATCGACCGCGACGAGGCGCGGCGGCAGCCAGCCGAGCCAGTCCGGGACGGCATCGAGGACGGAGAGAGATTCGGGCATGGCGACGGCTCGGATACGGGGTCTCAGCGCCATTCTCCGCCGGACCCCGCCTCCTGTCACGCTCCCCTCGACGGGTCCCGCGACGGCGCCGTAAGACGGTGCTCATGAAGCGCACCACCCTCCGGCACCTGCGGGTCCGCCCCGATCCCCTCGACCGCCGCCGCGGCACGCTGATCGCCGGCCCGGTGCTGATTCCCTGCGCCCTCGGCAAGGGCGGCCAGACCCACCGGAAGCGCGAGGGCGACGGCGCCTCGCCCCGCGGGACCTTTCGCCTGCGCGGCGGCTTCTACCGGCCCGACCGGCTCGGGGGTCGGCCCGCGACCCTCCTCCCCTTGCGCCGCATCCGCCCTGGCGACGGCTGGTGCGACGAGACCTACGACCGGCGCTACAACCGCCCGATCCCGCTCCCCGCCCCGGGCATCAGCGCCGAGGCGATGTGGCGCGACGACGGGCTCTACGACCTCGTGATCGACCTCGACTACAATCGCGGCCCGATCCGTCCCGGACGCGGCAGCGCCATCTTCCTGCACGTCGCCCGCCCCGGCTTCCGGCCGACCGAGGGCTGCGTGGCCCTGCGCCGCCCCGACCTGGTCCGGCTCCTGCGCCGCCTCGGGCCCGGCACCCGCCTCACGATCTAGGCAAGCTGTTCTCCGGCAACGCGAACAATTCGACGGGATCTTCTCGTCGAATCATGCTGCGGAGCACAAAAAACTCTTTCATTTTGGTAACGCTGCCACACTCGCGCAGCGCGAAAACATCCTGTAGGGTCTGGCTTGCCACACAAAAGCCTTATCGGACGCAGGGGAGAGACGCATGCTCGACGCCTACACCGCGACCGAGATCGTTCGTGCCCGACAGATCCACGCGGCGGAGGGCGCGCGCGGTACCCTCTGGGATTTCGGCGCCCGCTATCGCGACGGGCTGCCCAACTCTCCCATCCTGCTCACGGACGAGGACCGTGTCCGCTTCCTGGAGCAGGCGCGGGAGGAGATCCGCTGCCTGCACGCCAACTGACTGAGGTTGCGCGTCAGCCCTGCGGCTGGCGCGCCCCGAAGATCGCGCTGCCGACCCGCACATGGGTCGCGCCCATCTGGATGGCCGCCGGGTAGTCGGCACTCATCCCCATCGACAGGATCGGCAGGGCATGGCGGCGGGCGATTGCCGCCAGCAAGCCGAAATGCGCCGAGGGCGGATCCGCCGCCGGCGGGATGCACATCAGCCCCGAGACGGTGAGGCCGTGCGTGTCCCGGCACTCGGCCAGGAAGGCATCGACCGCGCCCGGCGCCACGCCCCCCTTCTGCGGCTCCTCGCCGGTATTGACCTGCACCAGCAGCCTCGGGTGCCGGCCGCTGCGCTGAATCTCCTTCGCCAGGGCCGCCGCGAGCGAGGTCCGGTCGAGGGTATGGATCACGTCGAAAAGCTCCACCGCCTCGCGGGCCTTGTTCGATTGCAGCGGGCCGATCAGGTGCAGCTCGGCTTGCGGATATTCCTCGCGCAAGGCGGGCCACTTCGCCTTGGCCTCCTGCACGTAGTTCTCGCCGAACAGCCGCTGGCCCGCAGCCAGGGCCGGGCGGATCCCCTCGGCGGCAATCGTCTTCGACACGGCGATGAGGGCGACGTCTGCCCGATCGCGTTCGCTGTCTTGCGCGGCGCGAGCGATCTCGCCCTGTACCTCGGTTAGGTTCGCCACGACGGTCTGCGGGTCGATCATGACCGCTATCCTTCCCGGCGGCGCGCCGCCTTGCTTGATTGTTGACCCTCGGGACCAAACCGTGTCCTAGTCCGCCGGCGCCGCGCCGAGCAAGCTCAACCGTTTGCGGCCGTGACGTTTTCCCTTCATCCCTGCCGCCGGTGCTCTCGGCGCCGGCGCCGACCGGTCGCAAAGACGCCGCCATGGCCGAACGTTACAACGCGAAGGATTCCGAGCCCCACTGGCAGCAGGTGTGGGCCGAGCGGGAGATTTTTCGCACCCGCAACGACGATCCGCGCCCGAAATACTACGTGCTCGAGATGTTCCCCTACCCGTCGGGGCGCATCCATATGGGCCACGTGCGCAACTACGCGATGGGCGACGTGGTCGCCCGCTACAAGCGCGCCAAGGGCTTCAACGTCCTGCATCCGATGGGCTGGGACGCCTTCGGCCTGCCGGCCGAGAACGCCGCGATGCAGAACAAGGTCAACCCGCGGGAGTGGACCTACGCCAACATCGCGACGATGCGGGCGCAGCTGCAATCGATGGGCCTGTCGCTGGACTGGAGCCGCGAGATCGCGACCTGCGATCCCGACTACTACAAGCACCAGCAGCGGATGTTCCTGGACTTCCTGAAGGCCGGGCTGGTCTCGCGCCGCACCGCCAAGGTGAACTGGGACCCGGTCGATCACACCGTGCTCGCCAACGAGCAGGTGATCGACGGGCGCGGCTGGCGCTCAGGTGCGCTCGTCGAGCAGCGCGAGCTGACCCAGTGGTTCTTCAAGATCACCGACTTCGCCCAGGACCTCGACGACCGGCTCGACACGCTGGAGCGCTGGCCGGAGAAGGTCCGGCTGATGCAGCGCAACTGGATCGGCCGCTCGGAAGGGCTGGAGCTGCGCTTCGCCCTGGAGGCGGTGCCGGAGGGCGCAAGCTCCGAGGTCACGGTCTACACGACGCGGCCCGATACGCTGTTCGGCGCCAAGTTCCTGGCAGTCGCCGCCGACCATCCGCTTGCCGCCGCGGTGGCGAAGGACAACCCGGCCCTGCAGGACTTCATCGCCGAGTGCCGGCGCATGGGCACCGCCCAGGCTGCGATCGATACGGCGGAAAAGCTCGGCTTCGACACCGGATTGAGGGTGCGCCACCCCCTGGACCCGTCCTGGACCCTGCCGGTCTACGTCGCGAATTTCGTGCTGATGGAGTACGGCACCGGCGCGGTGTTCGGCTGCCCGGCCCACGACCAGCGCGATCTCGACTTCGCCAACAAGTACGGTCTCGGCAACACGCCGGTCGTCTGCCCGCCGGACCAGGATCCCGCCGCCTTCACGATCACCGACACCGCCTATGACGGCGACGGCCGGATGATCAATTCGCGCTTCCTCGACGGGATGAGCACCGACGAGGCGTTCAAGACCGTCGCCGATCGCCTGGAGACCGAGACCCTCGACGGCGCTTCGGTCGGCAAGCGCCGGGTGCAGTTCCGCCTGCGCGACTGGGGCGTCTCGCGCCAGCGCTACTGGGGCTGCCCGATCCCGGTCATCCATTGCGACGCTTGCGGCGTCGTGCCGGTGCCGGTCGCCGACCTGCCGGTGCGGCTGCCGGAGGAGGTCTCGTTCGACGTGCCCGGCAACCCGCTGGAGCGCGATGCGGCCTGGCGCAACGTGCCGTGCCCGTCCTGCGGCAAGCCGGCCCGCCGCGAGACCGACACGATGGACACCTTCGTCGATTCGTCCTGGTACTTTGCCCGCTTCACCGCCCCGTGGCTCACGGACGCGCCGACCGACAAGGCGGTGGCCGATCACTGGCTGCCGGTCGACCAGTATATCGGCGGCATCGAGCACGCGATCCTGCACCTGCTCTATTCCCGCTTCTTCATGCGGGCGATGCGCCAGACCGGCTGGGCCGGGCTCGACGAGCCCTTCGCCGGCCTGTTCACGCAGGGCATGGTCGTCCACGAGACCTATCGCGACGAGGCCGGAGCGTGGGTGCAGCCGGTCGACGTCAAGCTGGTAACCGAGGATGGAACGCGCAAAGCGTTTCACGTGAAAACCGACGCGCCGATCGCCATCGGGGCGATCGAGAAGATGTCGAAGTCGAAGAAGAACGTCGTCGATCCAGACGACATCATCGCCTCCTACGGCGCCGATACCGCCCGCTGGTTCATGCTCTCCGACTCGCCGCCGGAGCGCGATGTGATCTGGACCGAGGATGGCGTGCAAGGCGCGTCGCGCTTCGTCCAGCGCGTCTGGCGCATGGTGAGCGAGATCGCGGAAGGCGGTTCCGAACCCGCTGCCGCCGGCAGCGAGGCCGCGCTGAAGGCGGCGCACAAGGCGCTGGCGGCGGTCGGCGACGACATCGAGCGCCTGCGCTTCAACCGCTGCGTCGCCCATATCTACGAATTGGCGAACAGCCTGCAGGAGGCGGTCAATGCCGAGCGCGGCCATGCCCCCTCCCCTGCCCTGCACCAAGCAACGCTGATCCTGGTGCAGCTCATCGCCCCGATGATGCCGCACCTCGCCGAGGCCTGTTGGACGGCGCTCAAGCAGGACGGCCTGGTGGCGGAGGCTTCCTGGCCGTCCGTCCGTCACGACCTGCTGGTGGAGGACAGCGTCACGATGCCGGTGCAGATCAACGGCCGCAAGCGCGCCGACGTCACCGTGCCGCGCGATGCCGATCAGGCGGCGGTGCAGGATGCGGTCCTGGCCCTCGAGCCCATTCAGCGGGCGCTCGAAGGCAAGCCGCCCCGCAAGGTGATCGTGGTGCCGTTGCGCATCGTCAACATCGTGGTCTGAGCGGGCGTGACGGATTGATAGAGACGAGGGCCCGGCGATCTCCCGATCGCCGGGCCCTTCTCGTTTTCACTCCGGTCGTCTTATGCCCGATTTCCACCATCCGACCGGCCGACGGCCCTGCTGTCGCCGCAGAGATTCTTTAGATCGCCGGCTCTATCCTGGGAGCCCGCGGGGCGTGTTCACTCCACTTGGCAGAACCCCTTGGCAGAACCTCAGCGTAGCGGTAACCGCGTCAGCGTCGCGGTGACGAATCAAGCGGTGGCAGGACGGACCTTCATGGCAGGCAGCACGGCGAAGACGGCGCGGAACCTCACTCTCGTCGCCACCCTGGCTCTCGGCCTCTCGGCCTGCTTCCGGCCGCTCTACGGGCCGACCGCCTCCGGCGCGCCCCTGAGCGCCGTGCTCGCCTCGATCCAGGTCGAGCCGGCCAAGACCGCGCAGGGCCAGGAGCGCCTCGGTCATTACCTGCGCAGCGAGCTGGTCTTCGACCTCGACGGCTCAGGGACGCCGGCGGAGAAGAAGTATCGCCTGACCCTTGCGGCGAGCGAGACGGTGCAGACGCCGATCGTCAGCTCGATCACCGGCCGGGCGGAAGCCGCGACGCTGGTCGGCACCGCCTCCTACAAGGTCCAGACGCTCTCCGGCGACCGCACCATTACCGAGGGCGTCGCGCAAGGGACCGCCACCTACGACCGCTCGGCCCAGCGCTTCGCCAGCCTGCGCGCCGCCCGGGATGCCGAAATCCGGCTGGCCAAGCTCCTTTCCGACCAGATCAAGACACGCGTCGCCGCGATCCTGGCGACCCAGCCCTGAGCGCATGATGACCGCCGGAGGCTTGTCGTGACCGCCGTGAAGGCTGGCGAGGTCGAGGGCCTGCTGCGCCGCGGCCCCGACCCGCGCATCGCCGTGATCCTGGTCTACGGCCCGGATACCGGTCTCGTGACCGAGCGTGCCCGCCTCCTGGCCGAGAAGGCGGTCGACGATCCCTCGGACCCCTTCGCGCTGGTGAAGCTCGACGGCGACGTGCTGGCGAGCGATCCCGGCCGCCTCGTCGACGAAGCCGCCACCGTCGGGCTGTTCGGCGGCAAGCGGGCTGTCTGGGTCCGTCCTGGCAGCCGCAACTACGCGCCGGCGGTCGACGCCGCCCTCAAGCACGAGAGCGCCGACACGCGGATCGTGGTCGAGGCCGGCGATCTCGCCAAGTCGGCGCCCTTGCGCGTGATCTGCGAACGTTCGCCACGGGCGCTCGCGATCCCCTGCTACCCGGACGATGCCGGCACCCTCGCCGACCTGATCGACAAAACGTTGCGGGCGGACGGCTTGCGCATCACCCGCGAGGCCCGCGACCTGCTTGCCAGCGGCCTCGGTGGTGACCGACGGGCGAGCCTCGGCGAGATCGAGAAGCTGGCGCTTTACGCTCGCGGCCAGGGCGAGATCGGCATCGACGATGTCGAGGCAATCGGCAGCGACGTTTCCGGATCGATGCTCAACGCGCTGATCGATGCAGCTTTTGCCGGACGGATCGCCGAGACCGAGCGCAGCTATCGGCGCTTCCAGATCGAGGGCATGGACGCCTCGGTGATGCTGGGCGGAGCGCTCCGCCACGCGCTCACCCTTCTCGCCACCCGCCTCGATGGCGAGGGCAAGAGCCCGAGCGCGATGGTGGCGGGATGGCGTGGCCTGCATTTCCGGCGTCAGAAGATCGTCGAGACGCAACTCGCCCGCTGGAGCCCGGCCTCGTTACGTCGGGCGGTCTCGCTGTTGCAAGACGCGGTGCTCAATGCCCGCCGGGCCGGGGGCGACTTCTCGCACGCCATCGCGGCCGATCTCTTCCTGCGTCTGGCGAGCGAAGCGGCGAGAAGGGGCTGACGCGCCCCCTCCCCTCTCATTCCAAGGCCGAGCCTGAAGCTTGGCCTTGCGATCCTTACGCTTCCAGGCGCCGGCACAGTCCGTCGAGCTGATCGAGGCTGGCATAGCGCAAGCGAACCTCGCCGCCGGCGCCCTTGGCCTCGATCGACACCACGACCCCGAGAGCCTCCTCCAGGCGCCGCTCGAGGGCGCGGGTATCCGCATCCTTCTCCACAGCCGCCTTGCGCGGACGGCCCGGGCGTGGGCCGGTACCGGTCTGCTCGCCGGCGGCCAGGGCTTCGACCTCGCGCACCGTCATCCCGTCCTCGATCACCCGGCGGGCGATTCCCTCCGGGTCCTTGACGGCGAGGAGCGCCCTTGCATGGCCGGCGGTGAGCGTGCCGGTTATCACGTGGTCCTGCACCCCGGGCGGCAATTGCAGCAGGCGCAGGGTGTTGGCGAGGTGGCTGCGGCTCTTGCCGATGATCTCGGCGAGCTCGGTCTGGGTGTAGCGGAACTCGCTCATCAGCCGCTCGTAGCCCGCCGCCTCCTCGATGGCGTTGAGATCGGCGCGCTGGACGTTCTCCAGGATCGCGTATTCGAGCGAGGTGCGGTCGTCGATCTCGACCGTGACCACCGGGACGTCGTGCAGGCCGGCCCGCTGCGCCGCCCGCCAGCGCCGCTCGCCGGCGACGATCTCGAACGCGTCGGGCACGTTGGCGAGCGCCCGGACCACGATCGGCTGGATTACACCGCGGGTGCGGATCGAGGCCGACAGCTCCTCGAGCTCGGCCTCGGCGAAATGGCGACGCGGGTTGCGTGGATTGGGCCGCAGGAACTCGATCGGCACGCGCCTCTGGCCGGCCTTCGGCTTCTCGGCGGCCGCGGGAGTCTCCTCGCCGAAATCGCCGATCAGCGCCGCGAGACCTCGCCCGAGGCGCGGCCGCGCTCCCTCCTCCGCCATACCCTTCATCCTCTCATCGACTCCATTACGCTGGTTCAGGCGGCGGCCGGAAGACGGCCCTCACGTTGGATGATCTCGGAGGCGAGCCGCAGATAGGCCTGCGAGCCGGCGCATTTGAGATCGTAGAGCAGCACCGGCTTGCCGTGCGACGGCGCCTCGGAGACGCGCACGTTGCGGGGGATCATGGTCTCGTAGACCTTGTCGCCCATGAACTCGCGCACGTCGGCGACCACCTGCGCCGACAGGTTGTTGCGCGGATCGAACATCGTCAGCACCACGCCCTGGATCGCCAGGCGCGGGTTGAGAGCGCCCTTGACCTGCTCGACGGTACGCAGGAGCTGGCTCAATCCTTCGAGGGCGAAGAACTCGCATTGCAGCGGGACCAGCACCGCATGCGCCGCCGCGAGGGCGTTGAGGGTCAGCAGGTTGAGCGAGGGGGGGCAGTCGATCAGCACGTAGGTGAAACGCTGATCCTCCGGCATGTCGCCGAGATCGAGCGGCTCCAGGGCCCGGCGGAGGCGCTGTGCCCGGTCCGGCGCGCTCGCCATCGCCATTTCGAGGCCCAGCAGGTCCATCGTGGATGGGATCAACGAGAGACGCGGCACCGCGGTGGCTTGTACGGCCTCGGTGAGGGGCGCCTCGCCGGCGAGCACGTCGTAGGTCGAGAGGCGGCGCTGGCGCCGGTCGATGCCGAGGCCGGTCGAGGCGTTGCCCTGCGGGTCGAGGTCGACGATCAGCACGTGCTCGCCGATCGCCGCCAGGGCGGTGCCGAGGTTGATTGCCGTCGTGGTCTTGCCGACGCCGCCCTTCTGGTTGGCGAGCGCGATGATGCGCAGGGGCCGCGGGCTGCCGCTCGCCTGCGACTCGGGGGGGTCCGCGATCATGGGAGAAGGCCGCTCACGCTGGAGACGCGGACGATTCTGGCATCAGAATCGGTCCGGCTCGGGATCAGATCCGCGGCAAATCTCCACCTTTCCTCGGCCTCGGTCAATTCGGTTAAGACATCACGCCCTTTCGGAAAAAGCCCGATCGCGCCATTTTTCAACAAGGGTGCGGTCCAGATGAGAAGCTGCGAAAGCGGCGCGAGAGCCCTGGCAGTCACGATCTGCGAATCAGTGAAGCCCGCGATCACCGTCTCGATGCGCGCGACGTGGATTTTGGCCGGTGCGCCAGTGAGGCGCGCCGTCTCCTGCAGGAACGCGCCCTTGCGGCCGTTGCTCTCGACGAGGTCGACGCGGAAGCCGGGACGGTCGCGCCCGGCGATCGCCAGGATCAGGCCTGGGATACCGGCGCCGCTGCCGAGATCGAGCCAACGCGTCGCATCGGGGGCGAGGGCCAGGAGCTGAAGCGAATCCGCGACGTGCCGAGTCC
This sequence comes from Methylobacterium sp. SyP6R, assembly GCF_019216885.1. Taxonomy (NCBI): domain Bacteria; kingdom Pseudomonadati; phylum Pseudomonadota; class Alphaproteobacteria; order Hyphomicrobiales; family Methylobacteriaceae; genus Methylobacterium; species Methylobacterium synurae. The sequence goes on along the minus strand of NZ_JAAQRC020000001.1, from coordinate 342,186 downwards.
AGACCTCGGCCAGGGTCGAGGGTCCGACGAGGTTCTTGATCGACTGCCAGCGGGTGAGCTGGGCGACGTAGAGATCGAGGGCAGCGGCTGTTTCACGTGAAACGCCCGCATCTCGCAGGACGGCGTCTCGGCCGGAAGGAGACTTCGTCACCGGGGATTTGGTCATTCGGCCGGAACCTCGGCGGTAGCGCCGCGACGGGCATGGGCAGCGAGCAGGGTGAGGGCGGCAGGAGTGACGCCCTCTATGCGGGCAGCTTGGCCGAGGGTGAGGGGACGCACTGTCCCGAGCTTCAGCCGCAACTCGTTCGAGAGCCCGGCGATGCTGCCGTAATCGAGCATCGCGGGGAGCACCACCGCCTCATCGCGCCGGAAGGCCGCGATGTCGGCCCTCTGCCGGTCGAGATAGACCGCGTAAGTCGCATCCGTGCAGACACGGTCGGCCAGGGCAGGGGGGATGTCTCGGAGCTGCGGCCAGACTGCCAGGAGCCGGTCCCAGGTGATCTCCGGATAGGAGAGCAACTGGAAGGCCGAGCGGCGAATGCCGTCACGGTTGAGGGCAATGCCGTAGCGCTGCGCCTCCGTGGGCGTGAGGCTCAAGCTCTCCAGCGTCCGGCGAGCGTCCTGAAGCGCCTCGCGGCGCGCCGCATCACGGGCAGCCCGAGCCGACGAGATACAGCCGAGGGCGAGACCGCGACCGGTCAGGCGCTCATCGGCATTGTCGACCCGCAGACTGAGTCGATATTCCGAGCGTGAGGTGAACATGCGGTACGGTTCGCTGACCCCGTGGGTCACGAGATCGTCGATCATCACGCCGATATAGGACTCGGCCCGGTCGAACACCGCGAGATCGGCGGCGCCTGCCAAACGGGCGGCGTTGAGTCCGGCCACCAGCCCTTGGCCGGCCGCCTCCTCGTAGCCGGTGGTGCCGTTGATCTGGCCGGCCAGGAACAGGCCGGCGATGCGGCGGGTCTGAAGCGTCGGGTCGAGCTCGCGCGGATCGACGTAATCGTACTCGATCGCGTAGCCCGGGCGCAGGATCACCGTCCGCTCGCAGCCCGGGAGCAGGCGGACGATGCCGGCTTGCACCTCCTCGGGAAGGGAGGTGGAGATGCCGTTCGGATAGACGGTCGGATCGTCGAGGCCTTCCGGTTCAAGGAAGATCTGGTGGCCGTCGCGGTCGCCGAAGCGAACCACTTTGTCCTCGATGGACGGGCAATAGCGCGGCCCGCGGCTGGTGATGCCGCCGGAATACATCGCCGAGCGATGCAGATTGGCCCGGATCAGGTCGTGCGCCGCCTGGCCCGTCCGGGTCACCCCACACTCGATCTGCGGCGTGGTGATCCGCTCGGTCAGAGTCGAGAACGGCACAGGCTCGTCGTCGGCCGCCTGCTTGTCGATCCCGTGCCAATCGATGGTGCGGCCGTCGAGGCGCGGCGGCGTACCGGTCTTCAGGCGACCGAGGGCGAAGCCGTGGCGATCGAGGGTCGCGGAGAGGCCGAGCGCCGGCTTCTCGCCGATCCGTCCGGCCGGCGTCGTGACCTCGCCGATATGGATCAGCCCGCGCAGGAAGGTCCCGGTGGTGAGGACCGCGGCGCGGCAGGGGAGGGCGCGTCCATCGGCGAGCGTTGCGCCGACGACCCGACCTTCGATGACGGTGAGATCCGCGACCTCGCCCTCGACGATGGTGAGGTTCGGCGTCTCGCTCAGAAGCGTCTGCATCGCCCGGGCGTAAAGCTTTCGATCGGCCTGGGTGCGTGGTCCCCGCACCGCCGGTCCCTTGCGGCGATTGAGCAGTCGGAATTGAATCCCTGCCCGATCCGCCACCCGGCCCATCAGCCCGTCGAGGGCATCGACCTCGCGCACGAGGTGGCCCTTGCCGAGGCCGCCGATGGCCGGGTTGCAGGACATCGCCCCGAGCGTATCGCGGCGATGGGTGACCAGGGCGGTGCGGGCACCGTAACGCGCGGCGGCGGCGGCCGCTTCGGCGCCCGCATGGCCGCCGCCGACGACGATCACGTCGTAGGGGGGAGAATCGTGGGAGAGCATGAGGTGATTAGGGGATGCCCGGCGGCGGCGTCAATCACGCTCTCGGGCCGTCCCGCGTTTCACGTGAAAACACGACCCCGGGCGGCTCACTTGCCGATGCAGAAGCTGGAAAACAACCGATCGAGCATCTCCTCGACACCGATGCGCCCGGCCACCTCGCCGAGAGCGCGGATGGCGAGGCGCAGATCCTCCGCCACCAGTTCGGCCGGGAGTTCGGCTCTATGAGTCACGACGCGATCGAGGTGGTGAAGACACCGTTCGAGGGCGAGTCGCTGCCGCTCGCGCGTCACCAGAGCGTCGCCGCTGCCGAGAGACGTCTCGGCAGTGCGCTCGATCTCGGCGAGGAGACGGTCGAGCCCGCTGCCGGTCCGGGCCGAGATCGCAATCGCGCCGTCGGGCGACGAGGCGGATAGATCGTCCTTGGTGGCGACGACGAGCGTGGGCACGGAAAGGGGAGGGGGAGCATCACCGCCCGGCTCGCGCAGCCAGAGTACCAGATCGGCCTGATCGATGCGGCGACGGCTGCGCGCCACGCCCTCCACCTCGATCGCGTCGGTACCCTCGCGCAACCCCGCCGTATCGACCAGCAGCACCGGTAGTCCGCCGAGATCGCATCGCACCTCGATCGCGTCCCGCGTGGTGCCGGGGATATCCGAGACGATCGCGACGTCGCGGCGGGCGAGCGCGTTGAGAAGCGTCGATTTGCCGGCATTGGGTGCACCGGCGAGCACCACGGTGAACCCGTCCCGCAGGCGTTCGCCCCGGCGGCCATCGGCGAGGGCGGCCCGGATTGCGTCGCGTATCTCGAACGCGACAGCACGCCCGGCCTCCGTCAGAGCCTCGTCATCGACGTCGCCCTCGTCGGAGAAGTCGAGGGCAGCCTCCGTGCCGGCGAGCACGCCGAGAAGGGCGTCCCGCCACGCCTCGACGGCTCGACCGAGGGCACCGTCGAGTTGACGCACCGCTTGGCGCCGTTGCGCCTCGGTCTCGGCATCGATCAGGTCGGCCAGCCCCTCGACGCCGGTCAGGTCCATGCGGCCGTTAAGGAAGGCCCGGCGGGTAAAAGCGCCGGGCTCCGCCGGGACGAGACCCGGGATGGTGCCGAGGCTGCGCAGCACCGCCGCTCGCACAGCCGGCCCGCCATGGAGGTGCAGTTCCGCCATGTCCTCGCCCGTGGCGGTGCCGGGTCCGGGCAGCCAGGCGACCAAGGCGTGATCGAGGAGGTCTCCGGAAGCCGGCTCGCGCAGGACGCGCAGCGACAGGCGGCGCGCCGGCGGAAGGGGCACCCCAATCAGCGCCGAGAGGGCAGGGCCGGCCTGCGGGCCGCTGATCCGCACGACCGCGACGGCGGTGCGGCCATGGCCGGTGGCGGGAGCGAAGATGGTGTCGAGGGGAAGCATGGAGGAGTCGCGGAAGGGCAGAGGCCGGGTTACGGCACCGGGATGGCGTCGCGGACCGTGGCTAGCACGATCCGGCGATCGTGCCGATTAGGCGAATGCCGCGGAACACGCGCCTCCGATCATGTCGAACTGGGCAGGACCTCCAAGGAATTCCCTCCCGTTCGGAGCGCCTTCCCGCGTGCTGCCGGTGGATGCGGCATCGAGGAACGGCTCCAGAGGTCTCGGAGCTGCCTGGCGCCTCCTTCGAAGCCGCTTCGCGGTAGCTCAAGATGAGGTCGCGGGGAGAAAAAGAGGTCCGGGGCGCCGCGGACCAATGGCCCTCTCGGAGACCGTGGGGCCGCGCAGACGCCGCGAGCCATCTCTCAAACAGCAACGGCGCCCCTTTCGGGGCGCCGCGCGACAACGTCCGGGAGATCGCGACCGGCGGGTCGGATCAGGTGTTCATCGAGTCGAAGAAGTCGCCGTTGCTCTTGGTCTGGCGCAGCTTGTCGAGCAGGAACTCGATCGCGTCGGTGACGCCCATCGGGTTGAGGATGCGGCGGAGCACATAGGTCTTCTTGAGCGAGTCCGGCGGGACCAGCAGTTCTTCCTTGCGGGTGCCGGAGCGGGTGATGTCGATCGCCGGGAAGATGCGCTTGTCGGAGACCTTGCGATCCAGGATGATCTCGGAGTTGCCGGTGCCCTTGAACTCCTCGAAGATCACCTCGTCCATCCGCGATCCGGTGTCGATCAGCGCGGTGGCGATGATGGTCAGCGAGCCGCCCTCCTCGATGTTGCGGGCGGCACCGAAGAAGCGCTTGGGCCGCTGCAGGGCGTTGGCGTCGACGCCGCCGGTCAGCACCTTGCCGGAGGACGGCACCACGGTATTGTAGGCGCGGCCGAGCCGAGTGATCGAGTCGAGCAGGATGACGACGTCGCGGCCGTGCTCGACCAGACGCTTGGCCTTCTCGATCACCATCTCGGCGACCTGGACGTGGCGGGTCGCCGGCTCGTCGAAGGTCGAGGCGATCACCTCACCCTTCACCGAGCGCTGCATGTCGGTGACCTCTTCCGGCCGCTCGTCGATGAGCAGGACGATGAGGTAGCATTCCGGGTGGTTCAGGGTGATCGACTGGGCGATGTTCTGCATCAGCACCGTCTTGCCGGTCCGCGGCGGCGCCACGATCAGGGCGCGCTGGCCCTTGCCGATCGGCGCGACGATGTCGATGATCCGGGGCGAGAAGTCCTTGCGGGTCGGCTCCGACAGTTCGAGCTTGAAGCGCTGCGTGGGGAACAGCGGCGTCAGGTTGTCGAAATGGACCTTGTGCTTGATCTTGTCCGGGTTCTCGAAATTGATGGTGTTGACCTTCAGCAGCGCGAAGTAGCGCTCACCGTCCTTCGGGCCGCGGATCGGCCCCTCGACGGTGTCGCCGGTGCGCAGGCCGAAGCGGCGGATCTGCGTCGGCGAGATGTAGATGTCGTCGGGACCCGGCAGGTAGTTCGAGTCGGAGGAGCGCAGGAAGCCGAAGCCGTCCTGCAGCACCTCGACGGTGCCGGCGCCGATGATCTCGACGTCCTTGGCAGCGAGCTGCTTCAGGATCGCGAACATCAGCTCCTGCTTGCGCATGGTCGAGGCGTTCTCGACCTCGACCTCCTCGGCGAAGGTGAGGAGTTCGGTCGGCGTCTTCGACTTGAGATCCTGCAGCTTCACCTCACGCATGGCGGGGGCGGCCGGGGTCTCGATCGGGGCGAGAGTGTCTTCGATCATGGGATATCGGGGTGCGGGGGCGAAGCTGGGGGGCGTCATGTCGGGACAAGTCCGGCTGCCGCAGGATGCGGCATCGAGCGGAAGCAACGGGGTGACCGAAAAAGGGGCACCGGTCGCGAAGTCGTCGCCTGATTGTCCCGGAGGTCGCGCGGGAGAGCCGGAGGGCCCTGGATGCGACGTGACGTGACGATGGAGGAGGGAACGACTTTATGTAACGGGTCCTCGTCGTCGACTCAAGTCCCCCGTGGGGAAAAGTGGGGAAAGGCGCGGAGCGGCAGCCCCGCAGGAGACGAAGGACCCGGCGCGGATGCTCCGGCTGTGCCCTCAACAGGGCGAACTATCGGCGCAGTCGTCGCGTCGCCGCATTAACATTTGGCGGATCTAACCTCGACGCCACCACGCCGATCATCTGCCCGTCCGGCGAGCTCAAGCTTCTCCATGGTGCAAGCGACGTATTCCGCCAATACGGCGCAGTATCCCCATGAGCGGGGTGACCGGCGATGCGGTCGGAGCCACACGGATCAGCGACGACGCAGGCGGATATAGAGGGCACCACCGCCGCCGTGATGGTGGGCGGCCTCCTCGAACCCGACCACCAGGGTGCGCAACTCGGGCAGGCGCAGCCAATGCGGCACGCTGCGGCGCAGCACGCCGCGCTCGGAATACGGATCGCCCCCTCCCTTGCCCGTGACGACCAGGACCACGGCGTGACCGGAGGCTCGGGAGCGGTGCAGGAAGCCGATCAGGGCCGCATGGGCCTCGGCCTGGCGCATCCCGTGCAGGTCGATCGACGCATCGACGCTGCGTGAACCGCGGCGCAGGGCGGTGCGCACCCGCCGTTCGAGCGGTGCCAAAGGCGGCAGGGCCGGCGCGGGAGGAGGCGGAGCCGGAGGGCTCGGGGTCTTCTTGGGGGCACCGCGCGGGGCCGGGCGGGCCGGCCGCACCAGGGCGGCCGGCGGCGCGGGCGCGAGCGGCGGCTCCGGCGGCGGGGGAGGGGAGGGGACGGACGGCAAAGCCCGGCCGCGCAGGGGCGTGACCAGGCGGGCGATCTCGCCCCAGAGCCGGCTCTCTTCCGAGGAGAGACGGCGCAGCCGGCGGGGACGGCGCGGCTCGGTCACGGCGCGCCTCCCGCGGGATTCTGCTTCGGCAGCAGCACCACGAAGCGCGCGGGATCGCGCAGCAGGCCGGCGACCGCACCGGCCCGGGCCCCGGTGCCGAGATAGAGATCGCCGCGAGCCGGGCCCAGAATCGCCGAGCCGGTATCCTGCGCCACCACGAGGCGACGCAACGGCGCGGTGCCGCCCTCCGGGTCCGGCAGCGACCCGTCGAGCCAGAACGGCAGCCCGTAGCGCCACAGGGTGGCGTCGACCGCGAGGCTGCGTCCGGCGGTCAGCGGCACCCCGGCCCCGCCGCGCGGGCCGGCGCCCTCCGGGACCCCGTCGTCGATGCGGAAGAAGATGTAGGAGGCATTGCGGCGGATCAGGTCGCGGGCGAGGCCTGGGTTGTCGCGCAGCCAGCCGGTCCAGCGGGCGAGCGTCAGGCCTTCGAGCGGCAGGTGGCCGCCGGTGACGATGAGGCGGGCGACCGAAGTGTAGGGCCGGCCGTTGCGGCCGTCATAGGCCAGGCGCAACGAACGGCCGTCGGGCAGGCGCACCCGGCCGGAGCCCTGGACCTGCAGCACCAGGAGGTCGACGGCGTCGCGCAGCCAGAGCAGCGGCCGGGCGCCGGGCCCGAGCGCCCCATCCTCGATCGCCGCCCGGTCCGGATAGGGCCGGAAGGCGTCGCCGTCGCGGCGCGCGGCGCGCAAGGTGGGATCGAGGCCGGGCCGGGTCTCGCCGGGCTCGAGCGAGACCAGGTCGTCGGGGCGTGCGAGCGCCGGCACGGTGAAGTCCGGGGTCTGCACCGGCGAGCCGGCAAGCTCGGGCTCGAAATAGCCGGTGAGGAAGCCGGCCTCGCGCTCCGCCGCGGCGTCGTGGTTCGGCCGCAGGACGCGATAGGCGGAGAAGAACTGCTGGAAGAAGTCCTTCGCGCCCCCGGGCGGCACGCCGGCGGCGGCGGCGCAAGGGCGTGCGAGATCCTGGCCCGGCGCGCCCGGCGCCGCCTCGGCGAGGACCGGACCGGCTTGGGCCGCGCAGGTCGCCCGGAAGGTCGCGAGGGCGGCCGCGAGGTCGTCGCCGGAAAAGCCCGGCAAGGCGCTGAAGGGAACGGGATCGAGCAGGGCCTCGCCGACCCGCAAGGGGGCGGATTTCGCACCATCGGCGCCGCCGATGAGGAGAGCGGCGAGGAAGAGGACGGCGGGACGAGCGGCGAATCGGGGGAAGAGGGCCGGCGGCATGGGCTTGTCGGGCTCCGGCCCCGGAATGCTGTGCTCGAGAACGTGTCGCTAGGGCACGAGGTGGCTCTGGCGACGCGCCATTGTCGTCGAGGGCCGGCGGCCGATCAAGCCGCCGGACGGTCGCGTCCGACTACCCGGCCCTCACTGTCCGGCTTCGGTGGCGACGAGCTGCCAGTTCGGATCGCGGCTGCCCAGCGTGCGGGCGAAGGTCCAGACGTCGGTCACGTCGACGACCTTCTCGGGGCTGCCGTCGACGACCTGGCCTTGCGGGCCGCGGGTGGCGGTGATCAGCTTCGAGAGGTAGCGCACGGTGACCTGAGCCACGCGGTTGCGCACGTCGACCCCGACGATCTCGGCCCGGTCGATCGACACGAAGGTGGTCTCGACGGTCTGGCCGGCGCGCTCGCGGCCCTGGATCGCCCGCTCGAACCCGTCCGCGACCTCGCGCGAGAGCAGGGTCTTGAGGGTCTTGCGGTCGCCCTTGGCGAAGGCCGTCACGATGGTCTCGTAGGCGGTCTTGGCGCCGTCGGTGAAGGCGCGGGGGTCGAAGTTCGGCTCCTGCTGGAGGATCAGGTCGAGGCCGCGGGCGGCGGGCGAGTTCGGCTCGACCACGCCCTTCCAGTTGCGCGGCACCGCGGTCGCCACCGGCGCGGCGCCGCCGCGCTCCGGGCCAGCGCCGGGCAGCCGCACGACGTTGTCGCCGTCGCGGGGGGCGGCCGGCGGCTCCTCGCGCCGGGCCAGCGGGTTGAAGGGCGGCCGTTCGCTCCCGGTCTTCTGGCCGAGGACCGAGCGCAGCTTCCAGATCACGAAGACCGCAAGCCCGAGGAAGATGAGGGTCGTAAGGTCGAGGGAGTCCTGCATCATCGATCCGTTCATCGATCCGTTCTTGACGGCTTCCTTGGCGGCTTCACGCCGAGCATCCCTGACCGCCTCGGCACAGCTTGCGACATCGTCGGCTTTGGCACCGGGACCGGGGCAAGGCAAGCGTCCGGCCGGCGCCGCGTCGCAGGCCATTCGACGGATATGGGGCCGGGGCCTCGCGGTATCCAGGCGCCCGCGCGCGAGGAGGCGGCGTTCGTGCCGCAGAGGTCGTCGCCCGGAGGAGGTCGTCGCCCTGGATGTCGCCGCCGCCGAGGCCCCTGCTGCGTCGTCCTGGACGGAAGGCCGGCCGTCGGCACGAGGAGGCGGAGAGCCATGACGCGGGAAGGATGATCGGCGCCTCTGCTTGTTCACGCGTTGCGGGCATGATAGCCGCAACGCCGCCGTCGCGCGCGCCGTTTTTCGCGCCAGCGCGCGCCGGCCCGTCGTTTACGTCCAGCCCTCGAAGGAACCCTCCGCCATGGCCGATTCCCCGGTCCCGAACGGTAACGGCGGCGCCGCGGCGCAGCCCGACGATGTCACGCCGACCCTCAACGCCCTGGCCCAGTACGCCAAGGACCTCTCCTTCGAGAACCCGAACGCGCCGCGCTCGCTGCAGCCGCAGCAGCAGGGCCCGCAGATCAACATCCAGGTCAACGTCAACGCCCGGCAGCTCGCCGAGGAGGATTTCGAGGTCGACCTGCGCCTCGAGGGCGATGCCAAGATCGGCGCCGAGGTGCTGTTCGCCTTCGAGCTGACCTATTCGGGGATCTTCCGCCTGCGCAACATCCCGCAGGACCAGATGCACCCGGCGGTCATGATCGAGTGCCCGCGGCTGCTGTTCCCGTTCGCCCGCCAGATCATCGCCGACGCGGTCCGCAACGGCGGCTTCCCGCCGCTCTACATCGACCCGATCGATTTCGTCGGCCTCTACCGCCAGAAGGCCGCCGAGGCCCAGATGCAGGGCGGCAACGCGTAACGCCGGCACGCGCGCGGGCCGTCTCCCCGGCCCGCGCGTCGTCGGAAAAGTGTTTCACGGGAAACGCGGCCGTTTCCCCTTGCTCCGCCGAGGCCGGCACGAAGCGGCCTTGCGTTGGCGGACCGGCGCTTCGCCCGCCGAGATCCTTGTGTTGTCGCCGATTGTTATCGCAAAACCGGCGGCCACTTTCGCGAAATCTGCTCAAGGCACGCCATCCGCGGCCCGGCCATGGCGAGGTCGAGAACAGCCGCAAGGCCCGCCGGGTCCTCCGCACCCGGGCATCGGGCGCTCACGCCCTTTGCTGCCGGCCCCACGATCCTCATCGTCGCGCGGGTGCTCTCGTTTCGAGCGAACCCTGGGTCAGGTGACCGCAGGACGGTCCAGTCCGTCCCCCCTGGACTCCCCCCCCGGATCGGGCGATGGGGGCGCGATCGTGTGATCGGCGTCCGGAAGATTCCTTCCGGACGCCGTATCACCAGCCCGTGCGGCGCCTGAGCGAAGCCGGTTTCCGCATCGCGACGCGATCAATCCGGAAACCGTATGAGAGGGACGAGAACGGGATGGCGTACTGGCTCTACAAATCCGAGCCCTCGGTCTGGTCGTGGGACGACCAGGTCGCGGCCGGGGAGGCGGGGACGTACTGGAACGGGGTGCGCAACCACGTCGCCCGCAAGAACCTCGAAGCGATGCGGCTCGGCGAGCAGGGCTTCTTCTATCACTCGAACGAGGGCAAGGCGGTGGTCGGCATCGTGGCGGTGATCCGCACCTATTATCCCGACCATACCGACGAGAGCGGCCGCTTCGGCATGGTCGACCTGAAGGCGGTCCAGGCCCTGCCCAGACCCGTCACCCTGGAGGCGATCAAGGCCGAGCCGGCTCTGCGCGAGATGGTTCTCGTCAACAATTCGCGCCTGTCGGTGCAGCCGGTCAGCGAGGCGGAATGGGCGCTGGTGCGCCGGATGGGCGGCCTCTGATGGGGTATCGATGAGGGGCGGCGCGTGAGGCGCGCGTTCATCGGGACCCTGGCCGAGACCGTGGCCGGAGCCTGCCCCGTCCTCGTGCTGCTGGTCTTCGTGCTTCTCGTGAGCCCGGCCTCCATGGGTCCGGCCGTCGCGCAGAAGCCGAAGGCGCTGCCCAAGCCCGCCATGCCGGCGAAGGTCCTGACCTGCGGATCCTTGGCCAACCTGCGCATCCTGCTGGCGGAGACGGCGGGCGACCCGGCCGCGATCAGGGCCCGGCTTGCGGACCCGAAGGCCGATCACCTCGGCTGCAGCCGGGTCGGCCGCGACCGGATCGAGGGCAATGCCGAGCGGGTGGTGATCGGCGGCACTGCCTACGATTGCCTGGCCGTGAAGGAGACGAGCCTGTGCCGCTGGGCCCTGTCGGGCGTGCCGGCGGAGGCGCCGTGAAGCGTCTTCCGCCGGATGCGTCAGATGCTCCAGTACGGCGTGGCGTTGAAGTAGCGGTGGACGTGCTCCTCCCATTTCCGGTCGTAGGAGGGATCGTTGCCCTCCGGCGAAGCCGGCGGCGCGGCGCGGAGCTGCTCCTCGGTGAGGTCGAGCACGTAGGCGTCCAGCTCCGGCGCGAAGCGCAGGGTCGACCACGGGATGGTGTAGTAGCCTTCGCCGATGCCGAGGAAGCCGCCGAAGCTCATCACGGCGTAGACCACCTGGCCGGTGGTCTTCTCGATCATCAGGCGCTCGATGCGGCCGATGCCGTCGCCGTTGGGACGGCGCACGGTGGTGCCCTCGACGCGGTCGCTGGCGATCAGCTTGCTGGTCTCGCTGGTGGTGGTGCTGCCCATGTCGGAGCGGTCGCCGATGGTCGGCGCGACGGTGGTCATCGGAATGCCTCCGGGTCGGAGTTTCGAAAGTCAGGGCCCCGTATGGATCGCGGTCCTTGCCCTCCGGCAACGCTTCCGCGGCGGAACCTGTTCCGGCGCCGTGCGATGCGGCGAATGGCGGAGCAGCGGGGCCATTCACACCGGGCGATCGGAGCGCTAGCCTCCGATTCATGCTCCTGCGTCCCACGCCGATCCGCCGCGCCGCCCTCCTGACGGCTCTCCTGGCTCTCGCCGCGCCCGCCTTTGCGCAGGATCGCGGCACCCTCACCCCGAAGCCGCTGCCGCCGCTCGCCAACCCGGACGATCCGTCCACGCCGGCGAAGGCCCTGTTCGGCCGCGCCACGACGCCGGCGGCCCTGCCGCCGCAATCGATCGGCGGCTATGCGCGGGGCTGCGTGGCCGGCGCCGAGGCGCTGCCGATCGACGGCGCGACCTGGCAGGTGATGCGCCTGTCGCGCAACCGGAACTGGGGCCATCCCCGGCTCGTCGCCTTCCTGGAGAAGGTCGCCGCGGAGGCGCCGCGCAAGGCGGGCTGGCCGGGGCTGCTCGTCGGCGACATGTCCCAGCCCCGGGGCGGGCCGATGCTGACCGGCCACGCCTCGCACCAGCTCGGCCTCGACGCCGACATCTGGCTGACCCCGATGCCGGACAGGCGCCTGACGCGGGCCGAGCGCGAGGAGATGTCGGCCACCAACGTGGTGCGGCCGGACCGGCGCGACATCGACCCAGAGGTCTGGCTGCCGGAGCACCTGCGGCTGATCAAGATGGTGTCGCGCGAGCCCGAGGTGGCGCGGATCTTCGTCAATCCGGCGATCAAGAAGGCCCTGTGCCGCGAGGCGGGGTCGGACCGGGGCTGGCTCACCAAGGTGCGGCCGATCTACGGCCACAACTACCACTTCCACATCCGGCTCGAATGCCCGGCGGGCGATTCGGCCTGCCACGACCAGGACCCGCCGCCCTCCGGCGACGGCTGCGGCTCGGAGCTCGATTACTGGTTCTCCGACGCGGTGCTGAACCCCAAGCCCCGCCCGCCCGGCAAGCCGCGCCCGCCGATGACCCTGGCGGGGCTGCCGGATGCCTGCCGTACGGTGCTGAAGGCGCGGTAACGACGGGACGGGACGGGACCGGCCTCGGCCGGTCCCGGGTCGCTCACTCGGCCGCGACGCCGACCCCGATCGGGCAGGACACGCCGGTGCCGCCCAAGCCGCAATAGCCGCCCGGATTCTTCGCCAGGTATTGCTGGTGATATGCCTCGGCGAAGTAGAACGGGCCGGCGTCGCGGATTTCCGTGGTGATCGGTCCGTAGCTCTGCGCCTTCAGGGCGGCGGCGTAGGCATCGCGGGACGTCTCGGCCTCGGCCCGGCGGGCCTCGTCGGGCAGGTAGATGCCCGAACGGTACTGCGTGCCGACATCGTTGCCCTGGCGGAAGCCCTGGGTCGGGTCGTGGCTCTCCCAGAAGGTCTTGAGCAGGGCTGCGAGCGGCATTACCGCCGGGTCGTAGGCGACCAGCACGACCTCGTTGTGCCCGGTCAGCCCGGAACAGACTTCCTCGTAGGTCGGGTTCGGCGTGGTGCCGGCGGCATAGCCCACCGCCGTGACGAAGACGCCGTCGCCGAGTTGCCAGAACTTGCGCTCCGCGCCCCAGAAGCAACCGAGGCCGAACACGACCGTCTCGACTCCGTCGGGATAGGGGCCCTTGAGGGGATGGCCGTTGACGAAGTGCCGCTCCGCCGTCGGCAGGGGCATGGGCCGCCCCGGCAGAATCTGGTCGGGGGCCGGCATCTCGGCGCGCTTGCGGAAGAACAGCATCGGGTCGCTCCGGTGTTCGGAACGGAGCCTCTCGGCTCCGGAGGCGAGGCGCCTCTGATCGCGACTGATGTGGGGTGCCGAGCCTCGTTCCTGAAGAGTACCTTGCCTGAAGAGTACCTTGCCTGAAGAGTACCTGCCTGAGGAGCGCCGCTTCAGCGCAGGACCGGTGCCTGGTCCGGGGCGGATTGGGTCGAGGCCAGTTCGGTCGCTTGGGTCGAGGCGACACGGGCCGGGGCGTCGGGCCCGAAGGCGGTGCTGGGATCGAAGAAGGCGCAGCGGGCGGTGATCAGCCCGGCCGCCAGGGCCCAGAACAGCACGGCGCCGACGATCCGCCGGGTCCGGACCGGCCGGCGGCGCGGCGCGGCGCACCCGGCCTGAAGGTCCAGGCGCTCGCCGAACGGATCGAAGATGGCAGGACGCATGGTCGAATCCGGATGACGCACGGCTCCGCGGATCGGAGCCGTCGAGACTGTAGATAGGTCGTGCGCAGGCTTCGCAGCAATAGATGTGGTTTTCTATTTTTCACGACAGAAGAGAAGATGTTTTCTGTCTCAAAGCCCCAAGGGAGAAATTTTATTTTGTTCCCTGTCGCGCCGACGATCCGGTGCAGCGTCGTGACGCATCCGGGCCGTCCGGTTGCCCTCGGGCCGCCCGCCGATCCCCGGCCCGGACACGACGGAGACCGGCCCCGGCGACGCAACCGGCGGCGGCGAGGCATCGTTATCGCACAAGCGTGTCAGATGCCGCACTCGCCCGCGCGAGGTTGAAATGGCGTGATTGTTTGGCGTACAATCGAATGGTGCTACGGTGTATTCGCCTGGCCGCAGCCGAGCGCACTTGCTGAATATTAGGAAGATTTGCCTTGAAGAGTGGACTTCGCACGCCTGTGGCGCGGGCGGGGCTCGGCCTGAGCCGGAGCCTCGCGCCGGGTCGGCGGGGCCGGGACCCGGCACGGGTCGGCCCCCGATGACCCCGCGCGCTCCGGACCCGCACGCGGCCCTTCGGTCGGCGGACCTGTCGTCCCGCGAGTTCATGCGGCTGATCGAGGCGTTCGGCCTCACCGGCGCGTGGCGCTGGGACTTCGTCTCCGGCCGGCAGGTGTGGTCGTCCGGGCTCTACCGCCTGGCCGGGCTGCCGGAGGGCGAGCCGGCGAGCTACGAGCGGCTGCTCGGCCTCGTCCACCCGGCCGATCGCGACGTGCTCGAGGATGCGGCCCAGATCGTCCAGGCCGGCATCCTCGGCAGCCACACGGTCCGGCTGATCCGGCCGGACGGGACGGCGCGCACGGTGGTGAGCCGCGGCGAGGTCTTCTTCAGCCCAGAGGGGCGCCCGCTCGCGGCGACCGGCGTGCTCCTCGACGTGACCGACCGCGAACGCCTGGCCGACCTGCACCGCCTGGAGCAGCAGCGGCGGTCCAGCCTGGCGCAGCAGGCGCAGGTCTTCATCCATACCGAGCCGACCCTGCCGCCGACCGAGTACGGCCCCGACTTCCTGGCCCTCGTGGGCTTGCGCCGCGAGGAGGTGCGGGCGGACTGGCTCGGGCCGATCGTGCCGGAGGAACGGCCGCGCTGGCGCGACGAATTGCCCCGCCTTGCAGCAGGGGGGCGGCCGTTCAGCATCACGCCGACGCTGCGCCTGGCCGATGGCGCGGCCGCACCGTTCCGGATGACGATGGTGCCCTTGCGTGACGATGCCTTGCGCGATGCCCCCGCCGATCCGATCTGCTGGACCGTCGTGGTCACCCCACTGGAGACCGAGGCGGATATGGTGCCGGAACGCCCCTCGCCGCGGGCCGAGCCGGCGATCAAGGGCTGCCACCTGCGGGCGGCCCGCGGCCTCCTCGACTGGACCCTGAACGACCTCGCCCGGGAGAGCGGCGTCTCGCTCTCCACCGTACGGCGCCTGGAGGAGGAATCCGAGGGAGCGGCCTCGCGCTCGCGCCCCCACGTCCTGGCGGCCCTGCGCAAGGCCGGCATCGTCTTCACCCTGGTCGAGGGCGGCACGGTGGCGGTGGCGCGGGCGGAGGGCTAAGCAGACTTGCGTTGGCAGGCCAACGCTTCGTCCGCTTAGATCCTTATTTTATCGCAGATTTTTTCCGCAAAACCGGGGGCCACTTTTGCGAAATCTGCTTAGCGCGGTTTCCGTCGGAGCGGATACCGGTTCGTCGCAGAAAATTCCGAAAAATCAAAGATATAAAGCAGCGTCCGATGGCAACGCGATCGGGTGCCGCTCCGGATCACCCCACCCGGTACACGCTCAGGCCGACATGGTCCGGCGCCCGCGCCCCGGTGGCGAGGAACAGGCTGGTCTGCATCCAGGCGAGCGCAGGGGACGCGGTCTCGAACCGGGGCGCGGTGCGGAAATAGATCAGGCCGGGATCGACCGGCTCGCCCCGGCGCAGGCGCTCCAGCGCCTCGGGCGGGCCGAAGCGCAGGCCCGTATTCTCGACATAGACCAGGGTGCCATCCGCGGCCTCGATCACGTAGCGGGCGTGGAGCTGGGTCAGGCCGTCCGCGGCGATGGTCTGGTAATCGGCCCCGCCGGGCAGAATCCGGCCGGTGAGACCCGGGCCCGTCACGGTGCCGCCCGTGATGGCGATGACCCGCCGGCTGCCGGCCGTGGTGACGCCGACCTCGACCGGCACCGCCACCGCGATACGGGCATCGAAGACGTGGGCGAGGGTGGGGGCTGGAATGGTCACGGCTTGAGAGGTCATGGCTTGCCCTTCACCAGCGGGCAGTCGCTCTCTTCGATCGGCCGGAACGCCTCCTCGCCGGGCAGCGTCGCGATCCGCTCCATCACGTCCCACTCCCCCTTCGATTCCTCCGGCCGCTTGACGCGGAACAGCGAGACCGCGCGGATCACCCGGCCGTCGGGCCGCAGGCGCCCGGCCTCGGTCATGAAATCCTCGATCGGCATCTCGCGCATCTTCGCCATCACCGGCTCGGCCGCGTCGGTGCCGGCGGCCCGCACCGCCTTGAGGTAATGCATTACCGCCGAGTAGACGCCGGCCTGGTAGCTGTTCGGCATCGCCTTCTGGCGGTCGAAGAAGCGCTTGGCGAAGGCGCGGGTGGCGTCGTCGGTGTCCCAGTAGAACGCCTCGGCCAGGTAGAGGCCGCCGGCGACGGGGAGCCCGAGCGCGTGGACGTCGACCGCCGTCATGTAGAAGCCGGCGAGCTTCTGCTTGCCGCCGAGCACCCCGAACTCGGAAGCCTGCTTGACCGCGTTGATCGCGTCGCCGCCGACGTTGAACAGCGCGATCACGCGAGCGCCGGAGGCTTGCGCCTGCAGGATCTGCGACGAGAGATCGGGCGAGAGCAGGGGGTGGAAGACCTGGCCCACCACCTTGCCGCCGCCCTTCGTCACAACCGGCGTCACGTCGGCGACGAAGGATTTTCCCAGCGTGATGTCGGCCACCACGTAGAACCAGGTCGTCTCGCCGGATTCCACCAGGGGCTTGGCGATGGCGCGGGAAAGGGCGTGGGTGTCGATGACCCAGAGCGCGCCGTTCGGCGAACATTGCGCCCCGGTGATCACCGTCGAGCCCGATCCGGTGATGAGGGCGAGCCGCCCCTTCTCCCGCGCCAGCGCCTGGACGCCCAGAGCCACCGCCGAGTTGCCGAGGTCGGTGATCATGTCGACCCCCTCGACGTCGTACCAGCGGCGCGCCAGCGTGCTCGCCACGTCCGGCTTGCTCTGGTGATCGGCGGCGACGATCTCGATCGGCTTGCCCAGCACCGTCGCGCCGAAATCCTCGACCGCGAGGCGCGCCGCGGTGACGCTGCCGGTGCCGTAATTGCCGGACATCGCCGTCGACA
Organism: Methylobacterium sp. SyP6R; assembly: GCF_019216885.1. Lineage (NCBI taxonomy): Bacteria > Pseudomonadati > Pseudomonadota > Alphaproteobacteria > Hyphomicrobiales > Methylobacteriaceae > Methylobacterium > Methylobacterium synurae. The sequence goes on along the minus strand of NZ_JAAQRC020000001.1, from coordinate 325,351 downwards.
TGTCGGCGAGCACGCCGATCTTGACGCGGTCGCCGGAGACGGCGCCCTCCGCATGGCTCAAGGCCGGCGCGAGGGTCATCAGGCCCGCCAGCAGGGCGGAGCGAAGGGCGCGCATCGTCGTCCCTCCCGTCAGACGGCCTTGAGGCCGAGGATGTCACGGGCCTCGGCCGGGCTCGCCGGCTCGTGGTTCAGTTCCTTGATGATCCGCACCGTGCGGGCCACCAGCTGCTCGTTGGTCGCGAGCTGGCCGCGGGAGTAATAATTGTTGTCCTCGAGCCCGACCCGGACGTGGCCGCCGAGCAGGATCGCCTGCGTCGTCGCCGGCAGCTGCGCCGGGCCGATGCCGGAGACGCAGAAGATCGATTGCGGCGGCAGCATCCGGATCATCGCCGCCAGGATGTCGTGGGAATAGGGCATCGCGCCCTGGAAACCCTTGTCGGCGCCGAGCACCATGTTGATGTAGTAGGGCGGCTTGTCGTAGCCCTTCTCGATCAGCCGGGTCACGTCCTGCAGGATGTGCTGGGGGCCGAACACCTCCCATTCCGGCTTGATGCCGCGCTCCTGCATGCGCTTCGCCAGCGCTTCGCAGCGGCTCGGCGTCGTCACCACCAGGATCTCGCGGCCGCCATGCACGTCCGCGAAGGTCATGCCGTCGAAGGTCGCCATCTCGGCCCCGGCCTCGCAGCCCTTCAGCCGCTCCTCGAAGCTCGATTCGAACAGCCCGTCGGGGCGCGGCACCAGCATGTCGCCGCTCGACCCGCCGCCGGTCGAGTTGTTGAGGATGATGTCGCAGCGTTCGCGGATGCGCCGGTTGATGTCGCGGTAGATCTCGGCGTTGCAGGTCGCCTCGTCGTCGGGCCGGCGGGCGTGGAGCGCCGCGATGGCCGCCCCTTCCTTCCAGGACTTGTGCACCGACTCGGCGATCTCCGCCGGCTGGGTCGGCAGGTTGTGGTTCTGCGCCTTCGAGGCCATGCCGCCGGTCGGCGCCACCGTCACGATCACCTTGGCCATGTTGTCCTCCCTTGAGTTGGTTGAGACGAGGGTTACGGCAGGTCCGGCGCGGCGCGCTTCTGCCGGACGAGGTCGACGAGGAGCCGGTCGCGCTGCGCCACCATCGCGTCGCGGTCGCGTCCTTCGAGCGCCTGTTCGAGGCCCTGGACGAGGGTCGCCTTGAGGTCGGGCGTCAGGCGCGGGTCACCGAGATCGGCCCACATCGCCTCCATCAGGGGCCCGAGATGGTCGAGGGTGTGGGCGAACCCTTTCGCGCCGCCCGAGAGGTGGTTGAGCAGGCACGGCCCCATCAGGGCCCAGCGCAGGCCCGGCCCATGGGCGATGGCGGCATCGATATCGGCCACCGTGGCGGCGCCTGAGCCGACGAGGTGGAACGCCTCGCGCCAGAGCGCCGCCTGGAGCCGGTTGGCGACGTGGCCGACGAGCTCGCGCCGCAGGCGGATCGGCCGCTTGCCGATGCGCGCGTAGAAGCCCATCGCGGCGGCGACGGCGCCCTCGTCGGTGTGTTCTCCGCCCAGCACCTCGACCAGCGGCACCAGGTGGGGCGGGTTGAAGGGATGGCCGAGCACCACCCGGCCGGGATGGCGGCAGGCGCTCTGGATCGCGCTCGGGGTGAGGCCGGAGGAACTGGTCGCCAGGACCACGTCGGGGGCCGCGGCCGCGTCGAGGCGGGAAAAGGTCTCGTGCTTGATCTCCAGGCGCTCGGGCCCGTTCTCCTGCACGAAATCGGCGTTTGCCGCTGCCTCTTCCGGCCCGGCCACGAAGGTCAGGCGCTCGGGCGCGGCGCCGGGGCTAAGACCGATCTGTTCGAGGACCGGCCAGTGCCGGGCGACCGTCTCGCGTAAATGCGCCTCCGCGCCGGGGGCCGGATCGGTGGCGACGACGTCGAGGCCGCAACTCAAGAACTGCGACACCCACGACGCCCCGATGACGCCGGTCCCGATCACCGCCACCCGTCCGATGGCCGTGCGATAGTCGCCGGCCTGTCCGCTCGCGTCATCCATCGCGGCGCCCTCCCTGGTCGGGTCTCTGTCAGGGCTTGTCGCCCGATTGACCCGTTGAGATAGTTATATCACATTACAAATCATGTTTGGCAATCCGGCGCGAACGGCCGGAGCGAGAATCGGAGGAACGCCGTATGGCGGAGGACCTGTCGGGCCTCGGCACCGAGTCCCTGGTCGTCACCCGGCGGGACGCCGTGGCGATCGTCACCTTGTCCCGCCCGCACAAGCGCAACGCCCTCGACGACGGCATGGTGCTGGGGCTGGAGCGCATCGCCCGGAACCTGCCCGACGACGTGCGGGCGCTGGTGATCGCCGCGGAGGGCCCGCATTTCTGCGCCGGGCTCGACTTGGCGGAGCTGACCGAGCGCGACGCCCCGGCCGGGATGCTGCATTCGCGGATGTGGCACCGGGCCTTCCACGAGATCGAGTTCGGCCGGGTGCCGGTGGTCGCGGCGCTGAAAGGCGCGGTGATCGGCGGCGGGCTCGAACTGGCGCTGTCGGCCCATCTGCGGGTCGCCGAGGCTTCCGCCTTCTACGCCCTGCCGGAGGGCCAGCGCGGCATCTTCGTCGGCGGCGGCGCCTCGGTGCGGCTGCCGCGGCTGATCGGGGTCTCGCGGATGCGCGACATGATGCTGACCGGCCGGGTCCACGATGCCGAGAGCGGCGAGCGGCTCGGCCTGTCGCACTACGTCACGCCGCCGGGCGAGGGGCTGGAACGGGCGATCGCGCTCGCCACCCGGGCGGCCGAGAACGCGCCGCTGACCAACTACGCCCTGATCCACGCCCTGCCGCGCATCGCCGAGGCCGACCCGGCGACCGGGTACCTCACCGAGGCCCTGATGACCGCGGTGGCGCAGAGCGATGCCGAGGCGAAGCGCCGGCTGGCGGAGTTTCTGGAGGGGCGGGCGAAGAAGGTGCGGGAGTAGGGGAGACGCCTCTCTTTTCTTCGCTCCGCCGTTGCGACCCTCCGCGTCATTCCGGGGCCGCGCAGCGGAGCCCGGAATGACCCTGAGAGAATGCTTGAGCGAGATTTTCTACTTAAGACTTGAGGAGACCGAGACTGTCCTGCCCTCCTACCTCATCCTGAGGTGCGACCAACGGGAGCCTCGAAGGAGGGCTCCAGAAATCTCTGCGTTCCCTGGAGCACTCCTTCGAGGTCATTCGATCTTCGATCGACTAACACCTCAGGATGAGGTGTGAGGGTAGGATAAATCATCCCCACCATCAGATCTTTCCAAGCAAATCCTATTAAACAGTCTTTGAGAAGGGGAAGCGCGGCGCGCAACAAGTCAAGCCTACTTCCCCTCTCCCGTGTGGGAGAGAGGAGCCCGCGACTTCTCTTTATTCGCAAAGACAGAGATTTCCCGCAACTAAATCCCAGGAACCGGCATCAAGACCGGCCTCATCACCCCCGGAGGAAACCATGCCCCGTCGCCCCATCCGCCGGTTCGCCCCGGCTCTCGCCGCCCTCCTATCCCTCCTCAGCCCGGCATTCGCCGCCGAGCGGCCGGTGAAGATCGGCGTCCTCAACGACATGTCGGGGCCCTACGCCGACTACCAGGGCCAGGGCTCGGTCATCGCGGCGCAACTCGCCATCGAGGATTTTGCAGCCAAGGCCGGGCGCCCGGTCGAGCTGGTCTCGGCCGACCACCAGAACAAGACCGATATCGGCGCCTCGATCGCCCGGCGCTGGTTCGACCAGGACGGCGTCGACCTGATCGTCGACGTGCCGAACTCGGCCGTCGCGCTGGCCGTCGCGAACCTGGCGCGGGAGAAGAACAAGGTGTTCATCGGCTCGGGCGCCGGCACCGCCGAGCTCACCGGCAAGCAATGCTCGCCCAACACCGTGCACTGGACCTACGACACCTGGTCCCTCGGCCATGCCCTGGCGAAGGCCCTGGTGCAGCAGGGGGCCAAGACCTGGTACTTCCTCACCGCCGACTACACCTTCGGCAAGGACCTCGAAGGCTCGGCCGCCGAGGAGGTGAAGGCCATGGGCGGCAGCGTGACGGGAGGCTCGCGCCATCCCCTCGGCACCGCCGACTTCTCGTCCTTCCTGCTCCAGGCGCAAGGGTCGGGCGCCGACGTGATCGGGCTGGCGAATGCCGGCGACGACACCTCGAACGCCCTCAAGCAGGCGGCGGAGTTCGGCATCGCCCCGGCCCAGCGCCTCGCCGGGCTGATCCTCAACATCACCAACATGCCGGCGCTCGGCCTCAAGGCGACACAGGGCGTCTACATCGTCACGCCGTATTACTGGGACCTCACCGACGGCACCCGGGCCTTCGCGGCGCGCTATGCCGCCCGCCACCCGCGCCACGCCATGCCGAACGACATGCAGGCCGGCGTCTACTCGGCGGTGGAGCATTACCTGAAGAGCCTCGGCACCGTGAAGGATGCGGGCGACGGCCGAACTGTCGTGGCCGCCATGAAGGCGATGCCGACCGACGATCCGATCTTCGGCCCCGGCCGCATCCGCGAGGACGGCCGCAAGCTCCACCCGATGTACCTGCTGACCACCAAGACGCCCGCCGAGAGCAAGGGCGGCTGGGACTATTTCAAGCCGGTCCGCACCGTGCCGGCAGACGAAGCCTGGCGCCCGCTCGCCGAGGGCGGCTGCCCGCTGGTGAAAGGGTAGGGCGAATGGACACGCATCGTTTCACCGAGCGCGCCGACGGCAGCCTACTCGTCACCGCGACGGCCCCGCTGCCGCCCTACCCCGAGCGCCTGACCGCGCACCTGACCCGCCACGCCGCCGAGGCTCCGGAGAGACCGTTCCTGGCCCGGCGCGGGGAGGGGGGTGCGTTCGAGCCCCTGACCTATGGGGCGGCTCTTCATGCCGTCGAGCGGATCGCCGCCGCCCTGCTCGCCCGGAACCTCTCGGCCGAGCGGCCGGTGATGATCCTGTCCGGCAACGGCTTCGAGCACGCGCTCCTCTCGCTCGCCGCGCTGCATGTCGGCATCGCGGTGGCACCGGTCTCGCCGGCCTATTCCACCGTATCGCAGGACCATGCCCGCCTGCGGGCGATCGTGGACCTGCTCACCCCCGGCCTCGTCTTCGCGGCGGAAGGGGCCACTTACGCTCCGGCCATCGCGGCGGCCGTCCCGCCAGGAACCGAGGTGGTGATCGGCGATCGTGCGGCGATCGGCCGGGCCGCGACGCCGTTCGCGGAGCTGATGCAAGCCCACGATCCCGATTCCGTGGCGGCCGCCCACGCGGCAGTGACGCTCGAGACGGTGGGAAAGCTCCTGTTCACCTCCGGCTCCACCGGCGTGCCGAAGGCGGTGGTGAATACCCACCGGATGCTGAGTTCCAACCAGGCGATGCTCCAGGCCCGGTTCCCGGCGCTCACGGCGGAGCCGCCGGTGATGGTCGACTGGCTGCCCTGGCACCACACCTTCGGGGGCAACCACAACTTCAACCTGGTGCTGGCGAATGGCGGCACCCTCCATATCGACGAGGGAAGGCCGACCCCCGGCGGCATCCGGGAGACCGTGCGGGCGTTGCGCGAGGTGGCTCCCACCCTCTACCTCACGGTGCCGAAGGGCTTCGAGGCGCTGGTACCGCACCTGCGCGACGACGAGGCGTTGCGGAAGAATTTCTTCAGCCGGCTCCAGGTCACCTTCTTCGCCGCCGCCGGCCTGCCGCAGCCGGTCTGGGACGCCATCGATGACCTCGCCCGGCAGACCATCGGCCGGACGGTGCCGATGGTGACGGGATTGGGGGCCACCGAGACCGCGCCGCTCGCCCTCGTCACCGACGACCGCCCGGCGAGGGCCGGCCAGGTCGGCCTGCCGGCGCCCGGCGTCGAGCTGAAGGTCGCGCCCGTCGGCGCCAAGCACGAGGCGCGGGTGCGCGGGCCCAACGTCACCCCGGGCTACTGGCGCCGGCCGGACCTGACCGCCTCGGCCTTCGACGAGGAGGGCTTCTACCGCCTCGGCGACGCCCTGGTGCCGGTCGATCCCGCCGACCGCAACCGCGGCTTCACCTTCGACGGGCGCCTCAACGAGGATTTCAAGCTCACCACCGGGGTCTGGGTCAGCGTCGGCCCCCTGCGGGCCGCCTTCCTCGACGCGTTCCAGCCGCTGGTGCGCGATGTCGCCATCGCGGGCGAGGCCCGGGACGAGGTCGCCGCCCTGGTCTTCCCGGATATCGCCGCCTGCCGGGCGCTCTGCGGGGAGGCGGGCGACGACGATGCCGTGCTGGCCCATCCGGCGCTCCGGCGCGACTTCGCCCGGCGCCTCGCGGCCTTCGCCCAAAGGGCCACCGGCTCGTCGAACCGCATCGCCCGGCTGCTGCTGCTGCCCGAGCCGCCCGCCCTCGACCGCGACGAGGTGACCGACAAGGGCTCGATCAACCAGCGCGGCGTGCTGCGCAACCGGGCCGACGCCGTCGCCCGCCTCTACGCCACGCCTCTCGACCCCGCCATCATCCTGCCGGAGACCGCATGACCTCAGCCCAAGAGCCGATCGCCGACCACGAGGGCTTCACCCATGCCCGCACGCTGACGGTGGAATGGGGCCATTGCGACCCCGCCGGCATCGTGTTCAACCCGCGCTTCTTCGACTTCTTCGACTGGTCGACGGCCCTGCTGTGCGAGGCCGCGACCGGATTGCCGAAGGCCGGGATGCTGGCGCGCTACGATCTCCTCGGCATCCCACTGGTCGAGACCGGGGCGCGCTTCCTCAAGCCCTCGCGCTACGGCGACCGGGTCGAGATCGTCTCGACGGTGGTGGATGTCGGCCGGTCGAGCTTCGCCGTGCGCCACCGCCTGCTCAATGCCGGCGACCTCGCCGTCGAGGGCCGCGAGCGCCGTGTCTGGGCCGGCCGCCATCCCCACGACCCGTCCCGGATGAAGGCGGCACCGATCCCGGAGGATCTGGTCAGGCGGTTTCGGGGGGAGTGACCGGCATCGGGATGCAATCCTCCGGAGATTGCCTCATCCGGTCTCCCTCGCTCCGCCTCACCACTCGGTACGACAGCCGCTCTTTGACGGTGGATACGTCGCACATCCGGCGTCTGTGATATGCGACGACAACATTTCGGATCAGCATCCGGTCGCAGCGCGACCGAATGCTGATCGTTTTGAGACTTAGTTCTTGTACTATTATTGATAATGCAACGAAACACGCTCCCGCAAAATAATATCTCTATTGTTTTCTCAATAGCCTTTTTCGGGTCGGGACTGCCATAACGTCGAATGCGCTCCGGTGTCATCCGGGGGAAACCCTTCGTCGGCGCGACCGTTGGAGTAATAATAAAGTGCGACCGATTTCCGCCACAAGTCGGGCGGACCCGCTATCGGCTCAGGCTGACCATGGTAGGAATCGCTGGTGGTCGAAAAAATTACCATCCTGTTGAAGACAGGAAGAACGCGCTGGATGCAGCCCTTCATCTCTCGATCCCACAACTCCAGCCAACCGCCATTTTCATCCGTCCAGCCTTCGTTGAGGTAGACGAGGAGATTCAGACGCCGATCGACTTTGAAAAACGGATGCTTGTTAAAATCGGCATGGATTGCAAGTTTTCCACCAGTCGCCGTGGCGTGCAACCCCCCTCCGAACATGTATGGATCGGGCATCAAGCCCCACATGCCAGTAACTTTCTCCAATGTCTTTAAGAAAGATGGGCCCGCCATCTCCGCAAAAAACTTCTGAGTGAAAGGACCGAACTTGGTTTTCCAGGTTGTTCCAAATTTTTTCTTCACATAAGTGCCGTCGTCGTGAAGCTCGGAGTCATTCCCCGACGAAGGCCACTCCTGCAAAATCATGCGCAGCATGTCGTTATTAAAAATATTGTCGATCACGAGATGTGGGAACGGGGACACCGAACGATAATTATCGATCTGCTCAAGACGGGCGATGCCATCTGGCGCGAAGATGCTCATCTCGGTTCCGGGAATGGAAGCTGCGACTTCCGGCTTGACGGTCTCAGAATTCAGCATGAGGCATCACGCAAGGCTATGAGGTGAAAGGCCATATGACGCCGCAGGTATAAGGTACGGTCGGCGGATCGTCGAGAGTTATGTCGGCTCGGTCGACTCGACCGAACACTTCCAGATAAAAATAGAAAAAATTTCTTCAACGATTTTCCCAGAAACTCGCGAAAAGAATAGAGTCTGTGAGACAAAGCACTTCTTCCGAGCACCCGACGATCGCGTGCATCGCTAAACAGACGGAGGATTAGGTGACCGAAGCCTGCATCGACGCGGCCCGGCCTTGATGGCTTCCGTACATGCCGGGCGCTGGCAGGCGGCGATGGCAAGCCCGGTCGGCAGGACGGAGTGGCCGCAGTCCTCAGGACGCACGACGTAGCCGGAGTTCCGCGAGCGACCTCACTCCACGTCATCCGGTCCCGCTTCATCCCCCGCCCCCTGCTCCAGCCGGCGCAGCAGGTCGAGGAGCGCGCTCCGTTCCTGCGGGTTCAGGAAGGCGGCGATGCGCTCCTCGTGGGCGGCCTCGCGGCGGTGCAGCTCGGCCATCAGGGCCTCGCCGGCCTCCGTGAGGAAGAGGGATTGCGAGCGGCGATCGGTCGGGTCGGGCTCGCGGCGCACCAGGGAGCGGGCTTCCAGCTCGTCGAGGAGCGGGCCGATATTCGCCCGCTTGATGCCGATCGCCGCGCCGACCTGGCTCGGCCGCAGGCCAGGGCTGCCCTCGATCACCGTGAGCACGCCGAGCTGGCTCTGGCGCACGTCGAGATCGGCGAACAGCTCGACGAAGCTGCGCGAGACCGCGACCTGCGCCCGCCGCAGGGTGTAGCCGATCAGGCCTTCGAGGCGGGCGAGGCCCGGGGAATCATCGCTCGGCAACGCTGGACGGGCTCTCGGTCGACCGTGGAACCAGATCCGCCACCTGCCCGCGATCGGGCCCGGGCGCAAGCCGGGAGGCCGCGCCCGGGGTTCCGGGATCAGCCCGCGGCGCCCTCCCGGTCCCACGCGGCCTCGACCTCCAGCGACTGCCTGTCCCGCTTGCAGGTGGCGAGCGCGGCGTCGCGGCCCTCCTCACGGTAGGTCACGGCGAAATCGCCCTTGCCGACATCGCCCTCAACCCGGACATCCTCCGCCGAGCCGGCATGGCCGACATAGCGCAGGCTGGTGCCGTAATGGCCGCTCCAGAAGAACGGCGTCTCGGCAAACGGCGCCGTCTCGCCCGAAGCCGCCCCTACCAGGAGCGCGCGGGCGACGTGCTGGCCCTGGCGCTGGGCATGGACCCAGTGCTCGACCCGCAGGCGCCGCCCGCTCCTCGGATCCGGATAGGCGGCGACGTCGCCGATGGCGTAGATTCCGGGCGCCGAGGTGGCGAGACGACGATCGACCGCGATGCCGCCGCCCTCGTCCTTGCCCGCCAGCGTCAGGCCGGCGGCCTCGGCGAGGTCGGTGCGCGGCGCCACGCCGGTGCCGAGCACCACGAGGTCGGCCTCGATCCGGCTGCCGTCGTCGAGGGCGAGCGCCGTCCCGTCGAAGCCCGTCACCTTGCGGCCGAGGCGGAAGATGACGCCCTTGTCCGCATGCAGGCCCTGGACGAAGCGGCCGACCGCCTCGCCGAGGATGGTGGCGAGCGGTATCGCCTCGGGCGCCACCACCGTCACCGCCTTGTCGCGAGCGATCATCGCGGCGGCGACTTCGAGGCCGATGAAGCTCGCGCCCACCACCGCGACCGAGCGGGCCTTCTCGGCCGCCGCGATCAGGGCGTCGGCGTCCTCAAGGCTGCGTAGGGTGTGCACGTTCGGACGCTCGAAGCCCGGCACGTCCGGCCGAAGCGGCGCGGCGCCCGTGGCGATCACCAGGGCGTCGTAAGCCAGGCGCTCGCCGCCCGCGGTCACGATCTCCTCGGCCCCGAGATCGATGGAGACCACCCGGTCGCTCAGGTAGCGGGGGCCGTCGCCGCCGTAGAAGCCTTCCGCGGCAAGCCGCGTCTTCCCGCGCGGCGCCTTGCCGGAGAGATATTGCTTCGAGCAGAAGGTGCGGTCGTAGGGCGGATCGGGATCGTCGCTCACCAGGGTGACGGCGGCGCCGTGGCCGGCCCGGGCCAGCCACTCGGCGCAGGCATGTCCCCCGGCCCCGCCGCCGACGATGACGACCTTGCCGGGGACCTGTACCCCCTTGCCGGGGGATTTGGCCGCGGCCTCGCGCCGTCCGGTCACGGTGATGCGGCCGTCGCGCTCCTCGGCGCGGTAGCAGGGCAGCGGATCGAAGGCCGGGGCGCCGACCGCCTCGCCGGTCTCCAGGCTGAAGCGGGCATGGTGCCAGGGACAGCGGATCTCGCCCTCCGCCACGATGCCCTTGGCGAGCGGAGCCCCGAGATGGGTGCAGCGGGCGCCGATCGCCGTCACCACGCCGTCGCGGCGCAGGAGCAGCACCTTGTCCTCGCCGAGGGTCCCCTCGACCATCGCCCCCTCGGGCAGGTCGCCCGACGGGATTCCGCGCGCGAAATCCGGTTTGTCCTGCTTGTCCTGTGTCTCAGCCATGGCCCGCCCTCAGCATCGTCGCTGCATCGTCGGCAGGCAACGCGCGGGTGCCGTAACGGTGCCTTCAGCCGATTCCATCGATATCGAGCAGGAGGCGCTTCGGACCGCGCAAGGACGCGCCGGGCCGGTAGGGCGGCGGGTCCTCGGCGAGGCGCGGCCCGCTGAGCCGGGCGGTCAGCGCCGTCAGAGCGGCCTCGGCCTCGATCCGGGCGAGCGGCGCGCCGACACAGTAATGCAGGGCGCCGCCGAAGCCGAAATGCTGGTTGTCGGTCCGGTCCGGATCGAAACGATCGGGATCGGGGAAGCGGGCCGGATCGCGGTTGCCGGCGGCAAACAGCAGCACCAGCGGCGCGCCCGAAGGGATCACCGTGCCGGCGATCGGGATCGGCGCCCGCGCGATCCGGGTGCGGAAATGCACCGGCGGCTCGTAGCGCAAGAGTTCCTCGATCACCCGCGGCGCCCGCTCCGGGTCGGCGCGCAGGCGCGCCAGTTCGTCGGGATGGCGCAGCAGCGTCAGCATCCCGTTGGTGATCAGGTTCACGGTGGTCTCGTGGCCGGCGATCAAGAGCAGGATCGCGGTGGCGATCAGGTCGGGATCGCTCATCCGCCCGGCCTGCGGGTCCTTGGCGGTGGCGAGCCCGGAGAGCATGTCGTCGGCCGGCGCCCGGCGCTTCTCGCGGACCAGGTCGCGCATGTAGTCGGCGATCGCGTCGAAGGTCTCGGTGTTGCGGGCGCGCAGGTCGGGGTCGTTGCGGCTCTCGGGCTCGAGCGCCGTGGCGAGCTGCGTCGCCCAGGCGTGGAAGCGCGGCTCGTCCTCGCGCGGCACGCCGAGGAGCTCGCAGATCACCGTGACGGGCAGCGGATAGGCGAGGTCGTCGACGAGGTCGAAGCGGCGGGAACCGGCACAAGCGTCCAGGCACTGCGCCACCAAGCTTTCCGTGCGCCGCTTCATGCCCCGCACCCGCGCCACCGTGAACTGCGCCATCACCTGGCGGCGCAACAGGCCGTGGTCGGGGGGATCGCGGAAGATGAAGGGGCGGTGGCGGTCGGTGATCCAGTCCTTCAGCGGGTTGACGATCCAGTCCTTGACCGGGTTGCCGGTGGCCGGATGCTCGGCCGGCGGCAGGTCCTCCGAGCTGACCCGCGGATCGGCGAGGAGGGCGCGGATCGCCTCGTAGCCGCTCGCCACGAATGTCCCGTCGTCCTGGCGCGCCACCGGATGGGCGCGCAGGCGGGCATAGAGCGGATAGGGATCGGCGCGGTGGGCGGGATCGCGGACCTGCGCGAACAGGGTACCGTCGGGGGTCTCGGTCATGATTGATCGCCTCGAGCGGTCGCGGGCGCCGGCAGGCCCGGCGATACCGGATCCGGGTCCGGCTGGTCGGCGCCGCCGGTGATCGGCGGGAAGGGCGCGCCGTCCCGGATCGGGCCCTCATAGGCGGGGAGCCAGCGCCCGGCATCGACCGAGACCGCGGCGATCGTCCGCCCGGCCCGGCCGTAGACCGCCAGGAACCGGCCGGTCCGCGGGCTGCCCTGCACGATCGCCACCGCGTCGGCCCCCTCGGTGAGGCCCAGCGACTTGATGTTGAGCCCGAACTGGCTCGACCAGAAGGCCGGCAGCTCGGCATAGGCGCCGGCCGCCTCCGGCCCGTCCAGCATCGCCCGGGCGGCGTGCGCGGCCTGCGCGACGGCGTTGCCCCAATGCTCCAGGGCGACCGGGCGGCCGCCGTAGAGCGGGTAGGGTACGCGCGCCACGTCGCCGGCGGCGAAGATGTCCGGGACCGGCCGCCCCGCCTCGTCGAGGGCGCGGCAGGCGGAATCGCAGGACAGCCCGCCCTCGTCGGCCCGGAGGCCGGACCCGGCGAGCCAGTCGGTGTTGCGCACGGCGCCCAACGCCACCACGACGCAATCGGCCTCGATCGTCCCGCCATCGTCGAGCCGGGCGCGCCGCATCACACATTCTCCTTGGCCGTCGCCCTCGAGATGCGTCACCTGCACGCCGAGGCGCAGATCGACCCCCGCCGCCTCCATCCGCCCGGCGATGAAGCCGCCGATGACGCGGCCGAGCGCCTGGGCGAGGGGCGCGGGCGCCGGATCGACCACCGTGACCGGCAGCCCGAGGGCGCGGATGCTGGAGGCGACCTCGCAGCCGATGAAGCCGGCGCCGAGAATCAGCACCCGCTTCGGCCGGGCCGCGAGCCCCGCCGCCAGGGACGCCGCATCGTCCCGGCTCCTGAGGGTGTGGATGCCGGACAATCGCGCCTCCTCGGGCTTCGGCCAGGGCCGGGCGCGGGCTCCGGTGGCGATCAGCAGACGGTCGAAGGCGAGGCGCTCGCCATTCGCCAGCAGGAGCGCCCGGCCGGCCCGGTCGAGGCCGCGCGCCTTCGCGCCGAGGCGCCACTCGGCCTCCACGGTGCCGACACCCGGCAAGGTGGTGGCGCCGGGCGCGATCTCGCCGGTGAGGACGTGCTTCGACAGGGGAGGGCGGTCGTAAGGGAGGTGGGGCTCGTCGCCGACGAGGATCAGGCGGCCGGCAAATCCGTGCGCCCGCAGGGCTTCCGCGCCGCGCAGACCCGCGAGCGAGGCGCCGGCGATCACGATCGTCCCGTCCCTCACGCCGCGCGCTCCGCCGGAGCGCGATCGTGCTCGACCCGGATGGCGCGGACCGGGCAGGCCTGCACCGCCCGGTCGACCGCCGCGCGGTCCGAGGCGGGCGGGGCCGGATCGTAGACCAGGATCTCGTCGCCCCGCAGCACGAAGCGGTCCGGCGCCGCGTAGCAGCACTGGGCATAGGCCTGGCAGCGATTCAGGTCGACGACGACGCGCATCCAGGCCTCTCCCGCACGATTCCCCGGTATCCGGCGGGAGAACCGCAGCGGCAGGACCGGGTTCCGGCCGCGGCCTCGCCCAATCGGGCAGCATGGCGATCGAACCCGCACGCGCTTGTTAGGTCGATCGATCTCTTGCTGGGGTTTTGTGATTTTTATCAACAGATAATCCTTGCCTTTTCGGGGACTGCGAACTTAAGGATAGGAAGCCGATTTTCAGTGATTCTCAGGGCGTTCCGGGATGGAAGAGACAGCCAACACTCACGAACAGATCGTCACGTTGACGGCCGATATCATCTCTGCCTATGTCAGCAGCAACCATTTGCAGAGCGCCGAGTTGCCGAAGCTGATCTCGGACGTCTATGGCGCCCTGAGCGAGATGGCCAAGGGGACCAAAGCTCCTCCCGAGCCGGTCCACCCCAAGGCGACCCCCGGGGAAATCCGCCGCTCGATCACCAACGACTTCCTGATCAGCTTCGAGGACGGCAAGTCGTACAAGACGCTGCGGCGCCACCTGACCTTGCGCGGCCTGACACCCGAAGCCTATCGCCAGAAATGGGGCCTGCCGCACGACTATCCGATGACCTCGGCGAGCTACTCCGAGCAGCGCTCCGAGCTGGCCCGCTCGCTCGGCCTCGGCCAGCAGCGCCGCCGCCCCGTACGGAGCGAGGAGGAAGAGGGGACCGAGGCGGTCGAGCCCTTTGCACCCGAGTCCTTTGCCCCCGAGACGCCGGCCGAACCGGCCGCTGCGCCCGAGGCTTCTCCTCCGGGCGAGGGCAAGCCGCGCCGCGGCCGTCGCGGCGCCTGAGGCAAGGATCGTCTCGCCGTTCCGCCGGGCGGCAGGGCGCTCTGGAGCCTCCTCCGAAAGATCAGGCGCTCAGATCGTCTCCTCCATAGGGGGCACAATGCGCCGTAGGAAGCTGTGCGGGTGCGGGAACGACGGGAAGCGCGTCTGAACCCTCCCCTCTGCGCCAGGGCTGTCCGGGGAAAGACGAGGCGCTGATCTTCCCCTCTCCCCGCGGGCGGGGAGAGGGCCGTGCCGCCGTTCAGGGGGCACGGCAAGCCCGAAGGGCGAGGGTGAGGGGGTCTCGACGAGTGAGGCTTCTCCGGCCCCCCCCTCACCCTCGCTCCGGCTTTCGCCTCCGCTCCTTTCGTCCCCGACAAGGGGGACGAAAGCCTCTCCCCGCCCGCGGGGAGAGGGGATTTCCAGCGCCTCGTCTTTCCCCGGACAGCCCTGCCCTCTGCGGGGGAGGGTGGCCTGCGGAGCAGGCCGGGAGAGGGGACGCCGCTTCCGGAGGCGACCATGATGAAGGGCGCTCGCTGGATGAGCGTCGCGCTGCCCCTCTCCGGCCCGGCCCACGCGTGCTTCGCACTCGCAGCCGGGCACCCTCCCCCGCAGAGGCGAGCGGATTCGCACATCTCGGTCTGAGCGCCGTCCCCTTGCGAAAATTGCGCGCCTCTCCTCCCCCGTCGATCTCGGGCAAGCCCGAGATCGACGGGGCCGTTGACCCAACTCGAATTTCCGACACCAAACCCAGAAGTCCGGGACCTCGGGCTTGGCGAAAATTCGAGATCGGAACCAGAGGTCGTTTTCAACGACCGTTGGTATAAATCCGCTAGACCGCAGAGGGGGGAGGGTTCTTGCGCACGGCCGTCGCTCCCGCACCACGCGACCTGCTGTGTCGCGTACCGCGATACGAGAGCGGGGATCTTGGCGCCTCGCCTGAGCGAAGCCGGTTTCCACATCGCGAAGCGATCAATCCGGAAACCGTATCACACGTCATTGCTCAGGCCCGCGCTGCGATGCAGGGAACGATCGGCCGGGGCCCATCGCCCGGGCCCTCGCACCGACCGTCGGCGTAGCTCAACGCCCCGCAGCCGCGGAGGCCAGGGCCTTGAAGGCACGGGCCACCGCGACCGCACCCGGATCCTCCACCCCGTCGAGGTCGGCGGCGGCGAGGTAGCTCGACCGGCCGGTGCCGGCCCGTGTCATCCGGGCGGTGGCGGCGGCTCCCGTTTCCGCCGCCCGCGCCGCCGCCGTCACGCCATCCTCGGACAGGGCCGCGAGGGCCGGCACCAGGGCGTCGAGCAGGGTGCGGTCGCCGGGCCGGGCGCCGCCATGGGCCTGGAGCCTGTCCGCCCCCCGGATCAGCGCCTCGGACCAGCCCAGCCCCTCCGCGAGGCCGGAACCGGCAGCGGCAAAGAAGATCGACATCAGTACCCCGCTCGATCCGCCGGCCACCCGGGCGAGGCGGTCGGAGAGCGCGCGGCACAGGGCGCCGGGCTCGGCCTGCGGCAGCCGGTCGAGATCGGCGAGCACGGCGCGGGCCGCCGCCGCGAAGGTGGTGCCGGTGTCGCCGTCGCCGACCCGCGCGTCGAGGGCGTTGAGGTCGGCTTCCGCCTCGATCCAGGCCGTGCAGACCGCCGTGATCGCACCTGCGACCGCGGGGTCGTGCGAGGGGGAGGCGGCCGAGCTTAGCCGCGCGACGCGATCGGGCAGGGGGCGGAGCGTCGCCGGCGTCACCGGCACCGCCAGCGGCCAGGCCGCCACCTCGGTCGCGGCTTCGAGCGCGTCCTGCGCCGCCGCGTCGAGAGGCATGACCGAGAGCGAGATGCCGTGCATGTCCAAAGCCGTCATCGCGGCGGTCGGTCCGAGGAGCAGGCGCACCCGGCGGCCGAGCGGCGTCGCCAGCACCGCGCCCGTCAGCACCTGCATCTCCAGGGCCGTGGTGCCGCCGAGGGTGTTGACGAGGAGGGCGAGCGGGCGATCGCCCGGCACGGCCTCGCCGAGGCGCGCCGTCATCAGTCGGGCGAGGTCGGCGGCCGGCGGCAGGGCGATGCGCTCGATGCCGGGCTCGCCGTGGATGCCGAGGCCGAGCTCGGCCTGGCCCGGCGCGAGGCGGGCTTCCGCCACCCCGCCCGGCATCGTGCAGCCCGAGACCGCGAGGCCGAGGGACTTGACCGCGGCGGCGGCGGCCCGCGCGGCCGCCGCGACCTCGGCGAGCGGCCGGCCGCCTTCCGCAGCGTGGCCCGCCACCTTGTGCACCAGGAGCGTGCCGGCGATGCCCCGGGCCTGCGCCGCCCCCGGGATGGCCACGTCGTCGGCGACCGTGACGGTCTCGACCGACAAGCCCATGGCTCGGGCGCGCTCGGCGGCGAGCCCGAAATTCAGCCGGTCGCCGGCATAGTTCTTGATGATGACGAGGCAGCCCGCCGGCCCGGTCACCGCCAGGATGCCCGCCAGCACCGCATCGACGGAGGGCGAGGCGAACACGTCGCCGCACACCGCCGCGGTGAGGAGGCCCCGCCCGACGAAGCCCGCATGGGCCGGCTCGTGGCCCGAGCCGCCGCCGGAGACGACCGCGACCCGGTCGGCCCGCCAGTCGGCCCGCAACACGACCCGGATCGCCGGGTCGCCGTCGAGGCGGGCGAGCCGCCCGCCGCTGCCCGCGACGAGGCCGTCCACCGCCTCCGCCACCAGCGCGGCGCGGTCGTTGATGAAATGGGCCATCCGGTCCTCCCCTGCGGCGCGGCGCGGCGCTCGCGGCCGATCCTGCCAAAAGCGTAGGCCTCCCGCCATGGCGGGAGAGCCGCGCGGGCCGGCGCCGAACGGCTTTGCCGAATCGGTCGCTTCGGGCGATAAGACGCGACTCGTCCGGGCCGGCCTTCGCCCGGCGCCCGAACCGACTTTCGAGACCCGCCGGGCCGTGTCGCAGCGGCGTAGAGCCCGACCTTGCCCAGGTGAACCCGCCGCCCGCCGATGAGTGACCCCCTCCCATTCCTGGCCGGCGGCGGCCGCGCGGCCGCGATGATCCGCGCGCGCGACTGGTCGAGCCACCCGCTCGGGCCCCCCGAGACCTGGCCCGAGGCCCTGCGCACGGCGCTCTCGCTGGTGCTGAACTCGCCCGAGAGCATGATCCTGGCCTGGGGGCCGGACCTGCACTTCTTCTTCAACGAGACCTACTTCCCGCTGCTCGGGCCCCGGCTCGACTGGGCGATGGGCGAGCGCTTCGACAAGGTCTGGGCCGATGGCTGGGAGCAGGCCAAGCCCATCATCGACGACGCCTTCGCGGGGCGCAGCCGGCGCTTCGTCGACCTGCCGTGGACGCTCGGCACCGACCGGGGCGAGGCCGAGACCTGGTGGACCTTCTCCTATTCGCGGGTCCTCGACGGCGAGGGCCGCGTCGCCGGCCTGTTCATCCTCACCAACGAGACCACCGCCCAGGTGGTCGCGACCCGGCGCCTGCGCGAGAGCGAGGCGATCGCCCGGGAGAACATCGAGCGGGTCCAGCTGGCGCTGGCGGCCGGCGCGATCATCGGCACCTGGTTCTGGGACCTGCCGAACGACCGCTTCACCGTCGACGAGGCCTTCGCCCGCAGCTTCGGCCTCGATCCGGCTCACGGCCGCGAGGGCTTGAGCCTGGAGCAGGTGATCGAGACGGTGCATCCGGACGACCGGGCCGGGCTGATCGCGGCGATCGACGCGGTGGTGATCCGCGGCGGCACCTATGCCCACCAGTACCGCACCCGGCGCGCCGACG